>JAFSHG010000119.1 GCA_017440405.1 Clostridia bacterium
CAGGAACACGCCGAACATGTACCATTCAGCAGGGCTGACTATTGTGGCGGTGATGCCGAAGACGGCACATACCACGGCAAAGCGCACGAGCGCATCGTGTCTGTTTTCATGGAATATGCCGAATAGGAGTATGAAAAATACGGGCATACATGACCAGTCGGATGTGTAGCTTAATATAAAGCAGGCGAGCATTCCAAGGTATGCAAGCGGCTTTTTTATATTCGTATTCTTATATAGCCACAGTGCACAAAGTCCGAGGAAAAGCGGCAACATGATACTGGATGTGAGAGGATTTTTGGGTTCAAAGAGCAGCCTGTACGGTACATGTGATATGACGGCAAATATGAAAAGACGGAGCATGTATTTTCCCACGCTTCGAGTGTGGTAAAACCCTTCTGCAATAAAAAAACACATGACGGGTGCGGTAATCCTGCCTATTATGCGCAGAACATAATAGAACGGGGAAACGGGCGACAAGAAGCCGAATGCTATGTGGTCTGCAAGCATTGCAATGATAGCAATAATTTTCAGTGTATTTGCATTAAGTGTCTTTTTCATATGCCGCATCAAAGATTTATTACTTTTTCACACCGCCGAGATTGCTCATGGAAAGTACATTGGTTTCAAAACTTGTGGTAATCTCATCACGGTTGCGTTTCCGCTTTACTGCGAGTGACAGCAACTCACTTAATAGAGATTTGTACGCAAGTCCCATGGGTTCCCAAAGGTAGAATGAGAGTGACCCGGGTATGGTATTTACTTCGTTCAGATAGAACTCATTTTTTGCCTTATCTATGATGAAGTCTATTCTGACCACACCTTCTGCACCCAAAACATGGAATGCGTCCACGGCGGTTTTACGGATTGCATCACGCATTTCGTCGGTAATATTTGCAGGTATGCGCCTTTGCAGACTTGCCATTCCCTCGGATTCGCCCTGAATTTTTGCGCCCTTTGAGCCGCCACCGCTCATATACTTATCCTGATAACTCAGTATTTCGCCCGCATTGAGCGGTTCTTCGCACTCGGATGCCTCAGCATGTGCATGCGACCCCAAAACGGAGCAGTTTATCTCCTGTATCTCTGTTACGGCGGGTTCTATAATAACACGTCCTGAGAATGTGAATGCAAGTTCAAGCGAGCTGTGGAGTTCTGTTTCGTTGTGTGCTATGCTGATGCCCACACTGGAACCCAAGTCTACGGGTTTTATTATGACGGGATAGCAAAGCGCACTTTCCACTTTGGATTTTGCAACATCCGTGTTGCTGTAATATTCTTTTGCGGTGAGCAAAACGCAATCCAACACGGGTATTCCGTGTGACTTTAACACCGTTTTTGACACATATTTATCCATGCCCAGGGCAGAGGAGAGCACATCGCAGCCAACATACGGCAGCCCCAACAAGTGGAGAAAACCCTGAACTGTTCCGTCCTCTGCATTGAGTCCGTGTACTATGGGAAAGGCTATATCTATGCGTATTTTCTTCTGACGGAAAATCTTTTTTCCGCTGTGTGTGCGCAGAAAAACGCCATCAGTTTCTTTGGATAAGAATACCGTGTGACCTTGCTTTTTAAGACGAGGTATGTCTTTGTAGTTTTCTATGTTGTCAAAACCGTTTCCCGAATACATTATTCCGTTCTTTGCTATGTATATGGGAAAAAGGTCGTATTTTTCTCTGTCTATGGATGCGTATGCTTGCAGAGCCGAGATGATGGAAATCTCGTGTTCTACGCTGTTTCCGCCGAAGATTACCGCTACATTTGCTTTCATATGAAATCTCCTTTCAAAAATTGTCCGTGATTAGTAATTATCGGGCAAATCGTTTTCAATCAGTATTGCCTTTTTCTTTTCTGTGCGCATGACTTGTGCCTGTGCCATGGCATCGGAAAATGAGGGCGAAACGGTGATTCTGTTTTCGTTGAAGCCTGCCTCTTTGAGTCCTTCGTAAATGCTCTCCGTGTGAGTGCGACCTACTAAAAATACGTAATCACAAACGGCAGCCGCTTGTTTTCCGAACTCTTTATTCAACTCCCACTCGGCACTTCCAAGCTCCACCATGCCCGGGGTTATGAGTATCTTGCAAGCGTCGAAGCATGACAGCGTATCCAATGCAGATTTTGCACCCACAGGATTTGAGTTGAAAGCATCGTCTATTATCACACCGCCCTGCATGGGTCTGAGTTCCTGTCTGTGTTCCACGGGGGCAATTCTGCGTACACGTGGTGACAGGCTTTCGAGCGATATACCGTATGTGTGTGCCACGGCTATGGCACCTGTGAGGTTTACGGCATTGTGTGAACCCAAGAGGCGAGTGGTAAAATCCATGCTCTCTTTGCCGAAACATGTGACAGTGAAACTCATGCCTTTTTCCGAAAAGCGTATGTTGTGTGCCATATAATCGGCATTTTCATTAGTGCCGTATGTGATTATATCGGAGTAGGGGAGTGATGCAGCATCGCAAACACTGTCTGAGTTTATAAAAACATGTCCTTTGCACTTTTTCTCCACCGCATCTGCAAGTTCAAGCTTTGTTTTCTTTATGTTTTCAAGCGTGTGGAATGTTTCAAGGTGTTGATTGCCTATGGCCGTTATGACGGCACAGTCGGGATGGACTATGTCGCAAATCTTTTTTATGTCATGTACATGTCTTGCACCCATTTCACATACGAAAACTTCCGTGAGCGGTGTGAGCGATGAACGGATGGTTCTCACAATGCCCAAGGGTGTGTTGAAACTCGACGGTGTGCAAAGTGTGTCATACTTTTCCGTAAGAAGTGCCGAGAGATAAAATTTCACACTGGTCTTGCCGTAACTTCCCGTGATACCTATGGTATTCACTCCCGAACTGCGCAAAATTCGCTTCGCATCGTTTATGTAGTGTCTGTTTATCGCCTTTTCCATGGGGGTGTTTATAAGGTTTGCAAGCAAGGTGATAAAAGGCGTGAGAGCATAAAAGACTATGGGGAGCAGTCTGAAAAGTGTTTCGGACTTCAAAAGGAATATCCCTGCACATGCAATGGCACAAAGACAAAGGTTTGTAATAACGAGCCTTTTTACACGCATGGTATATACCAGTTTTTTCTTTGCGTACTTATCGGGCTTGCGAACCAGACCAAAAAGCACGAATATGACTGATATAACAGGAAGTGCTATACTTTCTGCACTGAGGCACAGTGCTATGGGCAGTGCAAACACGCACATGAAAAAGTACGGTATGAAGTAACTGCGTATTCTAAATACGGTGCGGAAATAGCCTGCATACTGATACGAATTCAGCTGCAACATGTGAATACATTTGCATATGGAAGCCATGGATGCAAATACAAAACTGAGTGAAAGTATAGTTTTTAGTATGTATGTCAGCATATTTCCTCCGTCATATTTCAAAGAAAGAACACAGCGCACATTTTACCGTGGCAGGCTGCTCTGCAAAGGCAAAGTGTCCTGCACCTTCTAATTTTACAATGCCGCTGTCGGGTATGAGCTTATTCATCTTTTCTGCATCGGAAAACGGTGTTGCAGTATCCTTTGTGCCCCATATGAGAAGCGTGGGGCGAGTGATGTTGGGCAAAAGGTGAGTTAAATCTTCGTTCACCACACGCACAAGTGTAGCACGCATCACGGGCGTTGCGCGGTTATAATCGGCACTACCGTTTCTGTTTCTGAGATTATCGAGTGCATCGGGATAAAACCATTTCACTATACCTATGGAAAGAACCCACTTGCTTATCTTATAAATGCGTTGTTTCAGCCTTTTTTTTAGGCTCAAATGCGGTCTTATACCTGCGCTGTCCATGAGAACTATCTTATCCACGGTGAAAGGCAAGTTTTTCCTGCTCATCATTTTTATAATGACTCTGCCGCCAAATGAATGACCTATGAGCGAGAGCCGTTTTATTCCGAGTGTACGCACAAATTCTATGATAAAATCCAGATAATCATCCACGCACCACGCACATTCGGGGTCGGGAGTGAGACCTACACCCGGCATATCGGGTGCTATAACATGCATTCCTTTCTCCAACACATCCAAAACCGACTTGTACAGGTTCACAGAAGCCCCCCAACCGTGAAGCAAAAGGACGGTTTCGCCTTCGCCTGCTTCCAAATAATGCGTTTTTATTCCTTTTACGGTAACTTCCAAGGTTCTGTCCTCCTGCAATTCTAACTGCCACGCATTTTGCGCCACATGGATTATATCACAGCATACGGCATTTTACCACCTGAAATTACGCTGCGATACAAAAAGAAAAGACTTTTCTGAAAAATCTTCGTATGCCGAATACGGTTTATACTGAATTTTACTGTACGGGTATATCGCCCACGCCGTTTAATACAAGACGGGGTCTGTATGGGAATCTTTCCATTTCACGCCTGTCGGTAACGCCCGAAAGTACGAGAACCGTATCAAGTCCCGTTTCTATACCTGCCACAATATCAGTATCCATTCTGTCGCCAATCATAACTGCATCCTCGGAATGTACATCCAAAATTCTAAGACCCGTGCGCATCATGAGCGGATTCGGCTTGCCTATGAAGTATGCCGACTGCCCCGTGGTCATCTCAATGGGGGAAATCATAGCACGGCAAGCAGGGATTATTCCTTCCTCGGCAGGACCCGTGAGGTCGCTGTTTGTGCCGATGAGCTTTGCGCCTTTCATCACGAGTCGTACGGCTTTTAATATGTTCTCATAGTTATACGTGTTTCCTTCACCTATTATGACATAATCGGGGTCTATGTCGTTCATGGTTATGCCTGCATCATGCAGTGCCATTATAAGTCCTGCACCGCCCACAACATATGCGCTGCAACCGGGCGACTGAGTGCTTATAAACTTAGCCGTTGCAAGGGCGCTGGTGTAAAAATGAGTTTCATCTACATCAAGCCCCATTCTGTGAAGTTTTTGCTGCAACTCCTTAGGTGAGCGTTCTGATGAATTGGTGAGGAAGAGAAAATTTTTCTTTTCCTTGTACAACCAGTCCACAAACTCACGAACTCCGGGCAGAAGTCTATTTCCGTGATATATAACACCGTCCATATCGCATATGAAACCTTGTCTTTGTCTTAATAAATCCATATAATTCTCCATTCAAATACTTTTATTCCAAGCACTGTAATTATATCACATCACATGTAGAATTGGAAGAGCAGAAAAAGACTCGCCCCACTCAAAAAAGCAGGGCGAGCGCATTACACTTCCTCAACACTCATTTTGCAACGGTTGCTATGTAGGCTTTCATGTCATCCATTTTGAAGGCTGCCGAATATTTCTCCTTGCCGTCATCCCCTATGTAGGCGTACCAATAATTACTGACTATATAATACTCTGACAAGGGGTCTGCCTCTATTACCAAGCGTTTCAACTCAGTTGCCGTTTTTGCACCCACAGGCGTGAGCTTTTTGTTTTGTACAGCAGAGTCTGTAAAAAGGTTGTACCTATCGAGAACATATGTAGTACCATTATATTCTGCTATGTCCATTATAGCACCGTAAAACGGCGGAGCAAGGACGGGAATCCCTTTTTTATACTCTTCTGCCATGCCGAATGAAGTGGGTATCCCCTCGGGTATATCACCTGCATCGATGGCTTTTTCAAAAATTGGTGCCAGATTTGTAAGGAAGAGTAAAAGTCGGTTGCCCTTTTGCGGCAATGGCATATCCTCTTGACCCATCTTCGGTGTTAAGCCTAAGTCCAACACAAACTCATCGTATTCATCACCCCAAATAACTGAGTTTGTATGTGCCGAAAAGAGCGAAAAACCATAATTTATATCATCAAATCCGCCTATATACCCCGTTATTGTGACATCGAGTACAGTGTCTACATTGTCACGCCACTTCTCTTCGGGATCCATCGTGACATATGAAGCTTTTTCAAACTCAGCACTTATTCGCTGCGGCGTGGCTTTGCCCTCTTTAATTTTACTTTCCAGTGTCTTATTGCAACCTGCCGAAAGGAACAGAGTAAAAATTGCAAGACTGAATACAAATACTCTTTTCATATTTATCCCCCTTTACTTTTATTTGAATCTAACTCTGTGTATAGCTTAATATACTATTGCAAAATTGTCAAATGGACTTCAAGTAAAATAATAAATTTGATATTTATACGAATTGGTTGCGAATTAAAGTCCTTGACAAAAAAACTGCTTTGCGATACCCTTAATCTGGTTGGAAAGAAACGGGGAATATGTATGAAAAATGATGCTTTGGAATTTAACACCCTCACCCTGGAAAATGCACCGACTTTGCGGCATTTCCTATGCGGCGACAGTGAGAGGACATGCGATTTCACATTTGGCGGCGTGGTCATGTGGCGGCGGCATTTTGAAACCTGCTTTGCCATAGCAGATGATACGCTCATTTTGAAAAACGTGTACGACGGTCGGGTTTCATTTTCCATGCCCGTGGGGAAAAATCCTCAGGGTGCAGTGCAGCTTATCAGGGAGTATTGCAGGGAAAACGGTGTTGAC
>JAFSHG010000120.1 GCA_017440405.1 Clostridia bacterium
CCCCGGCTGTAACCGATGTAACAGGCGTAACACTGGATAAGACAGAAGCTGCACTTAAAGTAGGCGAAACAGTTCAGCTCACAGCCACAGTAGCACCCGAAGATGCAACCAATAAGGAACTCGTTTGGACCACAAGCGATGAGGCAGTGGCAACAGTTTCAGAAACAGGTCTTGTAACAGCAGTGGCAGCAGGTACGGCAACAATTACTGTAACCACGGTAGACGGTGAGTTCACAGCTACATGTACAATCACGGTTACAGAAGCAGAACCTGAGTATATACTGGGTGATGTAAACGGCGACGGTGTGGTAAACACAGGTGATGCAGTTATGATTCTCAGACATGTTGCAGAGCTCATAGAGCTTACACCCGAACAGCTCCTCCCCGCTGATGCAAATAAGGACGATGTGGTAAACACAGGTGATGCAGTTGCAATTCTAAGATTTGCAGCAGGCATCATCACGGAGTTCTAATGGTGTTTCCTTTCTGAAAATTTAACGCATCTCAAACAGAAGCAAGTCCCCGTTTATCGGGGCTTGTTTCTGTTTTTACGGCATATGAAAAGATACGCCAATACCCTAAAATATCACCAAAACATTTCTTCCATGTTTAATCTTATATGTACTCATACAACTTAGTTGTTAAGCAAAGTTTTATTAAAATTTTTGCAAAAGGCATTGTCCTTACTTTTAAGAAGTGCTATAATCTAACAAGAACGCCGTATTAGTGGCTTGTCTGTTCATAAAGAACTAATCGGTAAAAAATAGGAGGAATATTTATGAAAAAGTTTTTGGCGCTGTTACTGTCTGTATTTATGATAATGACAGTAGTACCGGGTTTGGCTATGGCAGCAATACGCCCGAACACAGAGTTGGACGCAGCATTGAATGTTGAGGGCGGCACTCTCACATTCCAGTCCGAAGGCTGGGGCATCGCAGAAGATGCCGAAAGGTCATATGCTCAGAGTACAGGTCATATTAATGGCAAATCGTACCCCCTCGTACTGAATACAACT
Organism: Clostridia bacterium; assembly: GCA_017440405.1. GTDB lineage: Bacteria > Bacillota > Clostridia > Christensenellales > CAG-138 > RGIG3141. Next base: position 1,016 of record JAFSHG010000120.1, read on the forward strand.
GTTGAGGCAGGCGACATTCTCATCTATGATGTAATGGTTTCATCAGAAGAGGATTATGACGGACTCTTAGTGTATGTAAATGATGAAGTCGTTGCAGGCTATTCAGGTGAGATGAACTGGACAGAGGATTACTACATCTTTGAAGAAGCAGGCGATGTAGAAATCATTTGGGCATACGAAAAGGACGGCTCCAACTCTTCGGGTGAAGACTGTGCAAGTCTGGACAATGTTTACCTCGGAACAAATGATGCTGAACTCGAAGGTCTCGATGTTCCTAAAAAACTCATCATTTCGGTAGGTCAGCGTGGTTTATTCAGTATAGATCCCATTCCCGAATATGCACCCTTGGGTGATATAACACTTACATCGGCGGATGAAGATATTGTGGCTGTTGACGAAGATGGCAACATTGAAGGAATGGCACCGGGTGAAACAACAGTCACCGTGGCATCAGGCGATATAACAGCAGATGTTATTGTAACAGTAATAGAATCCGCTGTGGGTCAAGCTTTCTTAACATACGATGGTTCAGGCGACCATGCTCCCGGTCTCTATGATATAGAATTGTTTACAAACGATATGGAAGCCTTGGTAACTGCCAATGTAAATTTCGCAGCAGCAGAACGCTACGACGGCATTATCTACATCTACGATACAAATGGTAATTTCTACCGCATGGATGCTGAAACATATGAGCTTTTGGATATGGTTGCAACAACAAATTTCCCACAGGATATGACATACGACTATACCACAAATGCAATGTATGGCGTTACTGAAAATAGAGATGACGATAGTTTAACAGACCTTGTTACCATAGACCTCGAAACAGGCGAAATGGAAGTAGTGGAAACACTCGATTTCTATGCAATGACTCTTGCAGCTCGTGACGGCATATTCTATGGCATAGAACTTCATACAGGCACACTTTATAACATCACAGAAGGTGAAATTCTGTTGGAAACAGAAGCTCCCATAGGATATCTCCAAACAATGGCTTTTGACCACTCAACAGGTATCCTGTATTGGTTAGGTCTCATGGGTTCGGGAAAGATGTCATTCACGGCAGCTATTGATGTGGAAACAAAAACATTCACAGTACACAGTATTCACGAGGAAGTTTATGAGTTTGTAGGTCTCATGTTCCCTGTGGCAGAAGGTGAAGAAAGCGTACCCGTAACAGGCGTAACTCTGGATAAGACAGAACTCGAAATGCCTGTACTCGGCGAAGAAACACTCACGGCTACCGTAACACCCGAAAACGCTACAAACAAGCGTGTAAACTGGTCTTCATCCGATGAAAGCGTGGCAACAGTAGATAGAGGCGTCGTAGAAGCATTAAGTGCAGGTACGACAACAATCACAGCTACCACATTGGACGGCAGATTCACGGCCACATGTGAAGTTACCGTAGTAGGTGATATGACAACTCTCCTCTATGAGGACTTTGAAGACGATTTGGAAGGCTGGACAGTAGCAGATGTAGACGGCGATAATTTCAACTGGCAACAACTCTATGGAACAGAAGTATCCACTTCAATGGCATTTGAAGGAGATGGTCTTATAGTATCGGCATCATATGACAATGCAACATATCAGCCACTCACACCCGATAACTGGCTCATAACTCCTTCATTTGAAGCATCAACGCATACAAAACTTTCATTCCATGCGGTAGGTGTAGATCCCGAGTGGCCAGCAGAAAACTATTCCGTATACATTCTCCCCGCAGATGCTGAAAACCTTAACGAAGCAACGCAGATTTATACAGATGTCGCTTCCGGTGAGTGGGAAAGAATAGTCCTCAACCTTGCAGAGTTTGCAGGTGAGGAAGTACGCATAGCATTCCGTCACCATGATGTAACAGACATGTTCCGACTTGGTATCGACTTGGTAGAAGTTATAGATGTGGATCTTGGTGACGAACCCGATCCCGGACCCGGCCCCGGACCCGATCCCGATCCCGTTCCCGTAACAGGTGTTGTACTGGATAAGACGGAGGCTTCCCTCGAAGTGGGCGGCACGTTGCAACTCACAGCCACAGTGGCACCCGAAGATGCAACCAATAAGGAACTCGTTTGGACCACAAGCGATGCGGCAGTGGCAACAGTTTCAGAAACAGGTCTTGTAACAGCAGTGGCAGCAGGTACGGCAACAATTACTGTAACCACGGTAGACGGTGAGTTCACAGCTACATGTACAATCACGGTTACAGAAGCAGAACCCGAGTATATACTGGGTGATGTAAACGGTGACGGTGTGGTAAACACAGGCGATGCAGTTATGATTCTCAGACATGTTGCAGAGATTATAGAACTTACACCCGAACAGCTCCTCGCTGCTGATGCAAACGGTGACGATGTGGTAAACACAGGTGATGCGGTTGCAATTCTAAGATTTGTAGCAGGCCTCATTACAGAGCTGTAAAGCTTAACTATCATAACAATTTAAAAGGCGAGGGAAATTCCCTCGCCTCATATTTTTGCGGAAATGACGGTCCGTGTTTTGTGATATTGTGTAGCCCCTTTGACTTTACTCAAAAACGGGGCCTTATTTTATTCCTTGTCTTTCAACAGAATGTCAAACAGGGCGTCGTACACTTCGCCTGAGCGTGTTTCCCATGCCGCACACATTTTTCGGCAACTCTCGGGGTCTGCAACATTTATCACTACGGAAAGGACGATGCGGTCATTTTCCATGGAACTTAAAACAGCGTCATACCCGCCGTTTGGGCTTTTACATGAGCGTGCGTTGAAATATCCGAGATTGAGTATTCGCTCTTTATTTTCCTCAACATACTTTTCACATGCATTTCGCATGGAAAGTGGGATGTTTTTTGCCATTAGAGAGAGGGTGTCTGCCCCTTTTGGTGTTATGGCGTAAATGGGCGATTGCCTGCCCGAAACGGAAGCCAAAAAACCTTTATCTTCAAGCTCCGATATTGCAAGCTGGACATCAAAGTAGCCCGACTCCGTGGCTTCCGTGACAGCGGTTATGAGCTGTGACGAATTGAGCTGCACGGTCATTTTTTCTAATATGAATAATACGCACAGTCTTATGCATTCCATATCACTTGTGAAGTAAGGCATTTTTTTCCTCCTGAAAAACAATTTACATTCTAATTATAGCACATAAGTTGAAATTATACGCATTTAGGATTATACTTGTGGAGGTAAATATTTTTATTTGGAGATTTATATGTTTAACATCGTACTTGTGGAACCCGAGATACCTCAAAACACGGGAAATATATCACGCACATGTGCAGTCACGGGAAGCGCACTGCACCTCATACGTCCGCTTGGTTTTTCTGTGGACGATAAGTATTTAAAGCGCAGTGGACTGGACTACTGGAATGAACTTCAAATATACTACTATGATAGTTTTTCAGAGTTTGAAGCACAGGCAGACAGAAGCCGCATTTTCTTATTCTCCACTCATGTAGAGAAAAATTATTGTGATATAAGATACAAAGACGGTGACTATCTGGTGTTTGGAAAGGAAACCAAAGGCTTGGGGCAGGGGATAATATCACGCTATCCGAATAATACGGTGAGAATACCCATGCGTGAGAATTTGCGCTCGCTCAATCTTTCAAACTCAGCCGCCATAGCCGTGTATGAAGCACTCAGACAGACCGAATTTTCTGATTTGAAATAAAAAAATCGGCATACTTTGCCATGCGTAAACGCCTCGCCCTCTGCAAATAATAATTCTCGTAGCATGTGTTCTTTTTGAACATATTTCCGAATAAGCTGTGCAGAGGCGATTACATGAAGGTTTTATATGTTACAAGTGAAGCAGTACCTTTTGTAAAAACAGGAGGGTTAGCAGATGTGACGGGGACTTTACCCGTTGCCATGGAGCGTTACATGGAAAAAACATGGGTCATAATGCCCCGTTACGCAAACATTGACGCATATTTTTCCGACTCTATGACGCACGTTTGCGATTTCTTTGTGCAGCTCGGGTGGCGCAATCAGTATTGCGGAATAGACGTGCTGGAACACAACGGTGTTGAGTTCTTGTTTGTTGATAACAAATATTACTTCGGGCGTGATTACATTTACGGCAGCATGTGCATGGATGAATGTGAGCGTTTTTCTTTTTTCAACACCGCAGTTGCAGAGGCTATTCGTGTGCTTGATATTTCGCCTGACATAGTGCATTGTAATGATTGGCAGTGCGGCATGGTCCCGTATCTGTTGAAGAAAAAATATAAAAAGCCACCACGCACCGCATACACCATACACAACATTCATTATCAGGGCATATTCCCTTGGGAGTGGGTGAACGACTTTCTATCAATTCCCGAATGGGATTCTTACAGTATGCGACGTGGCGGCAACATAAGTTTTATGCAGGCAGGTATTGTACACGCCGATGCCGTTTCCACCGTAAGCCCCACATACGCAAAGGAGATAATGTCATGCGAGATAGGCGAGGGGCTGCAAGATGTGTTGAGTGCAAAAAGGCCGCCCGTGTACGGCATATTAAACGGGCTTGACTGTGCCATGTTCTCACCTCATAACGATATACACATAGAACATCATTACTCGGACTATGCCATGGAAGGGAAGGAGTTGTGCAAAAGCTCATTGCAGTATGAATTGTGGCTTGAAAATGCCCCCAACACTCCGCTTTTGAGCATTGTATCCAGACTCACCGAGCAAAAGGGGTTAAAACTCATTGAAAACACATGGGAAAAACTCATGGAGTGTGGTGTGCAGCTTGCTGTAATAGGTACGGGCGATAAGCACTTTGAGGACTTTTTCAGATGGCTTTCAAGTCGTATGGGAGGACGAGTGGCTGCACGGATTGAATACAATGAGCGCATGTCACGCAGAATTTATGCGGGGAGTGACATATTCCTCATGCCGTCACGTACAGAACCGTGCGGGCTTGCACAGATGATTGCACTCAGATACGGCACTGTGCCCGTGGTGCATGAAACGGGCGGTTTAAGAGACACCGTAGTGCCTTATAACAAGTACACGGGTGAGGGTAGCGGCTTTTCATTTTTTGATTACAATGAAGAACAGTTTTTGGGTGCGGTGTACAGGGCTTTGGAGTGTTATCATGATAAGTGTGCATGGGAAAAACTGCGTTTGCAAGGCATGAGACAAAATTTCTCTTGGGAAGCATCTGCACTCCGATACCACGAGATGTACAGTGATATTTTGAATCAATAAAAATCGCTGCAATTCCATGTGGAATTGCAGCGACACTGTTTTAGTTTTAATCTGATATCCGAACACGTCTGCCGCACACTTCCAATTTACCTTCGCAAAAAAGGCGAACTGCTTGCGGAAGCAGTATGTGTTCTTTTTCGAGAACCTTGGCAGCCACGGTTTCGGGCGTGTCATCGTATGTGACGGGTACGGCATCTTGGAGAATGACGGCACCCGTGTCCATATTTTTATCTACAAAATGTATGGTACAGCCGGAAAGCTTCACACCGTATTCCACCACGGCCTTATGTACATGTTCACCGTGCATTCCCATGCCGCAAAACGAGGGTATGAGTGCAGGATGCGTGTTTATTATCCTGTTTTCATATGCGTTTACGGTTTGCTCGCCCACCTTTGAAAGATAACCTGCAAGCACCACGAGGTCGATGTCATGATTTTGCAGCGTTTCACACATGGTACGGTCGAGCTTCAAAAGGTCTTTACCGAACATGAATTTATTGAGGTATATGCTCTCTATGCCGTGGTTTTTTGCACGCTCTTTCACGTATGCGTCCTTTCTGTCGTATATGAGAAGCACAACGCTGCCGCAGATTTCTCCACGCTCACATGCACAGACTATGGCCTCAAAGTTACTGCCGCTGCCCGATGCCAAAACAGCAATTCTTTTGTTCATTTTAAAACTGCCTTTCGCTCGTTTTCAGCACCCTTTGCCACACTGCCCAGCACAAAGGCTTCTTCACCGCAGTCACGGAGTATGGAGAGTGTTTCCTGCACATCTTCTTTTGCTACGCACAGTACCATACCTACACCCATGTTGAATGTATTGTATGCGCTGTCACGGGAAAGGTCGCCCAGTTTGCACAGATAACGGAAAAGTTCGGGAACTTCATATGCGCCCGTGTCAATCTCCGCTACTTGACCGTCACGGAGCATACGTGGGATATTCTCATAAAAACCGCCGCCCGTAATGTGTGCAGCACCGTGAATTTTAACCTTATCGAGTACCGACAAAACCGATTTTACATATATTTTAGTGGGGGCAAGGAGTGCTTCGCCTATCACACCCACACCCGGAACTTCTTTTTTCAGAGATTCCGCATCATCACCCACGAGTTTGCGAACGAGTGAGAAGCCGTTTGAATGCACACCGCTTGAGCGTATGCCTATGAGAGCATCGCCTACCGTCACACGAGAACCGTCTATGATGTCTTTTTTGTCCACAATACCCACTGTGAAACCCGCTACATCATACTCACCCACGGGATAAAACCCGGGCATCTCGGCTGTTTCGCCGCCCACAAGCGCACAGCCTGCCTGACGGCAACCCTCTGCTATGCCCGATACAATGCGCTCTGCCTGTTCCGGGTAAAGCTTCCCAACTGCTATGTAATCCAAAAAGAGAAGCGGTCTTGCGCCCTGACATATTACATCATTCACGCACATTGCGACTGCGTCAATGCCTATGGTGTCATGCTTGTCCATGGCAAATGCGAGTTTAAGCTTAGTACCCACGCCGTCTGTTCCCGATACCAAAACGGGTTCGGAAAGTCCCATGCCTGCAATGGAGTACAGCCCCGAGAAGCTGCCTAAATCGCCCAAAACTCTTTCGTCATATGTTGATTTTGCGTGTTCCTTTATGCGCTTTACAGCTTCATAACCTGCTTCAATATCTACGCCTGCTGATTTATAATCTACTGCCATAATGTCCTCCAAAATTTATTCGCTCAAAAAAATGAACACATCACTGTACATCTTTTCATATTTGACTCAACCATTGTTATTGCTCAATGATGCATCGGCATCCAGCACTTTCTTTTTCATTTGCTCTTTATATTCCGAAAGTCTGCGCTGCACATCGGTATCTTCTATTGCAAGCATTTGCACGGCGAGCAGGGCGGCATTTTGCGCCGCATCCGTTCCCACGGCAGCCACGGGTATTCCCGACGGCATCTGTGTCATGGAAAGCAGCGAGTCCAACCCGTCTAAAAATGATGATTTTATGGGTAACCCTATGACCGGCAGTGTGGTTTCCGCTGCAATGGCACCGGGGAGTGCTGCGGCTTTTCCTGCCGCTGCAATGATTACACCCACACCGTCACGGCGAGCGTTTTTCGCAAAGGCAGCCACTTCTTCGGGTGTTCTGTGAGCAGACAGTATCCTGAGAACATAAGGAACGGAAAACTCGTCCAAAACTGCTGTTGCCTTTTCCACAATGGGCAAGTCAGATTTACTGCCCATAACTATTCCGACTTTTTTCATAATGCTTCCTCCATATCAGTACAAATTCAGTTTCTTATCAAGCAATGATCGTGTCCACGCAAAGAATACCACACACAGCACGAGATACAGTATGGCAAACGGCAAAAGATAAAACAATGGTGACAAATCATTCCATGTAAAGAAAGTGCTTAATATGTTGCCTATGGTGGAAAGTGCTGTTTGAATGGCGAAGTATACGCCAAGACCTGTTATAACCTTTGCTCTCCTCATGAGTCCGCCCACCGTCATGGCAAAGAATACTTCAAGGATGGAGCATAAACTGCGGCAGACTATAAGTACGAACAGAATGCCGATAAAAGATGCGGAGCTTAAATTAAACTCGGACACTAATGTATTGAAAAAATCCCGAACCGAGGTGGAGACTGTGTACAAGAACGCTTCGAGGCTTGTGAAACCCAGTTTGTCCGAAATAATCAGCATGACAAACACGCCCAATGTGAGAGCAATCGCATTTACCGCCAAAATGATTATGTTCCACAGAAAGGCGGTGACTACTTTTGAGCACAAATGCTGCGAGGGTGTGACGGGCAGTGTGAAAGACAGGTATCCCTGGTCCGTGAACAGGTTTTGGTAGTACCTGAAAAGCACAAAGAAAGAAATGATAGTATTCCCTCCCAGAACACCTATTGCCAATACATAGATACATAAAATGCTTAGTACATTGCGTATTATCATATCGGTGTTGCTCATGACAAGTCCGATAAGTGTGAATATGAGTAAGATTACCCCTGCAACTACGGCAAGTATGGGAAGCGCAAGTTTTCCGATAGCTCGCATATCATATTTTATGAGTTTTTTCAGCATCGAAATACCTCCCTGAAGACATCGTCAATGGATTTTCCGTATTTGCTTCTGAGATTATCCGCCGTGTCGTGCATAACCACATGTCCCGATTGCAGGAATACAGCCTCATCCAACACGGATTCAATATCGTGTATGAGATGAGTGGAAATCAGTATGGTGGAGTCGTAGTTTTGATTGCTCAAAATGGTTTCCAATATGAAATCACGAGCAGCAGGGTCCACACCGCCTATGGGTTCATCCAACAGGTACAACTTTGCTCGTCTGGACATGACGAGTATGAGCTGCACTTTTTCACATGTGCCTTTGGAAAGGGTACGAAATTGTGCATCGGTGGGAACAGCCAGCCGTGCCATCAAACTGCGTGCTCTTTGTTCATCAAAATCATCATAGAAGTCAGAGAACAGCTCTATGCATTCTTCCACTTTCATGGCACGGTCAAAATATGTGCGTTCAGGCAGATATGACACCATTGCCTTTGTACTCTCACCCACACAGTGTCCCAGTACGCTTGCTACTCCGGATGTTGGTGTCAAAAGCCCTGCAAGGAGCTTAATGAGCGTGGTTTTACCACTGCCGTTCGGCCCCAAAAGTCCGATTATTCGTCCGCTTTGCAGGGTGATATCCACATTGGAAAGTGCCTCTGTATTTCCGTATGATTTACAGAGGCCTCTGCAAGTTACTAAATTTTGCATAACAGTCCCCCTTTTTTAATCTTGTGCAGAATCGGAAATGCTCTCGGCAGATTTGCTTTTTTCTATTACAGCAGAGCCGAAAAGTTTTAGCATCTCGGTGCGTTTAAGCCCTAAATCCGAAAGTTCGCTTATAAGTCCCGTTACGGCATTATGTGCAAGTCTGTCTCGCCTTGCCCTTGCGGGTGTGAGGTCAGAGGATAATATGCACAGTTCTCCTTCTACAATGCCCTCACGCAAGAGTTCATTATATGCTTCCTTTACCACAAAAACCGATGCACCCGTGATTTTGCTCATTTCCTCCGGATACGGGAGTCGCTGAGACGGAAGTATGGCACCGCTCAAAACATCGACAGCAATTCGGTCTGCTATTTGACTGCTGATGGACTTTCCCTTGCAAAAATTCCAAGCCATTTTTTATATGTCCTTTCTAAAACAAGTTGGCAGATGCATCTCGTCTGCACGAGCTACATACATTTTATAGTTTTATTCCCATAAAGTCAACATATCCGAAAGTTTAGTCGTTATCGTTGTTGTTCGAATTATTATCGTTTGATGTAGATACGCGAGTGACTTTTCTGTACAGGAATGTATCCGTGGACTCAGTCACGTTAAAACTTCCGTCACGCACATAGTTTTGTGCATCGGACTGTCTCCTCACCGTCTTCATCTTGCCCTTCATAACGGACATTACGATAAATGCAATCACAATACCTGCTATGGGCGATATTATAAACCATTTGGAGTCAAAACCGGATGAGTCATCAGTCTGCTTAGCTCCTTCTGAACTTTCAATCTCGGCAGCATGAGCGGTGGTCTCAATTCCCGATTTACAAAGTTCCGAAAATGCCGAAAAAGCATTGCAATAATCAGAATCAATACAGTCAATCAGAGCAGCGGGAATTTGTGCAAAAGCTGTTGCGGTAAATAAGAACATCAACACTGCTGTGAACATTATAAAAAACTTTTTCATGTGAATCCCTCCTTATGCAAGTGAAGTCAAGAATGCAATTCCTAAAACTATTGCGGTGAAAAGTACTGAAAACAGCAAGAAACGTGTCCAATACTTTTTCTTATCCACGGGCAGATCGCCTACCAATTTTCCCGTTTGTCCGTTCATGGCAAATATGTAATTTTTGTCATGCCAAGTGGTGCTCAGAAGCCATACGGGGTACATAGCATACTGTACTTGACCGCTTGTAATGTTTATTTGACTGTGCTCTGTGGTCACGGAGTCATAATCGGTAACTTCGCCCCTGAAAAGGTCTTCGGTACTCTGTCGTATTCGTTCATTTGATCTTTCGACGCATTGGTCGGAGTCAACGTCGTATTTATCGGCCATATACCCTGCAAAATATGCAGAGTTAAATGCCTGCGCTTCGCTTACATCAAAGGGTTCTATGGATTCCATGATATCATCGGGCATTTTAGTTGAACCGTCAACGGGTATGCGGTCAAAACCCACATTTCCGCCTCTCACCACCGAATAATAACGGGTTTCTGTATAGCGATAATCACCGCTGTCCCAGCTTTTGACACGTGTGGTCTTGAAGCGAATACGGGCTTTGGTGTCCGCATCAAACAGCCAAAACGGTACATACACGCCTTTTATCTCGTCTATGTGGTTTTCATCACGGAATGTATCGGGAAGCAGAGGCTTTCCTTTGAGGTGTTCGTAGTATGCCGCTTTTGCATCTTCCTTGCTCTTTTTGAAGGGGATGATGAGGTTTGGTTTGAGCATACCCGTGACATTACCCGTCATTACCACGGGATTGCCGCAGTACGGGCATTTGGCGGATGCCGTGGTGGTTTCACACACTATATTTCCGCCACAGGATTCGCATACATATTCCGATATTCCGTCGGATTCGGACTCAGACAATTCCTCGCTCGTACAGTTTATATTGCCGACCGAGATTTCCTCTGTATCGGAAGAATTGTTTTCGTAATCTGTAAACGCTTGAACATCAAACTCGGTGTCACAGAAAGGACACTTTAGATTTTGCGAGTCGGTGTCAAAGTTTATTGCACCGCCGCAACAGGGGCATTTGTACTCTTTGTTCATGGTATTACACTCCTTGCGTTTTATTTTTGAATACATTATAACACTTATTTTATCATTTTTCAACAACAATATTGTATCATTTGTGCGTACAAAAAAGCCTTGTGCATCGCAGTTGCCAATGCATCAAGGCGTTTTTTGAGATCAGAACTTTCCGCTGTGACCGCCGCCGCCACGGTGACCGCCTGAGCCACCGCCGCCCGAACCGCCTGAACCGCTGTCTCTGTTTATGCGGACACGGGACACATTCTTATACAGGAAGCTGTCGGATGATTCCGTGACGCAAAAACGCTTTACATAATTTCTTGCATCGGGCTGCATCTTTACGGATTTCAGTTTGCGTTTCATTATCGCAAGTATGATAAAGGCAATAGCTGCACCCAAGGCGGGGGCTGCAAATAACCATATACCGTCTATTTTTAACCACTCAAAGTACAGCATGTATTCTTCATATCTGTATGTTTCCACATCCTGTTCTGCAAAGATGTCGTCATAGTATGATATGTCACGGTTTTGCTCAATCTCGGTTTCACTCAAAGTTTCCGCACACAGATTGCCGAAAGTGAGAAATGCACCGTAATAATCAGACGGGCGGAGATAATCCAAGACTTCATCCTCTATGCCGTACAGCACGATGTCGGAAAAGACAGCATCGCCGTATCCTTCCGATGTATATGTAGCCCAATCACGTTCGCCCTCTTTGCCGCTGCCTATGGCTATGAGGAGCAGTATTCCGTCTTTTCCCTGCTCACCCATGCCGTAATTGTTTGAGAGATAAAAATCACGGGCATAATTCCAAGAGCTTTTGCCGCCCAAACTGCCCAAGGTGTGTATTACTACATCAAAATCATACTGCTTGCTCACCTCGTCCAAGAGTTTGCTCACCGCTTCATACTCTGTATCGGATAAAAGATTGGCATCATCCGTAAGTCGCTTCGGGTGTGCAGGTACGGGCACTTCATAAGTTTCTCCGTTTCGGCTTGCGGAGATTATTTCATCGCACATGTCAGCATACAGGTCTATCACCTCATAATAGCTGTCCGTATCTTTTTTGAGCTTTTTCAGCGTGTCTTCCAAATAGGTTTCCGTCTCCTCGGTTATAGCCTCCTCTGCGTAACCGTGCGTGTAAAGCTCAAAGTTGTCCGAGTTGTAGTAAATGAAGAGTACAGCACCGCTTTTGGCTTTGCCCACGCCCACATTCTCCTTTTCGTAAATCCACTCTGCATATGTGCGCTCGTCATCCGACGCACCTGCAAAATCATAAGAATTAACGTCGGCAATGGTGGTAGCATACACGCGTAAATCCACTTTTAATTCTTCTGAGAGTTTTTCCAGCTTTTTTGTGAGATTCGTCTTTTGAGAATCTGTTAAACCCAAATCGCTTTCGGGAAGTCGGGGTACATCCGAATCCTTTTCGGCAAGTACTGTTGATGAAAATAAAAGCAAAATACATGCTGCAATTATGATAAAAAACTTTTTCATTGTACGCCCTCCTTACGCCGAAAAATAAAAGACTGCTGCAAGAATCAATGCAGTGAAAATCACAAGGTATATGAAAAAGCGAGTCCAATATTTCTTTTTATCCATCGGAAGGTCGCCCACGAATTTGCCCGTCTGTCCGTTCATGGCAAAAAGATAATTCTTTCCTTCCCAAGTGGTGTTCAAAATCCACACGGGATACATGGCGTATTGTACATTGCTGTTGAAAAGGCGAATGGTGCTGTGTTCCACGTTCACCGTGTTGTAACCTCGGACTTCGCCTCTGAAAAGTGCAGTTGTGCTGTTTCTTATTCTTGTATTTGCTCTCTCTTTGCTGGATTCGGAGTCAACATCGTATTTATCCGCCATATACCCTGCAAAGTATGCCGTATGAAAACTGTCCGCTTCCGATATGTCAAAGGGCTCTATGGATTCCATGATATCATCGGGGATTGCAGAAGAACCGTCCACGGGTATAAGCTCAAAACCCACATTGCCGCCGCGAATAACGGAAAAATAACTCGTCTCCGTGTAATAATAGTCGCCGCTTGTCCAGTGTCTCACCCGTGTGGCCTTGAACCGCAAATGCGCCTTCGTATCAGAGTCAAAAAGCCAGAAAGGAACATACACGCCCTTTATCTCGTCTATGTGGTTTTTATCACGGAAAGTATCGGGCAGGAGTTTTTTGCCTTTCAGGTGATTAAAATATGCTTGCTTTGCGTCCTCTTTGCTCTTTTTGAAAGGTATTATGAGGTCGGGCTTTAATACTCCCGAAACATTGCCCATCATTACTACGGGATTTCCACAATACGGGCATTTGGTGGCTGCCGTGGTGTAGTCGCATATAATGGTGCCGCCACACGAGTTGCACGCATACTCCGTCATACCGTCGGTTTCACCCGGGTCCCACTCTCTGCCTGCGCTTTTTTCCCAGTTCAGCTCCTCCGCTTCGCCTGAGATGTCCTCATGCTCTGTGAAAGCCTGTACATCAAACTCGGTGTCACAGTAAGGACACTTCATCTTTTGAATATCGCTGTCAAAGGTTATTGCCCCGCCGCAACACGGGCATTTATATTCATGATTCATTAAGCCAAGTTCTCCTTGCAAATGTTCTTCCTTATATCATAACATAATATTTATGTTAGCACAATAATATTCATGACTTTTTTCTGCATAAAATGACAAGCATGTGCAAGTTCGATTGGGGTTGAAGAAGGTGCAGCACCGTGTTATAATGTGAAAAAAGGGAGGTAAGGATATGAAAGTTTTAGTAACAGGCGGTGTGGGATACATAGGTTCACACACATGCGTTGAATTATTAAATGCAGGCTATGAAGTGGTGGTGGCAGACGATTTGCGAAACAGCAAAGAGGAAGCCTTAAACAGAGTGGAAAAGATTACGGGAAAAAGACCTTACTTTTATAAAGAGGATGTGTGCGACAAAAAAGCGATGGAACGCATTTTTTCGGAACACAAAATAGATGTAATCATACATTTTGCAGGATATAAGGCAGTGGGAGAGAGTGTTGCACAGCCCGTAAAATATTACAGGAACAACTTGAACTCCACGCTTGTGCTTTTGGACTGCATGGAAAAATACGACGTAAAAACACTTATTTTCAGCTCATCTGCCACAGTGTACGGTATGCCCGATTCAAACCCCATAACGGAGGATGAGAGCTTAAAACCCATAAATCCCTATGGCAGAACAAAGTACATGGGCGAGCTTATAATCCGTGATTTCATGGACGCTCACCCTGAAAAGTCAGCAGTGCTTTTGCGTTATTTTAACCCCGTGGGTGCGCATGAAAGCGGAATTTTGGGCGAGGATACTCCCGATACGCCGAATAATCTCATGCCCTACATAGAGAAAGTGGTTGCAGGCAAATTTCCGCACCTGCGTGTGTTCGGAAACGATTACGACACGCCCGACGGTACGGGAGTGAGGGATTATATCCATGTGGTAGACTTGGCAAAGGGGCATTTGGCTGCCATAACATATGCCATGGAACATACGGGTACAGAGTGCATAAATCTGGGTACGGGTACAGGTTACAGCGTGTTGGACATAGTACATGCCTTTGAATCGGCAAGCGGAGTTCCCGTACCGTACATAATCACTCAGCGTAGACCCGGTGACGCTGCTACATGCTATTCCAATCCGAGTAAAGCAAAGGAACTTTTAGGCTGGCAAGCCAAAGAGAACATTGAGGATATGTGCCGCTCCGCATATAACTGGACAAAGAAAAATCCCGATGGATACGGTGAGTAAGTGAGTATTGTCAGAATGAGAAGGAACCGAATTGAGCCAGAAAGAGCCACTCCAACCCATTCCATAATAGAGCATGAGAGGTAATTCCAAGAGACGTCCACCGGAAACACGTTGTGTTTCCGACGGACGTTGATTTTTATGGATAAAGGAATTATAATTGAGTTAGACAAACTTGAATATGTAGGGAAGGCAACGACAATGAAAATAATCATTTATGGTTCTCAATATGGAACTGCCAAGCAATACGCAGAAGAACTCGCCAGA
>JAFSHG010000121.1 GCA_017440405.1 Clostridia bacterium
CCTCAGATTGAAGTTACATTCGATATTGACGCAAACGGTATCGTACATGTATCTGCAAAGGATTTGGGTACGGGCAAGGCACAGCAGATTACCATCACGGCTTCCACAAACCTCTCCGAGGACGATATCCAAAAGGCAGTGGACGAGGCAGAGCGTTATGCTGAGGAAGATAAGAAGCGCAAGGAAGAAGTGGATGCACGCAACCAGGCTGATAACCTTATATACACCACGGAGAAGTCGCTCAAAGACTTCGGCGATAAGGTAACTCCCGATGAGAAAACCGAGATAGAAGCCGAAATAGAGAAAGTGAAAAAGGCTCTTGAAGGCAGCAACACCGAGGAGATAAAGACAGCATGTGAAAAGCTCACGGAAGTAAGCTATAAGTCATTCGGCAGAATTTATCAGGAAGAAACACAGGCTCAGAATGCACAGGCACAGAGCGCAGGCGGAAATTCTGATAATCCCGATGACGGCGTGGTAGATGCAGACTTTGAAGAAGTGAAGTAACGCAAAGAAAAGGATTAGGGGACGATGCTGCTAATCGTCCCCCTATTTGTGTAAACATATTTAACATACGGTGAATATCCGTTGTGAGGCTTGCAAACGCAAGATAAATGCGGTATCATATTCGGGTACGGTTTTGCAGCCGCAGTGTTTGATTGCGGTTGATTTTGTAAAAATGGCAAGGAGCTGAAAACTAAAGTGGCAAAGCGTGATTATTACGAGGTGCTGGGCGTTGAAAAAACAGCATCGGAAGCAGAAATAAAATCCGCATATAAGAGGGCGGCAAAAAAATATCATCCCGACCTGCATCCCGGCGATAAGGACGCCGAGGAAAAATTCAAAGAAGTAAATGAGGCACATGAAGTTCTCTCCGATGCGGGAAAAAGAGCACAGTATGACCAATTCGGCCATGCAGCTTTTGACCCGTCAATGGGGGGCGGTGCAGGCGGCGCATATTCGGGCGGATTCGGCAATATGGGCGATATATTTGAAACCATATTCGGCGGCGGATTCGGTGGATTCGGCGGATTTGGAGGCGGCAACACCAGACGTCCGCAAAAGGGCAGAACGCTCCGTGCAAACATAGAGATAAGTTTTGAAGAAGCTGCATTCGGTGCAACCAAGAAGCTGAATGTAAATAAAGAAGAAGTGTGTTCCGCTTGTTCGGGCGAAGGCACAGAACCCGGCACAAAGAAAGAAACCTGTTCGCGTTGTCGTGGCAGGGGACAGGTGAATGTCCAGCAGAACACCGTGTTCGGAACCATGTCCAGTACCCGCATGTGTGAAGCTTGCGGCGGTACGGGAAGCATAATAAAGACCCCTTGCAAGCAGTGCAGAGGCAGCGGACGAGTAAAAAGAGCACGTACCATAAGTATAAAAGTACCTGCGGGCATTGATGACGGACAGATTTTGAACATTGAGGGTGAGGGCGAACCCGGCATTTTAGGCGGTCCGCACGGTGACCTCCAAGTGGTTATCAGAATAAAGCCGCACAAGCAGTTTGTTCGTGACGGATATAACATTTACCAAACGGTGAAAGTGCCGTACTACACTGCCGTTTTGGGCGGTGAGATAAACGTGGAAACCTTAGAGGGTATGGTAAAATATGACATTCCTACGGGAACTCAGGCAGGCACAAAGTTCAGGTTGCGTGAGAAAGGCATTCCCGTTCTCCATTCGTCAAAAAGAGGCGACATGATAGTCACGGTAAATATTGATGTGCCTAAGCGTCTTACGGATGAACAGCGTGAATGTGTGCGCAATCTGGCAGCAGCATTCGGTGAGGGAGCAGATGCAGGTAAAAAGTCCAAAGAGGGCATATTCAGCAAAAAGAAAGGTAAAAAGTGATGAAGATTACCCAATTAACGGTTTATACAAGTCTTGCGGGCACAGAGTTGCTCGCAGGCTGTTTTATTTCGGCAGGAGTAAATGAATACGAGGTGTACGAGGGCAGGGAACTCACTGAGGCTTTTTTGAACACGTGTGCGGAAAACTGGGACTATGCCGACATAGATAAGATTGCACCCGAGGAAATGCCGTACATACGTGCATACATACCGCAAGTGGCGGAAAATATGGGTGTACC
>JAFSHG010000122.1 GCA_017440405.1 Clostridia bacterium
AACTTTGCGGAATCGAACCGCTGGGCAAGGGAAGCGGCACGGGCGAACATGCAGCCACGGTTACTTACGGCACACGGGGTGTTTTGCACGGTTTTGAAAGCCTGATGTTGCAAAGCCAAAAGACGGGCGAACCCGACCCTGTGTATTCTGTGGCAAGCGGTTTGGATTACCCGTCCGTGGGGCCTGAACATGCACATTTGCACGATATGGGCAGAGTGAAATACAGCGCAATAAGCGACAGAGAAGCGATGGAAGCATTCTTTTACATGTGCCGATATGAGGGCATAATTCCTGCCATAGAGAGCGCACATGCGGTTGCAGGCGCAATGAAGTTTGCCCGTGAGAGAAAGTACGACACCATACTGGTAACGCTTTCGGGCAGGGGTGATAAGGACGTGGACTATGTGCAGGAGCATTACGGTTTCGGAGAGGAGTTTTTCAGAGAATAAAAAGTTTTGCAAATAATGCAGTGAACGTCATACTTATATTTTTTGTCAACACCGCCTGAGCAGAGTATGCAGCGGAAAAGACTTGCCGTTGTAATTTACTATTCATTTTACAACGGCAATTTATTGAACGATACTTGCAAAGACTGAGAAATGCCGAGAGATTTTCACAGTAATGAATACGCATACATCAACCCCTGTTGGGGCGATGTGGGCGACTGAACCTTCGGAACTCTTAACGTATCAATATACCTGCTCTTTAGGTGCAGACTCTGTAATTTCAGCTTTCAAACAGTAGGCTTGCTTGTAGTAAGCCTGCTCCTTTTTTGTCTTCAAAACCGAACGTGAACAGTCGATTTACTCAAAAGAAGTGAAATTCCAATCTAAAAGCAATACGCAGATATAAATACAAGCAAATAAGAAATTTTCTAATTATCACGGGCATATAAGTGCAAAAATATCATAAAAATGTGCTTGACATAACCGGTTTGAGAGGGTATAATGAAGAAAATGAGTATAACTGTATGCTTGTTTTGAAATAAGGAGAGAGGAGAAAAGGCCATGGTTGAAGTATTGCATGATGATTTTTACGGTGAGATGACATATAAAGCCGACAGCAAAATGCGAGTGATAAATCCGCTTTTTAATGACGGTGAAACGGAACAGCCTTTGTATCTTCTCATCTGTGCGAAGCAGAAAGAACATGACAGATGTGTTCTGTGCATGAATGTGGAGCAGTTCAAAGAGTATTACGGAAAACTGACACGAGTGCCGCATAACACACCTGCATACGAGATAGTGAAACATGTACTTTCGGGCGTTGCAAAGATAAAGACGGATAAGCAGGGTAAGATACTCATACCGAAATATCTACGTGATTATGCGGGTGTGGAGGACACTGTGACATACAGAGTGACGGACGAAGCCTTGGAAATTTGGTCTCCTTCAAGGCTTGCGAAGAAAAAGGCTGCAGACCTTGCAAACGCAGCAGCATACACCGACCTTGAACGCTATATGGACGGCGCAAACGGTGACTATGCGGATGATGCGGCTTGCAAGGCGGAAAAACAGGGTCTGGAAAACCAGATAGAGATACTTGAACTCAGGAAGAGAAGGAACGAACTTTTAGGTATTACGGAGGATGAGAGTTGAGCGGAGACAGCGTGTATCATGTACCTATAATGCTCTCGGAAGTGATAGAAGCGTTGAAAGTGGAACGGAGCGGAATTTTCCTGGATATGACGCTTGGCGGCGGAGGACATTCAAGCGCGATACTTTCGTCAACAGCCGATGATTCAAAGGTGTATGGTATAGACCGTGACGGAGATGCGATAGCTGAAGCCACGCGCAGGATAAACGCCGAGAACCCCAAAAGGGCGCATGCATTCACTGCCATACGAGGGAATTTTTTCTCTGCAAAACAACTGTTGGCGGAGAGAGGCGTTACCGAGGTGGACGGCATATTGGCGGATTTGGGAGTGAGCTCGCATCAGTTGGATACGCCCGAGAGAGGATTCAGCCACAGGTATGAAGCTCGTCTGGATATGAGGCTGGATAAGGACGCAACCCTTACCGCATACGATGTGGTGAACGGTTACGGTGAAGCGGAACTTGTGCGGATAATACGTGACTACGGCGAAGAAAAATTTGCGTGCAGCATAGCAAGGTCAATAGTAAAAAGGCGTGAGAGTAAACCCGTTGAAACCACCACGGAACTTGTGGAAATCATAAAGGGAGCGATGCCTGCAAAAGCACTCAGAGAAAAGGGACACCCGGCGTCACGCACGTTTCAAGCCATACGCATCGAGGTAAATTCCGAATTGGACGGTTTGGAACAGGCCATGAGAGATGCAGTGGGGTTGCTTAGGAAAGACGGTATCATTGCGGTGATAACTTTCCACTCATTGGAAGACAGAATAGTAAAAAACGTATTCCGTGAGCTGCAAAACCCATGTACATGTTCGCCTCATGCACCCATATGCACATGTGGCAAGATGCCTGAGATTGAAATTTTAACACGCAAGCCCATTGTGGCAGACGGGGCGGAGTTGGAGAGAAATCCCCGAGCAAGGAGTGCAAAGTTGCGTGTTGCAAAGAAGCTATAACACCGCACGGGAAGCGGTATAATTTGGAGGAGAGACGGTTATGAAAGGGAATGAAAGAGAAGTAAGAGAACTTATTGAAAACTCAATGGAGTATGCTACACACGGTACTGCCGCAGTGAAAGTGAACACACAGCCAAAGCGTGCTCCCGAACCTCAAAAACAGCCTGTACGGAAGCATAAAAAGGAACAGGGGCGCAAACTTCACAGATTGCCTTCTGCACCGTTTGCCGTAAAGGTGCAGGTAATATCCGCAATATGTTTTGTTGCGGGTCTTATAATAGCACTCATGGTATTCCAGGCAAAGGTAGCAGATATCACTGCACAGAACAATAAAATCATGAATTCCATAGAGAATACGAAAGAGGAAATAAAGGTTCTTCGGAATGAAGCGGACTCTAAGGTGGCAGTGGACGACGTAATGCGAATCATCGAGGAGAAAGGGCTTATAAAACCGTCGGAGAGCAACATAATAAAAGTAAATCCCTAACCTATGGACGGAATTGTAAAGAGAAAAAGTAAAAGAAACAAGAGGAAGCCCAGTGTACTCTGTGAATCGGGTATGTACCAGTCACGAGTCACTTTCATGACAGGCGTGGTCATGGTGGGCTTCGTCTTGGTTATCATATGGTGCTTCGGGATGCAAATCATAAACAGTGATAAATTGCAGGCTGAGGCATATTCGCAGTGGCAGATGGTGATGAACAACTCCGCAGCCCGTGGAGAGATACTGGATGCAACGGGTACGGTGTTGGCTACAAATGTCACATCGTATCGCATTCTCATACATCCGCAGGACATAGCAAAGGATGTCAGCTCAGACGATTATCCCCGAATTGCACGTGAACTTTCCGAGGTGTTGGGGTTGGACTATGACTATGTGTATAAGAGAGTGAGCGACACCGTGAACCCCGGTAGCACAAAGAAGATAAGCGAGTATATACTGGCAAGGCGTGTGGATAAAGCAATAGCGGATAAGGTAATACAGCTCAATCTCTGTGACGGCATAGTGGTTGAAAATGATTTAACAAGAAAGTACCCGTGCGATAATCTCCTGTCGCAGGTTATGGGATACACCAATTACGATGGAAAAGGTCAGGCGGGCATAGAACTTTCATATGATAAATACCTTTCGGGTCAAGACGGAAAGACCGTGATAGACAGAACGGGAACAGGAGCAAGACTTCCGTTTGGCAAGGAAGAAAGCGTGGAAACCACGCAGGGCTGCAATGTAGTTCTCACGGTGGATATAAATTTGCAATATTTCCTGGAAAATGCTCTCACACAGGCTTTGGAAGTAAATTCGGCGCAGAGTGCACAGGGAATTATAATGGATGCGAAAACGGGTGCGATAAAAGCAATTTCATCAAAACCCGACTACAACCCGAATGAGAAACCCGATACTGTGGAAGAACTGAATAAACTGTCCCGAAACAGGATAGTGGCAGACTCGTATGAACCGGGTTCCACTTTCAAGATTGTGACACTCGCATCTGCCATAGACAGCGGCACGGTGAATGACAATTACAGTTGTACATGCGGCGGCTCTTTGGATGTAAACGGTGAACGCATAAAGTGTTGGAGAAGCAGAGGCCACGGTACGCAGACGCTTACCCAGTGTGCGGAAAACTCCTGTAACTGTGCATTCATGGATATGGCACTTGATATGGGAACGGATAAGTTCTACGACTACATATACGAGTTTGGTCTGGGTGCAAGCACGGGCAGCGGATTGCCCGCAGAGGATGCAGGCATTGTGACAAACAGAAAGAGTATACGTGCTACTGACTTGGCACGAATAGGATTCGGACAGAGTATAGCGGTGACCCCCATACAGCTTGTGACGGCGGTGTCGGCTGCTGTAAACGGCGGAGACCTCATGCAGCCCTATATAGTGGACTCTGTGCTCACAACAGACGGTGAAGAAGTGGAAAAGACGGAGCCTGTTACCGTTCGTAGGGTGGTGTCCGAGGAGACATCGGCACATGTTCGTAAAATCTTGGAAAGTGTTGTGGAAAACGGCAGCGGTAAAAATGCAAAGATAGCAGGATACCGTGTGGGCGGCAAAACAGGAACGGCACAGAAGTATGAGGACGGCAAGGTATCGTCTGGAAAACTCATAGCATCGTTTGTGGGCATTGCGCCCATTGACGACCCACGTTATGTATGCCTTATTCTGGTGGATGAACCGCAGGTAAATACCATATTCGGAAGCACCGTGGCGGCACCTTTTGTAAAGCAAGTGCTTGAAAGTGCATTGGAGTATTCGGGTTTTGATAGAAAATCCGATGCAGGAACAGTGAAAGTTCCCGACCTCATGGGAATGAGCGTGGCACAGGCAGAGCGAAAACTGAATGAACTCGGACTCACCGCAGACTACCAGGAAACGGATACAATAGTAAATCAAGTACCCACGGCGGGGACTGAGGTGGCAGTAGGCACAGGTGTGTTGCTGTACACGGAAAACACAAAGGCTTCGGAAGTAAAAGACACGGTGGAAGTTCCGAAACTGGTGGGAATGACGAGATATGAAGCGTATGCGGCACTCAAAGCACTCGGGCTTGAAATGGAAGTGGTGACAGAATACCACGGCGGCAGAGTGCAGTCCCAGTATCCTTATTACGGCGATGAGGCAGAAGTGGGAAGCAGCGTACAGGTTAAGTTTGAATAATCCTTAGGAGATAAAGGTACATGAGGAACACAAAACTGGAACAAATAATAATGAGCATAAGTTGCGAAACCGTGGGCATGACGGAGGGCATCAATGTAAATAAAATTACATGTGACTCCCGTGAAGTTACACGGGGCGACATGTTCTGTTGTGTCAGCGGCACTTACTCTGACGGACATAAATATGCAGAGGCGGCGCAAAAGAGCGGTGCTTGTGTCATAATGTGCGAAAGGAAGCTCGACAATATTACAGTTC
>JAFSHG010000123.1 GCA_017440405.1 Clostridia bacterium
TCGGAATATTACGCTCTGGATCAGAAGTTTCACCAGCAGCTACCCCAAGTAATTCAGTTCCTTGGAAGGAGAAACCAGCTGCCATAAATACACCGATAATTGCCATGATACCACCGTTAAATGGTGCATCAGCAACAGTGAAGTTTTTGAAGCCATGAATGCCGCTGCCGAAAAGTTCTGCGGTCTCATGCTGGAAGTTATCCGCAATGTACATGAGTTGGATGACTGACACTGCATTTTTTGACAAACTAATATATTATTCTACCGCTTGCAAAGATAAAAGTTGTGTGGTACAATAGTTCTGTTCGGGTTACTTCCCCGTTCACAAAATACAGCAGGCAGGCTGCAGAGGCTTGCCGCCCAGAATTTTAGGAGGAATATTATGCAGAAGGATATACATCCGAATTACGGTGAAGCAACCGTTCGCTGTGCATGTGGCGAAACATTTAAAGCAGGCTCTGTAAGAGGCGAGTTGAAAGTAGAAATTTGTTCCAAGTGTCATCCGTTCTACACAGGTAAGCAGAAGCTGGTAGATGCAGGCGGTCGTGTGGATAAGTTCAATAAGCGTTACAGCCGTACAAACACAGAAAAATAATCTGACAGTAAAACAGAAAGCGACTCTTTCACGGAGTCGCTTTTTTATTGTCAAATCTCACGGCAACAAATACATTATGGTTCATATTTTTCCACTCTGGTATTTGCTTCATTGAAAATCTGCATTGCAAATTCGTCGGGATACCCTTCACCGTACACCACACGGCTTATGCCTGCATTTACTATAATCTTTGCGCATATGGCACATGGCTGGTGTGTACAGTATAATGTAGCACCGTCTATGGCAATTCCCAGCCTTGCCGCTTGAATTATGGCATTCTGCTCTGCATGAATGGCGTAACACAACTCATGACGTGTGCCCGATGCAATCCCCATTTTTCTCCGCATACATTCGCCCTTTTCCTTGCAGCTCTTTATACCTGCGGGTGCGCCGTTGTAACCCGTGGTGATTATGCGCTTGTTCTTCACTATTATGGCACCCACCTGTCTGTTTTCATTGAAACAGCTCGACCAGGTGGCTATGACACCTGCCATCTCCATAAACCTTGCATCCCATTTTGTAAATTCCATTGTCTTATCCTCCTTCAAGCTTCAATATACAGTAAAATATTCTGCTATGACATCTATGAGCGCATCCGCCTCACGTGGTGAATACCGCGGCGAAACCGCAAGTGATGCAAAGTCAAATTTACCCTGAGCTTTATACTCTTGCGGATTTCTGTACTCCTCATATCTTATCACAGGCTCACTGCCATTGTTTTTCTCCATCAGTTTTGACACAAAAGAACAAAGCCTGATATTCTTTTCCCCATTCTCACTCACATGCAGTATTTCCCGTGGAATATCCTCATGCGACTTCGGGTTTCGCACATTTATTATTTCACCCACATATCGAAACCCCGCTGCAAAAAGCAGATAATTCGCCTCATCCAGTTCATGCATGTCATAATAGTGCGAAATATCGCATCGCTTCTGAGGATGCATTGAAATAACGGTGTTGAGTACAAATCCGGGGCCGGGTCTCCCTATCCCAAGGTCGCTGTGAGCATCTATGTGCGTCACAGAAAAAGGAGCGCTGAGTCGCCCGTCACGCACCAGTTCATCCCACATGGAAAGTGCCATGTCGTGCGTCATAAAAATGCGCCCCGGTACGGGTCTTTTTTTATCCAAGCCGCATTGATCTTCCAAAAAACGGCGCACATCGGCTTCTTTCCACGGCTCATGTCCCGAAACATCGGGACGAGTGCCTATTTCCGCAAGCGGACAGCAATCCGCAAGAAAAAAGTCGAGGTCGATGTCCAGTATCCTCTGCATGGCGTTGTCTCCTTCACATCCTCAGAGTGGTTTTTTCTTTGCCGTTCCTGCTTTTCTCGGATATGCGGGCGGAGTCTTTTTCAACTTTTCGGCACAAACTATGACACGCTCACCCCAGGGTACATCAAAACTTTCCGTACTCACCGTCATGCCGAGAACAGAAAGCGCACGATCGCACGAGAGGAGTTCGTCCTCTGCTGCACGGCTCTTATACATGAGCGATTTTCCGCCTACTTTCAAAAACGGACTTGTCCACTCCAAGAGTATGTTTGTCTGAGAAACTGCACGGGTGAGTGTAATATCAAAATGCTCTCTGAGCCGTCCGTCACGCCCTGCGTCCTCTGCCCGTGCGTGTATGCATTGAGCCTCAACACCCAGCGCACCCACGAGTTCTTCCAGAAAATCAACACGCTTTTTCAGCGAGTCCACAAGCACAATTTTTATATCGGGACGCATTATTTTAAGCGGAACTCCCGGAAAACCTGCGCCTGTACCCACGTCTATGCACAGTGCGTGTTGCGGAATGAGTTTGGAAGCCAAACAGCTATCTGCAAAGTGTTTTTCCACCACACCTTCCGTATCTGTTACAGCAGTCAGGTTGCATCTGTTCGCATTCCAGTCTATGAGCATATCGTGATACAGTATAAATTGGCTAATCTGCTTTTCAGATATTTCGCCAAAATTTTTCATCAACAATTCACTGATTTCCATCTCAGCCCACTCTCCTTAAAAACAGATATAACCGTGATTGTGAATCGGGGTCGGAATAGTATTTGTCGCCGCATGTGTACAGCGTGAGGAGTGTATCCTCCGTGGATACTTCCACGCCCAAATCCAGTTCTGAGCGTTCTATCTGTCCGTCTATCCATGCACGAACTTCCGCATCAGAGCTTTGAGACAGACCCTTTATATTATTCTGTTGAGTTTCTATGGGTTCATCGGGACCGGTTTCATAAAACGCAAAAACCTCCCACCTGCTGTATTCGCCATAAATGGTAACGTCAAAAACTCTGTTTTTAAAGACCAGTAATTCTTCACCCATGTTTTGAATAATATGAAGTCCGTAAAACATGCCGTGAGAACCTCTTGCGTTATGGCCCAAGACCACATTATTCTTCTTATATTCGCTGTGCACAGAGTATATAGAACCCACGCCCGAATATCCGCCGTAAATGGTGTGGTTATGGTAATAGTAATTTTTGCCGCCATACATTATGGGATAATTTATGCGAGTACCGTCCACCCTTATGAATCCCACAACATCATCATTTATACGGTGATACCGTCTTATATCAGAAGCATACGGATCATGCACGAACTGACGTATCCGTGATTTTTTCTCTATGTGTGCCTGTAATTGTGATATTTCTTTTTCCGAAATATCTTTCACATGCGAGATGTGATGCAATGTGTGAGCAGCCTCCGCATACGCTCCGTAAAGCTCTTCTTCTCCGTCCATATGCTTTTTAATCCGTGTGATATCATCGGGGTTTATAATTCCGTTACCGTCAGAGTCGCCATAGAGAACAGTAACACCCAAGCTATGACCGTTTTCGTCCACTGCATACACACCCGTTCCAACAGAACTGTCCGAAAATGCCTTGCCGTCTTTATCTTTCAGTGTAACCTGTTTTCCCGTTTCTGCACTTAGAAGTTTTTGTACTTCATCTCTGCCCATGCCCTCTGCAAGTCCTGTTATATAACCGTCAGAGCCTATGGCAAGACCCATATCCCACCACGAGGTATCGCATTGGAGATTATCATTGTTGCCAAAACCGTACACACTGTCTCCGTCTCGCAACACCATAAAATTGTTGCTCAAACAGAAAGCATCGGGCTTAATCTCATTTACGCTTGCGACAAAATCCGCTGTTGAAATTATGCCGCCGTCCTTTGTAAAGGCGGCAATGTTTTTGCCGCACGCCTGTATCCCATGCACATCACGCCAGTTTTTCACCGCATCTGCATGGTATGAAACCACAGTCCCGTCAGAACGCAGTCCCACAGTGAAAGTATCGCCGCAAGCTATCTCTTTTATATCCGTCCATGTGTCCGTGTCGTCAATACCTGCATATGCTCCCACGGATTCCACTGTGCCGTCGGAGCGGAGCACAACCGCATGATATTTACCTGCTGCAATATCCACTGCCTGTCTTATATCATCCGTATCGCATCTGCCCATGACATTTTTACCGCAAGCTGCCACCGTGCCGTCGGAACGCAATCCCAAGAGAAATTCAAAACCGAATGCGAGTTTTGTTATGCCTTTCCAACCCTCTGCTTCTTTATACAGTTCTTCGGATTCGCCTACCACACGCACCGTACCGTCTTTCATGACTGCCGCCACGGTATCTGTACCTGCATACAGCGCACTTGCACCCAGAAGCTCATCTTTTCCTCTGAAAACTATCGCATTGTTTCCCGTGAAAAGCAAATCGCCGCTTATGCACGTGCCCAGAGTGAATTTTTCGCCGCATACAAGGGGCTGTTCCTGTACAAAAACGGAGTTTATAACAGGCAGCGGAGTTTCTGTATGTTCCACATCCACGAGTGGTTTTTTATCCACCGCAGGTTCCTTAACACAGCCCGAAACTGCAAGAAATGCCGTAATCAAACACACAATATATATCAATATTCTTTTTTTCATACATCAACCTCCTCACGGGACTACCAGTATGGTCTTTTGATTAGTATATATCACTTTACCCGGCAATGCACCTGCCGGTTTTTTCACATATCTTCTGAAAGTGTAATCCACCTCCACCTTTGCACCGCCTTCCCCTGCACTGCTGTTTTTTGCAGCCAAAACCGCCGCTTCATACAGCGTACTGTCCGGGACAGTGCCGCCGTCCTTATTTATTATGACGGTGTGCGAACCCGCCCTGTCTTTCACATGCAGCCATATATCGTGCGGCGATGCGATGCGAAAAGTCAACTCATCGTTCTGATAATTATTCCGTCCCACATATATCTCATATCCGTCCGAGGACATAAACTTATGCGGAGGCAGTTTCTTTTGCTTTTTCTGTCCCTTTTTATGCTCATTGCGCATATAGTGCTGTTCCTGAAGTTCTGCTCTTATCTCATCCAAATCTTCGGGACTTTCCGCTCTTTTTATGCAATCCTCCACGCCGCTCAAATACTCTATTTCAGCAAGCACACTCTCACGCATTGCAAGTGCCGTATCCCTTGCGCCCTTTGCTTTTTTGTAAAGCTTATAATACCGCTGTGCATTTTTGGCAGCAGACAGCGAAACATCAAGGGCTATTTCCACGGTTTCGGGCGGCGTCATGTAATAATTCTCTACCCGCACACTGCGCTGTCCCGGCCTTATCATATGCATGTTTGCAGTAATAAGCTCACCGTATATGCGAAGTCGGTCAAAATCACCCTCATTTGCTATTGCCTTATCAAAACTTGCAAGTTTGGACATCGCCCGTTCCAATTTATGCTTCAACACATGTTCCAGCGCAAACGAGCGTCTGCGCATAAACTCTTTCTTATCTCGCTCACGGTAATACTCATCCAGCATTTGAGAAGGACTGTCGTAAGATGTATAATTCGGACACGCGGGAAGAAAAGGCAAAAATATCTGCTTATCTGCACATTGTGCAAGATACACCGACTCACCCGTGTACGCTGAGCGTACACAATCGGCTATCATGCGACAAAGCCGCCTTTTTTCTTCATCCGTCATGGATTCTGTATGTTCGGGCACTCCTGCCTTTTGCACCATCTGCATAACCACCACGGGTGCCATACCGTAAAAATGCGATGATATCAATCTGTCTGCTCTGCCACTCTTTTTCAGCACTTCATAAAAATCAGATTCGGAGGCACTCAGCGGGTCTGACTTTTTCTCCGTAGGAGGTTCTTCATACCTCACCCCGGGCATCACAATTCTTGCCTGGGACACCGAAATCCCTACACGCTTTATTGCATCTATTACAGTACGTGTTGAATCAAGTAGTATTATGTTTGAATGCTTCCCCATGAGTTCGCACACCAAATAATACTTGTCCGTGTTGTAAAGCTCGTCGGTGCTTTCTATCTCTATGCATACAATTCTGTCGGTTGAAGGCTGCATCACTTGCGTAATTTTACCGCCGCAGAGATGCTTTCTCAAAAGCATACAAAACATGGGGGCATCCTGCGGATTGGGCTTTTTGGTTTCGGTGAGCTGAATTCTGCACGAGTCCGCACAAACGCATATGAGCAAACGGTGGTTTTTTCCGCCGCTTCTTACGGAGATGCTTATCTCATCTCTGTCAGGTTGATTTATTTTATCAATCCTGCCGCCCGTAATGCTGTCGCTCAACTCTTTTACAACGGTGCAGAGTGTAAGTCCGTCAACAGTTGCCATTATTTCCTCCTGTTTCCGTAAAGCAGTGCGGCTATCTTCTTTCCTCCCGGAATAAAGCCGAGGTCGTTTTCATCAAACATTCGCAAGAGAACTGCTAATACAGCATACACGCCTACGCCCACGCATATGGAAGCCAATGTTGCAATGGTCCCTTCCCCACCCAAGACAGAATAGGTAAACGCAGCATATATGCCCATCACCACGGCCGATAAAACGGGTTTTGCGAAAACATCAAACGAATTTATCTTCAAATGCATGTATCTTATCATCCACATAACATCCAACACGGCTGCCACAGCATAGCACAAAACCGTGGAGAGTGCAGCACCGTATATATTGAAAATGCGCATTAAAATGAGCATGGAAGCCACTTTCACAATACCGCCTAAAACCAAATTCCGCACGGGAACACCGGGCTTGCCTATGCCCTGTATCACGCCCGTGAGTGCCTGAACCATGGAGAGGAAAAGCACTCCCACAGCAGAGATTCGCATTATCCCCGATGCCATAGCCACTTTACCTGCATTGTCCAGCGAACTTTCATACAGGAGCAGTAAAATGGGTTCTGCAAGCACAAACAGTCCCACAGCACAAGGTGCACCTATTATGAGTGCAAGTTTCAATCCCGTGACCGCTGCATTTTTTGCCGAATTCTTTTTTCCGCTTGCAATAAAAGCAGACATGGCGGGAACCAAACTCATGGCAAGTGCCGAAGTCAAAACCGCAGGCATGTTTATAATAGTGGTAACATAACTTCTGAAAATGGAGTATGCCGACTGTGCCCATCTGCCTATCATATCGGCAGCATCCTTTGCACCTTCCACCACGCCCGATTTTTGCGCCCAATCCAATGCTTGCGGCGACTTTTTGAGTACATTGAGTATGAATGCGCTGTCGGCTATTCCCGTAAGCGGCATTATGGATGCGCCCAAGGTTATGGGTATTGCCATTGCACAAAGCGCACGAACTATGGTACCCACGGACTCTTTCTTCTCGGAAGATGACTGTTTTATCTGTCTTGTAAGTCCCCTGTTGCACTGTATTTTATAGAACACAGCTATAACTATAAGTCCTGCAAATTCAGAGACGGTAACACCCAAAAGTGCGCCTTGTGCTGCATACTCGGGGCCTTTGGGCAAAAAGAGTTTTGCAAAATACAGCCCCGCAATGAGTTTTATAAGCTGCTCTGCCACCTGAGAAAGCGCAGTTCCCGTCATCTGCTGCAAACCTTGCAGATAGCCGCGGTATGCACACATCACCGATACGAAAAACAAAGACGGCGCAAGCGCAATGAAAGAGAGCGAAGCCCCCGAAAGTCCCGACATTCCTGCAAGCGGTTTTGATAAAATTAACATGAGGAGTGTGGTAACCACACCTATTATGAGGAGGATTCTAAATGCCACGGTAAATACCTTGTGCGCCGCCTTATAATCTCCCCGTGTAACACGCTCCGAAACAAGCTTTGATATAGCGGCAGGAAGTCCTGCCGAGGATATTACCAGAAGCCACGAATAGTACGGATACGCCACGGCATAAAAGCTCATGCCCTCCGTACCTATGAGATTATTCAGCGGAATGCGGTACACCGCACCCAATATTTTTACAATGAGACCGGCAACGGCAAGTATCGCTGCACCGGTAACAAAGGATTTTGCTTTCTTTTCCATAGCTACCACCCAATATGTATAATCTTACTATTATATTATACAGCTAAAAGGCAAATATAACAAGTCCCACCTGCAAACTGTAAAGGTAACTTTCACCCCACGACTTTTTCCATTATGCCAAAAAAGTGCTTGCTTTTCAAAAAAGCATGTGTTATAATGCAATGGTTGAGTGCTGATGTAGCTCAGTCGGTAGAGCACTTCATTGGTAATGAAGAGGTAGGCAGTTCGAATCTGCTCATCAGCTCCATAGAAAAAGTCGCATGTTTTTCGTGCGGCTTTTTTATTTCCTCAAAACCCGTCACGCCTGTACGTCTGCACATTTTCCGTAATCCGATTTACAGCAAGCCTGTGCTGTTGCACAATACAAGCACCCACAACTTTCACATTATAAAAAAACCGACCGTGTAATACTTTCACAGTCGGTCTTCTATTATAATAATCTTTCTCAATACCCCAAATACTCTTTCTGCTCATCGCTCAGAGTATCCAGCCCGAGTCCCATAGCGGCTATTTTTATCATGGCAACATCTCGGTCTATCTCGTCGGTAACCTGATACAGTTTGTTTTCCATGTCCTTGCCGTGCTTTGCTATATGGAGTATGCACAGCGTTTGCAGGGCAAAGCTCATGTCCATTATCTCTGCCGGGTGACCGTTTCCTGCTACTATGTTTACCAGTCTGCCGTCTGCCAAAAGATGGATGCGTCTGCCGTCTTTCATCACGTATGTTTCTATGAAAGGCTTGCTCTCATACTGCTCCGTGGAAATCGCACGCAGCTCGTCTTTATTTATCTCCACATCGAAATGGCCTGCATTCGCAAGCATTACGTCATCTTTCATAACCTCAAAATGGCGTTTTGTGATAACATCATTGCAGCCCGTAGCACAGATGAATATATCGCCCAAGGGAGCGGCATCGTCCATCTGCATTACACGGAAACCGTCCATGGCAGCTTCGAGTGCCCTGTAAGGATTCACCTCTGTCACTATTACGTTTGCACCCAGCCCCTTTGCTCTGTTTGCAATGCCGCTTGAACAGAAGCCGTAACCTGCAACCACCACGGTTTTGCCCGTAATCATGTTGTTGGTGGAGTACATCACGGCGTCCCAAACCGACTGACCCGTGCCGTGGCGATTATCAAAAAGATGCTTGCAGTTTGCATCGTTCACATTTATCATGGGGAAACGTAGAGTGCCGTTTTTCTCACGCATACGCAGACGGTGTATGCCCGTGGTGGTTTCCTCACAGCCGCCCAGCAAATCTTTTGCGTATTCGGGATACTCGCTCGTGAGCATCTCCACAAAGTCGCCGCCGTCATCGAGTATTATGTGGGGGCAAAACTCCAGCGTCTTTTTCAAGTGCGCATGATACTCATCGGGTGTTGTGCCAAACCATGCATTAACTTCCAAGCCGAGGTGTGCAAGTGCCGCACATATCTCGTCTTTGGTGGAAAGCGGATTTGAACCCGTAACCCTCACGTCCGCACCCAATTCTTTTAAAAGCAACGCAAGATATGCGGTTTTAGCCTCCAAATGTATACACATGGATACACGAAAACCCGAAAGCGGCTTTTCCTCACCGTAGCGACGGCCGAGTTCTGCCAAAACGGGCATGAAACGCTTTACCCACTCTATCTTTTTCAGTCCCAAGGGGTACATTTCGGGATATTTTATCTCACTCATTTATATTTCCTCCTGTTTTTTGTTGTCAACACCGTATTGTCACTCTGTTGCTCACAGATGTTTCGGCATCTCGCCCGAGGCCTTTGCATCCAAATCGAGCGAGCTTGTTATGCCCTTTTTCAACATGTGATATGCAGCACACGCTATCATGGCACCGTTGTCCGCACAATATTGAAGTTCGGGCCTTACGAACTCGAAACCGTATTTTTTAGACAGCCCCTCAAACAGACTGCGCAACTTCAAATTAGCAGACACACCGCCTGCAATGGCTATGGTCTTTACATCGGCAGAATGTGCGCACAGTACAGTCTTGTATGCCAAAGTTTCCATTACTGCACGTTGGAATGACGCAGCCACATCGGGGTAGTGGATTTCTTTTTCGGTACGCTTTGCTTGCTGCAACATGTTGACCACAGCGGTTTTGATTCCTGAAAAGCTGAAATTCGGCTGCTTGTTTGTATTGAACTGTGACTTAAAGTTGTACGCCTTTTCATTGCCGTCCTCAGCGAACTTCTCAATCTCGGGGCCACCCGGGTAAGGCAGTCCGAGTTGACGAGCTATTTTGTCGAGAGCCTCGCCTGCCGCATCGTCGCATGTGCCGCCCAATATTTCGTATGTGTCATAGTCTTTCACATGCACCACCTGAGAGTGTCCGCCCGATGCCACAAGACACACAAACGGCGGTTTCAACCCCGGGTTTGTAATAAAGTTTGCGTTTATATGTCCGCAAATATGATTTACGCCGATGTACGGAATGCCCAATGAGAACGCCAAGCCCTTTGCGAAATTCAAGCCGGCAAGCAGCGCACCCAAAAGTCCCGGAGCACATGTAACCGCCACGGCGTCCAGATCTTCAAGCGTTATACCCGCCTGTTCAATGGCAGCTCGTGCCACGGGGGCAATGTTTTTCACGTGATTTCTGGACGCAATCTCGGGTACCACGCCGCCGAACTCCCTGTGTATCTCAATCTGAGAGTTTGTACACATGGAAAGCACTTCGTTTTCTCCACGCAATACCGCCACGGAAGTATCATCACAAGAGGTTTCAATACCTAATATTATGGGGTCCCTGTCACGGAGTGCTTCTAACTTTTGATGCACACGAGTACTGTATAACATACGAATCCACCTTTCAGATTTTTTCCCCATCCATCATTATAGCAAATATATTTCCAAAAAGCAAATGTTACACATTTTCCGCAACAAAACCGTATATACAGCATCTCACATAAACTAAAAA
>JAFSHG010000124.1 GCA_017440405.1 Clostridia bacterium
ATATCCCGGTAGAGATGACAGAAGTGTACGGCGCAATGAGTTTCCCAAGGTTTGACCAAAACCGCGCTCCAAGGGTTCCACCACGAACACACCATAGTTATCAGTCATTTCGATACATTCAATTTTCGGCTTTTCAAATTCAACCATTTATTAATCCCCCTTTATTTGTTTTCAGGGCAAAGTACACGATACTATTACCTCGAGTAGAATTCGACAATGAGGTGCTCCTCAATTGTAAGGTCGATATCTTCACGCTTAGGCATTGTTACCACTTTGCCTGTGAGATTTTCAGCATCCAGTTCAAGCCATGCTACTTCTTCGTGGTCTGAACCGTTTTCACGAACAGTCTTAAAGATTTCGCTGTCACGACTCTTCTCTCTTACCGTGATTACCATACCGGGCTTCACGAGGAATGATGCTATATCTACCTTATGACCGTCTACAAGGATATGTCCGTGGTTTACTATCTGGCGAGCCATGGGACGGCTCTTTGCAAGACCGAGACGATATACCACATTGTCCAATCTGCGTTCGAGCAGGCAAAGCATGGTTTCACCTGTTACGCCACGCATGTTGGTTGCCATATCATAGTATTTTCTGAACTGAGATTCAAGTACGCCGTATGCTCTGCGGCACTTCTGCTTCTCACGAAGCTGAATACCGTAATCAGAGGGTTTTCTCTGGCGTGACTGTCCATGCTGTCCGGGGATGGTTGCGCGTCTTGTGATTGCACACTTTTCTGTGTAGCAACGCTCACCCTTCAAGAACAGCTTTGTGCCTTCTCTGCGGCACTGTCTGCAAACGGAATCTGTATATCTTGCCATTTTTAAGTGCCTCCTTTATACTCTTCTGCGCTTGGGAGGACGGCAGCCATTGTGAGGAATGGGTGTAACGTCCTTAATCATTGTAACTTCCAAACCTGCTGATGCAAGTGCACGGATTGCAGCCTCTCTGCCTGCTCCGGGGCCCTTTACATAAACTTCCACTGTACGAAGTCCATGCTCCATTGCTGCCTTTGCTGCTGTTTCTGCTGCTGTCTGTGCTGCAAAGGGAGTGCTCTTTCTTGAACCGCGGAAACCCAGTCCGCCTGCTGATGCCCATGAAAGTGCATTACCGTTTACATCGGTCATTGTAACCATTGTATTATTGAAGGATGAGCGAATATGTGCTGCACCACGTTCAATGTTCTTCTTCTCACGACGTTTGCGTGCGCCGGCTTTTTTGAGTTTGCCTTTTGCCATTTTAACTTATCCTCCTCTATTATTTCTTCTTGCCGCCTGCCGAACGCTTCGGACCCTTGCGTGTTCTTGCATTCTGCTTTGAACTCTGGCCTCTTACGGGGAGGCCCTTACGGTGGCGGATGCCGCGATAGCAACCGATTTCCACAAGACGCTTAATATCCATGCTTACTTCTCTTCTCAGATCACCCTCAACCTTACAGTTGTGGTCTATGTACTCTCTGAGCTTGTTAACATCGGATTCATCAAGGTCTCTTACTCTTATGTCAGGATCTACGCCTGTTGCTGCGAGTATGTCCGACGCTGTTTTACGGCCTATACCGTAAATGTATGTCAGACCTATTTCCACTCGCTTTTCTCTGGGCAAGTCAACACCTGAAATACGTGCCATACTTTTCTTATACCTCCAAATTTTGTGTTGAAAATAGTGTATATATCTATCCTGCCGAAAACACAGGGTTTCCCCTTGTGTCAGCCGCTCCGACAGGTTAATTTTGGTTTTGGGGCTGGAACTCAGCCCTGCTTCTGCTTATGTCTGGGGTTTTCGCAGATTATCATTATGCGACCTTTGCGCTTTATAATCTTGCACTTTTCGCATATGGGCTTTACTGAGGGTCTTACCTTCATTTTTATGTCCTCCTGATTAAAAATTCTGTCAGTTCTTTTTGCGCCATGTAATACGACCGCGCTCCAAGTCATACGGCGATATTTCAACCGTTACCTTGTCGCCAACGATTATGCGTATATAATTCATGCGCAGCTTACCTGATATAGTTGCCTTTATCTTGTGACCGTTTTCCAACTGTACCTCAAACATGGCGTTGGGATACGAATCCGTCACGATACCTTCAACTTCAATTACATCGTCCTTAGACAAGTTACTCCTCCTCGCTTATTCTATCATGATTATAGCCGTGTGACAACAGGCATTTGCGAATTTCTGCATTAAAAATCTGCTTTTCTTCACAAATTTTACTCCTGATGTTCTCCACAACGGTGTTGTGTAATTGCAAATGCTTTATTTTTTTCTTTTTTGGGTTTTCCAGTTTCCTGAGCGTCCCGTCCGCAATGTACACATGCTGCGAGTCGCACACACCCACAATTATAAAACTTCTGCCCTTATCACGCCCTGCACAGGATGTAGCCACTGTGCCTATCAATGTGTTGTAATCCATTTACTCCTCCACAGGCATAGTCAGTATCAGCGGTTCACCGTCCGTAATTGCCACGGTGTTCTCGTAATGTGCACTGGCAAGTCCGTCCGCGGTTACAGCCGTCCAACCGTCCGAAAGAACCCGAACCCGTGGCGAACCCAGTGTTATCATGGGTTCAACGGCAAAAACCATACCTTTCAGCAACCTTGCACCTTTTCCTCGACGCGGGTCGTAGAAGTTGGGGATATCGGGACTCTCATGCATCTGTCTGCCTATGCCGTGGCCTATATATTCTTCCACAACACCGTAGCCATGAGATTCTGCACACGCCTGTATAGCCTTTGAAATATCGCTCACTCGGTATCCCGGCTTTGCGAACTTCAATCCTTCAAAGAAGCATTCACGGCTCACTTCCACCAAGTCCCTCACTCTCGGCTCAACTTCACCTATGAGAAAAGTCCTCGTGGCGTCACCGTGCCAACCCGAAAGTTCTGCCACGATGTCACAGCTTACTATGTCGCCGTCACGCAGAACATATTTACCCGGTATACCGTGTACCACCTGTTCGTTTACCGATGTACAAATGGTTTTGGGATAGCCGCAATAGTTCAAGCATGAAGGTGTGCCGCCGTGGTCGCAGATAAAATCATGAGCCAGCTTATCCAGCTTTTCCGTGGCAGTTCCTGCCACAGCGTACTCTTGCAGCATTTTGAACGTATCCGAAACCAGCTTGCCCGCCGCTCTCATCTGTTCAATTTCGGCTTCTGATTTAATATGTATCATACCATGTCCTCACCGAATCCTGCAAGTATCTGCTTTTCCACATCATCCTTGCTGCAATCACCGTTTATGTTCAGGAGTTTACCCTCCGCCTCATAATACCTGATTATGGGCATAGTGCGCTCTGCATAAACACGGAACCTTTCCTGAGCTGTCTCGGGTGTATCATCCTTGCGAATCACGAGTTTCCTTCCGCATTTTTTGCAAAACTCACCGTTTGGAAGTTCACCAAGGTCATAGACCGTCTCACATTCGGGGCAAGACCTACGCCTCACTATCCTGTTTATGAGTCTGTCCTTCGGCACGTCGATGTTGACTGCAAAATCAATATCGGTTACGGTTGCGAGCA
Source organism: Clostridia bacterium (assembly GCA_017440405.1). Classification (GTDB taxonomy): domain Bacteria; phylum Bacillota; class Clostridia; order Christensenellales; family CAG-138; genus RGIG3141. Next base: position 3,522 of record JAFSHG010000124.1, read on the forward strand.
TATGAGCTTGCGAAAGTGTGCGTGGGAATCCATCCAACAGGAATCCGTGCTCCGCCTTCTCTATACGCTCACAAACCATGCGGAATACTACTTCGTCGGGGACTAAATGCCCGTCGTTTATTAGTTCTGCCGCTATCTTGCCGAGCGGGGTCTGCATCTCCATTTCATGACGCAACATGTCGCCCGTTGATATGTGAACCGTGCCAAACCTTTTACATATACGCTCCGCCTGGGTGCCTTTTCCGGCACCCGGCGGACCTAAGAATACGAGTTTCATAGAAAGTCGTTATCCTCCGTCACTTTTATTAGTTCAAGAAGCCTTTGTAGTGGCGCATGAGCATGAGTGACTCGAGCTGATTTGATGTTTCAAGCGCAACGCTTACCATGATGAGAATACTTGTAGCACCGAATGCAGACAATACCGTTATTTCGTAGAGTTTGAGCACTACGGCGGGTATTGTTGCAACCAACATCAGGAAGATTGCTCCGAACAGTGTAAGCCTGTTGGATATCCTTGTGAGATATGTACATGTGGGCTTACCGGGGCGGATACCGGGGATGAAACCACCGTTCTCCTGCATGTTCTTTGCTATTTCGTAGGGGTTGAATGTTATCATTGTGTAGAAGTATGCGAATCCCAAGATGAGGAGTGCATATACCACATAATAGATAGCAACACCGGGTACGAAAACTTCGTTTGGTGCAGTATTTAATACTACATGGTCTGTAGTATTTACGGCACTTGCGCTGCACCACATCATCCACCATTTATAAAAAGCATTTGTACCGCCATTTATAAGCTGACCTATCATGGCAGGCATCTGCATTATGGTGATAGCGAAAATGAGGGGCATAACACCGTTGGAGTTTGCCTTTATGGGGAGGAAAGTGGACTGGCCGCCGTACTGTTTACGACCAACTACTTTCTTTGCATACTGTACGGGAATCTTGCGCTGTGCCTTTTCCACTGCAACGATTCCTGCAACAAGTACCAATACTACTATAATAACTACGGGTATTATCCACCAGTAATATGTGGTTGCAGCCACGCCCTTTACTATATCCAGTACCACCGAGGGAACCTGGGATACGATGGATGCAAAGATTATCATGGAAACACCGTTTCCGATGCCCTTTTCCGTGATTCTCTCACCCATCCAAAGGAGGATTGCCGTACCTGCCGTACATATGATACCGATTCTTGCATAGTTCCACCATGCAAGGCTCTCTACTGCTTCTGCACCCAAGCTTGCCACGATACCGATGCTCTGAACGAGTGCAAGTACTATACCTGTGTAACGGGTGATCTTTTCAATCTTCTTCCTGCCATCCTCTTCCTTTGAAAGTTTTTCAAGTGCAGGGATTGCTATGGTGAGAAGCTGAATTATAATCGAACCCGTGATGTAGGGTGAAATACCCATTGCAAAGACTGAGAACGAGCTGAATGAACCACCGGAAAAGAGGTTCAAGAAGCCCAAAATCTCCATCTTGTCTACCTGCTCTGCAATATAGCTCACATCTACACCGGGTACCGGTATGAATGCACCGAGTCTATATATCACGAACAGTAATACTGTAAATAAGATTTTGGAGCGAATGTCCTTAACCTTCCAAGCGTTTATCAGCGTCCTAAACATCAGATCACCTCAACACTTCCGCCAACAGCTTCTATAGCTGCTTTTGCTGTTTCTGTGAACTTTGCAGCTTTTACTGTAAGGCGTTTTGTGAGCTCGCCTCTGCCGAGAACTTTGAGACCGTCTTTCTCTATCTTGCTGACGATTCCGAGCTCATGAAGAAGCTCGACTGTAACCACTGTATCATTATCGAGTCTTTCGAGATCGCTGATATTCACAACGCTGTAAACCTTAGCGAATCTGTTGTAGAAGCCACGCTTCGGCAAACGACGTGCGAGAGGCATCTGTCCGCCTTCAAAGCCGTTCTTTTTGCTTCCGCTGCGTGCTTTCTGACCCTTGTGACCCATGGTTGCGGTCTTGCCCATACCTGAACCGGTACCACGACCGACTCTCTTCTTGGAGAAGGTTGATCCTTCTGCGGGTCTTAAATCATTAATCTTCATGTCGTACCTCCGGATTAAACTTCTTCGACCTCTACAAGGTGCTTTACCTTGAAGATCAT
>JAFSHG010000125.1 GCA_017440405.1 Clostridia bacterium
AAAAATTAAATCCGTTGCGCTTGACAAGGAAAGTCATGGGTGTATAATAATAACAGACCGCTTTTTACGAGGTACTTTATGAACAAAATTCAGGGAATCTGCATATGTTGTAGCTGTACGGGTGCTACCTGCATCTGTTGCTGTGCTGTGCGTATGTTTTCACCCTGCATTTGATTCTACATACGCATAGACTGATTTTTGCAGGGGATCAGACCCCTGCTTTTTTATGGAGGTATATATGCACATTCATGACGACATCATCTCAACCATAGGCGCAACGCCACTGGTCAGAATGAATAACATTTTCAAAAAAGACGGCGTAACCATCTTGGCAAAGCTGGAAGGAACCAACCCCACAGGCAGCATTAAGGACAGAATCGCCCTGCGTATGATTTCACAGGCAATCCGTGAGGGTCAACTAACCCGTGACAAGACTATAATTGAGGCCACATCGGGAAACACAGGCATAGGCCTTGCCATGATAGGTGCGGTAAAGGGTTACAAAGTACAGATAGTGATGAGCGCAGCAGTTTCCGTGGAAAGACAAAAGATGATACGGGCATACGGTGCGGAAGTCATACTCACAGACCCCGCCGAGGGTACAGACGGTGCTATCCGTGAGGCAAAGCGCAGAGTGGCAGAAAATCCGGATATGTACTTCACTCCCGACCAGTTCACAAATAAGTACAACAAGCTTGCACACTACGCCACCACTGCCGAGGAGATAATCCACGACACCAACGGCATGATAACACACTATGTTTCTGCCATTGGTACATCAGGCACTATAATGGGTGTGGGAAAGCGATTAAAGGAAATGGATCCACGCATAAAGATAGTGTGCGCACATCCCGTAAAAGGTCATTACATACAGGGCTTAAAAAACATGGAGGAGGCCATAGTCCCTGCACTGTATGACCCATCTGCCATAGACACCACGGTTATGGTGGAGAGTGAAGCGGCTTTTGAAATGACACGCAGAATAGTCCGTGAGGAGGGCATATTTGTGGGAATGTCATCGGGTGCTGCACTCCTTGCCGCCGTAGAAGTGGCAAAGACGCTTGAAAGCGGCGTTATAGTCTGCATCTTCCCCGACCGTGGCGAAAAATACCTGAGCACAAAGCTCTTTGACGAAAATTAAATTATACTGCAAAAAATGGGAAGCGGTCTCATGTATCAGCTTCCCTTTTTTTATTTATTTTGAACTCAACACTGTATTACAAAGTTTTGTTTTAAAAACAATCAGATATCGCTCACAGCTTCCGACAACACTTTCCCGAGCGAGTCGTGTATAACGAGGTTTGCGGCAGTATCATAGGGTGTGGGAGTCTTGTTAATTATTACGAGTCTCTTTCCCCTATATAATGGCACAAGTCCTGCTGCAGGGTACACCGCAAGAGATGAGCCGCATACTATGAGCATATCTGCTTGCATCACGGCATCTGCTGCTCCGTTTATTGCATTTTCGTCAAGAGATTCTTCATACAGCACCACATCGGGCTTTACTGTTCCGCCGCAATCGCAAAGCGGCACGCCGTTGCTGTCACGCACAAACTCCACGCTATGAAATTTATGACATTTCATACAGAAGTTGCGGTATATGGAGCCGTGAAGTTCATACACATTCTTGTTCCCTGCCCTTGTGTGCAGTCCGTCCACATTCTGTGTGATTACAGCGGAGAGTTTCCCCACCTGTTCCAGTTTCACGAGTGCATTATGTGCGGCATTCGGATTTGCGTCCGTCACAATGAAATTTTCCCTGTAATACTTAAAAAACAGCTCGGTTTCCGTACAGAAAAAACTGTGTGATAAAAGCTCTTCCGGGGTATATCCGTATTTTTTTATGGTTTTGAATATGCCGTTCTCACTCCTGAAATCCGCAATCCCGCTCTCAGTGGAAATTCCTGCACCTGTGAGCACTGCTATCTTTTCACTCTTTGCTATCATATCTTTCAAAATATTTGTTTCACACATCAGTATACACCTCCACATATGTCATAGATACGGTTTTCATACAATATATATCTTTTTATACGCATTGTCAAGGTTGACATAAAATGTGCTTAGAGTTACAATAAGCCTGCATGACTAAACTTTTGGAGGGTTATAAAATGGAAAAATTGCAGTCTGCATCAAGAGATGAATTGCTCGCATTGCAAAGCACACTCACGGCTCAGTATGAGGCAGTGAAAGCACAGGGACTGAAACTGGACATGTCACGCGGAAAGCCCGGTCGTGAACAGCTCGAACTTTCAAGGGAAATGCTCTTTATGCCGGGTGATGAATCCACCGTTATAGACGGTATGGATGCAGCAAACTACGGTGTGCTGGAAGGTCTTCCCACATGCAGACGCATGTTTGCAGAGCTTCTGGGTGTGAAGTATGAGCAGATTTTCATCGGCGGCAATGCAAGCCTCACACTCATGTATGATACAGTGGCAAAGGCTTTTACAAACGGTCTTTTGCACAGCACATGCCCTTGGTCTAAGCTGGATAAGATAAAATTCCTCTGCGTAGTTCCGGGTTATGACAGACATTTCACCATTTGCGAATCTTTCGGCATTGAGATGATACCCGTACAGCTCCGTGAGGACGGCCCCGATATGGATGCTGTTGAGGAACTTATAAAAGATGAGACAGTGCGTGGTATGTGGTGTGTTCCCAAGTATGCAAACCCCGCCGGTATCACTTATTCCGACGCTGTTATAGACCGCATCGCACGCATGAAGCCCGCTGCTCCCGATTTCCTGCTCATGTGGGATAATGCATACTGCGTTCACGAGTTTGACGGCGATTTCGTGCCTTTCCGTGACATTATTTCAGAATGTGCAAAGTATGGCAATGAGGACATGGTATTTGAGTTTGCATCCACTTCCAAGATTACTTTCCCGGGTGCAGGCGTTTCATGCTTCGCTTGCAGTGAGGCTAATATGGCTCACATGAAAAAAATGCTCAAAGCTCAGACCATAAGTTTTGATAAGCTCAATCAGCTCCGTCACATCATGTTCTTCAAGAACAGTGCAGGTGTTCTTGCTCACATGAAAAAACATGCGGCAGTCTTGAAACCCAAGTTCGATATGGTTCTTTCATGGCTCGATAGAGAAATAGCACCTCTTGAAATTGCATCGTGGTGTAAACCCCGTGGCGGTTACTTCGTAAGCTTTGACGCTATGCACGGCACTGCGAGTCGCATTCACGCCCTCTGTAAGGAAGCAGGGCTTGTGATGACTGAGGCAGGCGCAACATATCCCTACCACAACGACCCGAATGACTCCAACCTACGCATCGCTCCCTCTCTCCCTCCCGTGGTAGAATTGGACAAGGCTATGGAACTCTTCTGCCTGTGCGTAAAGCTCGCAGCCGTAGAAAAATTGCTTGCTGAGTAATTAGTTATATTCACTATTCTTTTTCAAAGGGAAACCATTTCTAAAAGGCTTCCCTTTTTATTTTTCTCGTCTCTCTGCTATTTTTTTCAGAAACTAAATAAACAAAAGGCGGAAGCAATCTCCCGCCCTTTGAAACTGTTTATTTTAGAATTGTCATGACTTATGTATGAACCAACAGTATATTTGAGGCAAGCCCGTTTCGGAGTCCGTACCGTCGGGATAACCGTATATGCGGTACGTCTTATTGTCGCCTGTTGCAACCTCGGTGGTGTGGTAGTATGTGAATACGATGTCACCATCCGATGTGTGGAGTTTTGCCCTCACATAAGGTTCGGTCTGGTATATTTCCGTCACCGTTCCCGTGATGCCGAAATGCTTTTCCATTGTGGGGTGTTCGAGCAGCCATTCGTAGTCAAAGTGAACCGTGGAGCTCATGTACTCGTCTATATCGGGTGCTCTCTCCACATATATCTCTGCTGCCGACTCCTTCTCGCCGTCTTTCATATTGAGCATTATAGCATAATTACCCACAGCAGGAAGTTTTGCCGTGAATGCAAACTCGCCGTATCTTGAAACTTCCACTTCGCCGTCTATTTCAACGCCTGTTACTTCCAGTTCCACGCCTCTTTCTATCTTGCCCTTTATCTCCAAGGTATCCTCAAATGTACGCAATTCTTCATTGTATATTTCAAGCGCAATATCGCTCTTATTATAATTCACGATGAGAACCTTGCTGCCTATGGCATATCCGCTCTTTTGGGCTGTAAATACCACTTTCTGCTTGCCTTCCTGTGTCACATGATACACCGTTCTGAAAGCACCGTTTTCATCCAACTGCAACTGTTTGCCGTTCATAAATACCGCCACTTCATTATCGGACACATAACCCTCTATGATTACCGATGTGCTGGATGTTGTAAACTCGTCGGTGGACGGTGATGTGAGCGTGATATCCACCTCACGCAATGCAGCACTGTACGGCTCAAAATCAAGCTGCACTATATCATGACTACGGTCAGGGTCATATACGAAAACATTAGGTTCAATGACAACGGATGCTATATCCTCCTGGCTCATGGATGATGTCCAAAGCGATGTGGGTACACGGAATGCAATACTCTGTCCCTCCACTTTTCGCTCCATGGTGGTGGAACCCTCACGGAAGCTCACTATGCATCCTTTGCGTGCATACACCGTGATTATAACAGCAGGTTCTCCGTCTGCCGTTTCACTCGGTTCAATGGTGGGGTCACGGGTTATAAGCGCATCGGTAAATGAGCTGGTCATAATATACCTCACCCTTTCACCGAAATCTTTACCCGGGAAGTTCCTGTTTATATATATGATGGAAAGCCCTATTATAACGGCTATAAGTCCCACCATGACGCCTATGAATATGATATCGTTGCGCACATTGTCACGACGATTTGAACGCCTTGCACGCCTCACGGCATCATCTCTGCGTTGACTCACATAACGCTGTTCGTCTTCGTCCGTGTTTTCATCGGGCTCAGCAGATGTTTTTTTGCGTTCTTCAACAACCTCTGTGTCATTCTCGTCTACACTGTCCTCATCGTCGTCTGCATCATAACTGCCTACATCCTGTGCCTCATAGTTTTCATCATCGTATGTTTCCACAACAGAAGCTGTTTTAGTATCAACACTTTGCTCACACGGTGTTGACTGAGAATCTTCCACCGGTGCCGTGAATATCTTTACATCGTCCTCACAAGTTCCGTCTGTGGCACTTATATTTTCTGTTTCTTCGGCACGGAGAGTTTCACCGCACTCACAGCAAAACTTAAAGTTATCACCGTTTTCACAGCCGCATTTAGGGCAATTTCTCATATATTCCTCCCAAGCATCCCATAGGACGCCGTTTTTTTAATTCTACACAATATCTATTATAACAGAAATACAGAAAGTTGCAATAATAAAATTCGTCTTTTTTCGTCAAGGCTCTTCTCCATCGCCCTTTATGATGCTGATAAGCTCACAGGGAGTGTTCAGAAGATACGCAGGTGCAAACGACCGTAGAAACTCAACATCACGATAACCCCATGTCACCAACGCACAGTCCACATGTGCATTTTCCGCCGTTTTCATGTCCACTTCCGAGTCACCCACATAAAGACACTCATCCGTACTCACACCCAATTTTTTCAGTGCGAAAAATACGCTCTCAGGCGACGGTTTGCGCTGTCTTTCCGCTGAATCACCCACCGAAAAAGGCATGTACGCCTTAAAATACTTCTCATGCAAAATATCCGCTGCACTCTGAACCTTGTTTGTTACCACTGCCATTTTTATTCCCATGCCCGATAGTTCTGCAAGCATTTCATCAACACCCGCATAAGGTTTTGTTTTTATATCCGAATGTGTGGCATAATACGCCTTAAATTCACGAGCAATTTCCGCTAAATCATCTCGACTTTCGCCAAAGGCAAGTTCAATAAGGCGTGTCAGTCCGTTTCCCACAAAACACCTTACATCATTGATGCTGCGCTCAGAATAACCGTATTTTTTTAAAATGTAGTTCACGCTGTCCGTTAAATCATCCAGTGTGTACAGCAATGTGCCGTCTAAGTCAAATAGTATTGCTTTATATTTCATAGTTCTTTGAGTACGGAGTATTTTCACTTTGTACTCTTATTCCCCTTTCAGCTCCAAAACCCTCTTATACACATCATTTTTTGACACGCAAAGTGCTTCTGCCACACGTTTTGCCACATCTTTTGCTTTCACGCCCTCGTGCAACAGTTCGCATATCATACCGTCCACACTTTCGGGGGTCGCCTTTTCCTCCTGCTTGGCAGAGAGCACAATTACACACTCACCCTTTGGCGGCGTTTCCTCATACCTTGTGCAAAGCTCCGACAAGCTGCCTCGCACCGCTTCTTCGTAAATCTTAGTCAACTCACGCACCACAGCCGCCATTCGCTCCCCACCTGCACACTCTTTCAACTCCGAGAGTGTGGCATGTACTCTATTCGGACTTTCATAGATTATACATGTACAGTCGGTGTTGCATACATCATGAATTGCCGCCTTTCGCTCACCGCCCGACCGTGGCAGGAAACCAAAAAAAGTGAATTTATCCGTGGCAAGTCCCGAAAGTGCAAGTGCCGTGAGAGCAGCACTTGCTCCCGGCAGCACCGTGTACGCTACATTCTTTTCTATGCATTCGCAAATGAGCCTATGACCCGGGTCTGATATGCAGGGCATACCTGCATCGGATATGTATGCTATGTTTTCGCCGTTTGCAAGGCGTTCTGTTATCTCCGCCGCACGCTCTGCTTCATTATGCTCATGGCAGCTTATAAGCGGCTTTTTTATGTCGTACTTTGCAAGCAAAAGACCGCTGTGACGTGTGTCTTCCGCATATATGACATCCACCTCGGACAGCACACGCAAAACACGCAGCGTGATATCTTCAAAATTTCCTATGGGTGTGGCACAAAGATAGAGCATATATTCCCCTCACAATTCATTACTTTCCGCACATGTTTTACACGGATTATGTGCGTTATTTTAGCATGGAATGTGGCATACCGTCAAGGGAGATACAAAAAGCGTGTTATCGCTATGTAGATAACACGCATAAGCTGTGCTTGTGTGATGCCGCAAAGTCTGTATGGATTATCACCTGTTACTGTGTATCGCACATAAGACTATGAGGCTTGTAAATGCTCATTTAGTCGCCCACTTGCTCAATGCTATCATTTTTTTCGGAATTTTCCGTGTCATTTACCAAACCTGCATCATCGGATGACTCAATTTTTTCGCCTGAATTCAGTTTGTCCAGACTTCCGCTTGTCAATGTGTCGGAACTTGTCGTGGGCTTAGGATTGTTTTTGTCTTCTTCTTTTGAACATGCTGAAAAGCAGACCGCCAAAAGCGAAATTATGCAAAATAAGATTGCCGTCTTCTTTATATAAATGCTCATTTTTCCTCCTTAAAAGCAGTGGTGCCATTTTCGGCACCACTTGCTTTAATGTTTAACCCTTATTCCATTTCTTCAGCGAAGGAGCTGAGCCTGACTTGAAGAGCCATATATCAGTACTCCAGTTACTGGGATGGTTCGTGGGCGTCCAACCTGTAACAGTGGATGCAAGTGCACGGATAAAGCCATTCTCTGTAGTACCTGCACTGGACGTTACCACAGCATAGTTCTGTGAAGTGGAACCCTCATTGAGACCTATACCTCTACCGTTGTTACCTGCATAATAGTTATACTGTACGGGTTGTACATTCCAGTTTACCCAGCAGTTCTTAACCTGGGCACCGCTTCTGTTGTAGCCAACAACACCGCCACCAGCATAGTTCGTGTACAGATAACCACCAGAGTTCACGAAACAGTTAGATACCACACCGCCAGAATAGTTGTCGCCTACTATGCCACCTACTTGTGAAGGCTCGTACTGATAACTATTATAAAATGCACATATGTTACCATTACTGCTTATAGATTTATAGTAACACTGGTCAACAGTTCCAGAGTTTGCACCTACTATACCACCTACAATGTACTCACCCTCTACTGAGTTTAAGTCAACAGAGCAATATCTTATAGTACCCGTTGTCAGATTTTTTCCTGCAATACCGCCAACTACAGATGCGCCTGTTATTGTACCATTCATAGTATTCTTACTGCCTGTACCTGTAACATGGATTTTCTCGATAAGACCCTCATTCTGTCCTACAATAGATCCAACAGTTTCTCCACCTTCTATCCACTTACTTCCTACGCTAATGGTGAAGTCTTTAACAGTACCCTGATTTATTGCTATGATACCAACACAACTAATTGAATCACTATATGAAATGTATACGTTAGACAATTTATGTCCACCACCATCAAGCACACCAGTAAACGGTGTATCTGTTTCCGTGCCAAGCCCTATAGTGCTGAATGGATAACTTGTGCCACCGAGGTCTAAGTCTGCGGTCAGTGTAAGATAGCAGTTAACGCTGTAACGAGCGTTATCAAAGTGAATTCTGTTGTTCATGATGTATGGTGATTCTGCTGTACCCAAACCGCTTGCATAAAGACCCGTCTTGATGTTGAATGTGACATTTACAGTAGTTTCAGCATCTAATGTAACAGTCTTTGAAGTACTATCATCAATCACATATTTGTACTGCGTAGCACTTGTATAAGCATTGGTATATGTTGCTACCCAAGTCATATCGGAATCTACAGTATATTCACTACCTGGAGTAACAGTCGCCTCAGCTGTTGCCGTGTGTCTTGAAATCTGGCCGCCTTCCATATACGCAATGTTGATTGTATATGTCTTCTCAGCGATTGAATCCTTCCACTGAGCGTAG
>JAFSHG010000126.1 GCA_017440405.1 Clostridia bacterium
CATCCGTGATGCGTGTTCTCACTCCCTTATTCGGCGTATGCCACCAGTGCATAACATCTCCGTCCTCATACTGCATGGAGGCGCACAGCAGTATCTGTCCCTTTGCTCTTTCGCTGTCCGTATAAAGCAGGGAGAGGACATCTTGAAGCTGGTCACGGAATCCTATTGCACCGCCGCTTTGATAAAATCCCGTGCGTCCCATGAGCCTCGATGCATACACCTGATATAACAGTCGTCCGTTTACCATGCGGTCAAAGTTTATCTCGGGTGTTTTTACGGTAATGCCGTGAAGTTTATCGTCCCATGCCGTCTTTATCCGTGCGAGCTTTTCATTCACGCTGCCCACGCTCTCACGCCCTGCCGTTTCACGTGCTTTTTCCCTCTGCCCCATGCCGAAAAGGAGTATCAGATTGCGATTTTCTCTTGCATGAAGATAGACATCGCACGTGAGGGATATAAAACCCTCATTGTTCACATTCCTTTTTTTCTCGAAAAACAGGAGTTCCGCTTCCCTGTCGCCCGAAAAGCGTATGGAATCTGCGTTTTTTACCGTCATGTATATGGGTGATGTCAGTTTGCTGCCGTACATGTAAGCCACAGAGTCTGAAAACTCCGTGTATGCGCTTTGCAGGTCGTGCCTGTCCACCATATATCTCACGGTCAGTTTTTTATCCTTATCTGAATTGTTCATAAGCTCCAAAAGCGTTATTTTCTGGGGCGTGTCCGTGTCACACAACACTGTCATGCGCATATCGCATATATCGCCGTAATTTTCAAATATGCTGTAACCAAAACCGTGTCGCACGGTGACTGTGCCGTTGCCTTGTATTTTCCCATGTGAAACGGTGCGCATGTGTCCCGCCTCATCAGAAATGAGCAGTATTTCTCCTTGCGTGTCAAATATGGGGTCGCAGTACCACTGTGAAAGACGTGTGTTGTGGCAGTTACCGTACCAAGTGTAGCCGCCCCCGCTTTCTGTCACGAGTGTACCCATTGCCTCATTTTCCGGGTTGCAAATGACATTGCTCCAAGGAAGCGGAGTGTCCTCATCCGATTTCAGTTTTATCACATACTCGCCGTTTGGCAGGAAATCGCCCTTGCAGAATTTCCGTACGGGACTTTTTTGAGCATTTCCCGGGAAATGTATACTTTTCGGCAGAGGTTCATCCGCAAACTGTGCACCCAAGGTGCGAGTGGGGGCTATTACAATATCGGCACTCTGAATCAGAAGTCGGTATTCATCGTCTGTGATGTCAAAACCGTCTATAAAGTGAATACGCCTGCTCTCACTTGTGCTTGCACTCATCATGAATGTGCCGAGAGTGTCCGTGATGTAATCCTTTACATCGCATCGGTAACTCATGGCATACCTGCCTATTATTATGAGGTCAAAAGGCTCTCCCTTGTATTCTGAGAATTTAACGAGAGAGAGGAGTGTCTTCAAAAGCCGAAACTGCATGGGACTGTGTATCTCCACCAAGAGTATGGGAAGTTCGCCCGACACGGAAAACTTGTACATCTGTGAAAACGGGAGAGTACTGCCCGTGATTTGTTCAGACTTTTTCTTTATTCCGAGACAGAGCACAGAGAGGATGGATGTTAAAAGCTGTGCCTTTCCGTCGCTTATACCCATGAAGCGTATGGCACTCATCTCCATGGCGAAAGCAAGTGAAGTCTGCTGCGAAAAATCGGGAGCATCACCCCTGCTTGTCATATGCAGAGTCTGCGCATTTTCATCGTGTGCTGCCCCGAATATGAATGTGAATTCTGCACTTTCGCCTGCCCCCACAGACAGGTCGCCACGGATGCACATCATGGGTTCAACAGGCGATTTTATTCTGCCGTTTGCACTCATTACATTTTGCATTGCGCCCCTATACGTGCCGTGTCTGCCCACAATTTCGTATCCGTCGGAAGCGCACTTCACATTTGTAATACCGAAGAAACGGGAAAAAGCATACAGCTCTTTGCGTTTTCTATCCCCTTTTCGTCTGAAAAAGAGAGTGCCGTCTTTTTCGTATGAGTCCACGGTGAGGCGCACAAATGCAGGGTGGGCTATATCCTCCTGCAAGGTCGCCATAGACATGCGTGCAAATGCCCCCGCTTCAAAATTTTTCACGGAGTCCGAGTGATTTGCCACGGTAACTTTCATGCACAGTGCATCTTCATTTTGCATTACGCAACTTACACAGTTCACGGAAAAATCCTCGGCAGCGGTGTTGACACCTGTTTTGCAGCCCTCAAATATGAAGCTCTGTGAACATGCGTCGGAATCGGGGTCATTGGTATTTATACAGTAGATTTTATCTCCGCATCTCAGGTACAGGAAAAGTCCCTGTTTTCCCCGTATGTAATCACGGCGGAAAGATGTGATGTATGCATCGTGGAATTTCAAATGTGACACCCCTGAGTCCGTCATATATGCCGTCAGTCTGCCGTTTGTGAGGAAACTGCCACGGGGGTATCGTCCTGCACTCTTGTATTCGGGCGGTGAAAAACTCTTTCGTACTGCCTCATCGTCGTGAAGTATCATGCGCTCATATTCACGCAAAGTGAGTGAACTGTCGGGCAGCTTTTCATCGTTATACGGCATGACGCTGCGCATTTGGGGTATGTGCGAAAAGCGGTTGCTGATTATGTCTTTACACAAAACATTTGTGAGTGAACATATGCTCATACCCTGATGATGTGCCATGTAGCTGCGAACAACCTCGCATTCATGCCCTTTTTGCACTCTGCCGTATGTGTAATCCACTGCCTCAAAGAAACCGTACTTGCCCCTTGCGCCCACACGTTCAAATGCCTTCAAGTTTTCAAACGCTTTTTCGGGATACACCATGGCAGAGAGTGCCGATGCATACGGTGCACGCACATCCTCGTGCGCTTTCATGGGAGCAAGGCCAAGGGGCAGTGCGCCAAAGGCTCTGTACTGATAATACATGTTTCGGTCAAAAGCATAATAGCCCGATTCCGAAATACCAAAGGGCTTGCCGTCTGCACACTTTATCTGAATGCCCACGGCGGCTTTACAGGTTTCGTCCATGAGCGTGTATGGGGTTTTCCCCGTGAAAATTACGGGCATGAGATACTCAAACATGGTTCCCGACCATGACACCAGAACACGCATATCACGGCTTCCCGTGAGCAGTCTGCCGAGTGAACCCCAAGCCTTTTGCGGAATTTTACCCAGTCCGCACGCCACAAGGTATGTGAGCCGAGCTTCCGAGGCTAAAAGGTCGTACCAAGCACGAGTGAGTGCACAACTTGTGACATCATAACCTATGTAAAATAAATTTTTATCTTTGTCAAAAAGTGCGGAAAAGTCCATGTCATACACTGTTTTTTCCATGCCGAGAGCGCATTTTTCGGCACGAGCGTCGCCCGTTTCACGCAGGAGTTGCGCCGCATACAAAAGACAGGCACACAGATTTCCACTGTCCACTGTGGACACATATGCAGGTTCCAAACGCTTTTTGGTATTCATATCGTACCAGTTGTACAGGTGGCCGTTCCACTTTTCCAAGCTGTCCAATGTGTCCTGAGTTACACAGAGCCGTTCTATGAGCATATCCTGTGTTATAAAGCCTAAGTCATACGCACAGGCGCACGCCATTATTCCCATGCCGATGTTTGTGGGGGAAGCATTATATACCGCAGGCATGTACGGATACACCTGTACATTGTCAGGCGGTATGTAACCCATTTCTTTCGGAGATTCGGTTTGGAAAAAGTCCCATATCTCACGGCAAAGGCTCATGTAATACTCACGTGCGCCTGAGGAAAGTTCTTCCTCTCTGTAAGGTATATCACACAGATATGCGGCAAATGGTGCATACAGAAATACTATTCCGAGTATGAGTGAACCCGAAAAACCGAAAAGCGGAAGAATGAGAAGATGTAACCCCAACACAATGCATTGCCACATCTTTATATAGTAAGATAGAACGCCCTGCTTTTTTGAGTTTTCGCTCTGGGCTGCCGTCTGCCATTGCAGCATATTTTTATGCGAAAAGATAAGCCTGTAAAGCGTTCTTATCACAGCGTCATAGACCCGTGCCGCCGCATACGGCAGTGCGGGAAAATCTATAAAACTCATGCCCCACTGCTGCGCAAGTTCACGCCAAGGTACGGGACGCCTGTGAAAGAGTCCTGAAAGTGCGTATACGCTGCTCACAATGCAATCGGAAAATGCCGCAAAAATTGCAACCCAAGCATAAAGCGAAAAACCGAAAAACGGTATGTACCACAGTGCCGATGTAATGAACACGGGTCGCAGACTTCGCAGGAGGTTACTCACAATCTTATGTTTTGAAACGGGCGAAACATGTTTTTTGCTTCCTTTGCGTGCAAAAAGATACGGCAAAAGCTGCCAGTCGCCCCTAATCCAGCGGTGCTCCCTTTTCCACCAAGAGAAAAATTTTGCAGGTTCACTGTCGTAGAGAACTATATCAGAAAGGTATGCGGTCTTGACAAAAATACTTTCCAACATATCATGGCTGAGCACCGTGTTGTCATCAATTCTTCCCCTTATGCATTCACAGAAAGCGGATATGTCTACCAAGCCTTTGCCGCCGAAAATAGCCTCGGAGAAATTATCAAAGTAAAAGTCACACACGAGCGTGCTGTACGGAGAAGTCCCCGAGCTTGAATTGTGCAGACGCATAAACTCGGTGGAGGCTCCGGCTATGCGTTCCATGCGTGGTACGAAAATACCGTAACCTTTTTCCACAACACCGTTTTTTACCACGGCTTTTGCGAGCGGATGTGTGGCTGCACCTATCATCTGCGCAAGCGAATCTTTCAGCATCACGGTATCGCTGTCCAGTAAAAGTGCATACTTTATGTCCTGAGGCAAATTTCCCGAGATAAACTCATATGCTTCTCTTGCTCTGTTGTCATGACCTTCAAGCAGAGAAAAGAACTGCATTATAGCACCTCTTTTTCGCTCATGACCCATGTAAAGGGCATCTTTTGCATTTTTTGTACGCTTCCTGTGCAGGAAAAAGAAAACATCCTCATCCTTTGCATACTTTTTATTCAAATCATGCGTAAGTTTTTCTGCCAAGGCTAAAAGCCCACATTCTTCTTCGGTTGTTTCGGGGGTTTTACTGTCGGGGAAGTCGCTTAATATCACGTAATATACTCCGCTGAGTGCGCCTGACATGTAATGTGTCTCCAATCGCTCCATTGCGCCTGTCAGACTTTTTTCATCGGTAAGAAGTATGGAAACCGCAACAGCAGTCTTTTCGGGCGATACATTTTCTATTTTCATGCGTGGGACAGGTGTGGGCGGTTGCATAGAGCAGTATGCACGCACAATGATAGCTTCTGCCAGCACAAATGCAGGTGCTATGGCAATGAGTCCGCACATGGGGCAACCCAATGCACAGAATGCGGCAAACAGAAGTGTAAGAGCAACCTGAGCCGTGATAATGCAGCAGAGTTTGCATCGTTTGCTTTTGTGGTATATCCTGCCACCCAATGCGTCCATGAGGAAGGAAATTCCGTTTTCATCCAAAAGATAATAGCCTATGTGTTCATTCCCCGAAAGCCTGCGAGCCTCACGTGCAACGGCAGACTGGGATATGCGCAGTTTGCCTGCTATCTTATCACATGCCGCTGCATATGCGTTCTTTGAGGGGTTGTCCATCTGCCTGTATACGGTATCCTCGTTTAATATTCTGTGGAGAACAGAAAAGTCCTCTTGCAGTTTCTCACCGCCAAGTCCGCTTATGAAGCGTAGTGCGCCTGTAATATTTACCGCAAGCTCAGAGAGTGCAATTTGCCATGAGCGGTCATTTGCCGATTCATCAGATATACCCGTACTCAGCTTTGTGAGTGCGTGGTTGAACATTTCAATGTGAGAAAATTCGTCCTTTTCAGACAGTAGCATATATAGACGTGTGCGCCCTGCCGAACCCAGCTCTCTTGCCGCCTCATCCAGCATTATTTCAGTGCGTTTTGTACTCTGCGACATGTGTATCCGGTCATAAATTCGCTTTGCTTTTACATACTCACGAAGCAGTGCACATGCCTCGCCGTAAAGCGATGCCGCACGCTCCACGCATACAAGACTGAGCATCTGCGGAATCAAAGCTATCTCGCCCTCGTCCAAGGGAGATATTTCCTGAAAGGCGTCCAAAAAAAGTTTAAGGGAGTTGTAATCCAAACTGAAATTTTTACATTCCAGCAGTGTTTCGCATATGACATAAATGCGTATTGCCCCCTTATACCTGCCATTTTCAAAGACCACATGTTTTTTGCGGAAAAGTTCTCTGCCCGTGTCACTCTGATTGCTTTGCGCCTTATCCACAATGTAGTGATTCTCCATTATGGTGTGCACGGTTTCGGGCATGATGATTTTTGCACGGGTAGCCGCCGCCATCTGCTTGTAATCTGTGGAAAGCTCACGCAAAATGCCCGCCGTGAAATTGCGTGGCATTTTATTCTTTTTACTGCGCCGTATTCCGTACATCGCAAGTTCCGCGGCAAGCGCGGTAATCTGCTCATCACTTGCTTTTGCGCCCATATGTATATACTCAGTCTTTTTTCCGAACATACTCATGCCTCCAAGCCTTAAATGTCTCCTTTTAGTATGCACGGAGAATCGTGAGTTCATGAAAACTTTTCCGAACTTGCAAAAAAGAAATCAGTGTATTCGGTAAAAAGTTTGGACGTGATTTAATGTGTATCCGCCGTTTTGGAAAAAAACAAATTTTAGGGCTTGACAAATATCGCCGCATGAGATATAATGACAAAGTCGTAATGACGAGCGGTCGTGGCGGAACAGGCAGACGCGTACGTTTGAGGGGCGTATGGGAGACCGTATGGGTTCAAGTCCCATCGACCGCACCAAATAAGAACGAAAGTTATGATACCATTGGTATTGCAACTTTCGTTCTTTTTCTATGCCCTAAAAGCTTTGTGGCACAAGGCTTTTTGCCGTTCAAGTACAAAAGATTAGTTTCATTGTATCAAAATTGACCACACAAAAGTCGAAGTTGGGTGACTCCAACCTACCTGTTTTTTTACTCTAACAAATTACAATGAAACTTTTCTCAAAAGAATAATTTCATCGTGACCGAGATTAGTTTTATTGTACCCGGACGCTTGGTCGAGGATAAAAAAATCGTTGTTTTCGACCTATCCCGTGTGGCAAAAACAGGAAAACAAAAACAGACAGACTTTCGATTTCTGAAGGTCTGTCTATTGCGCTTTACGGAACGGAGAAAGATTATGAAAATTATAAAGAACGCCATCCGCTGCAAAATCTGCGGTGATGAGATCGAGTCCACCTATAGACACGATTATGTCACTTGCAGTTGCGGTGCCTGTGCCGTTGACGGCGGGCATAATTATCTTCGCAGATCCCTTAAGTCCCTGGATTGTTTTGAGGACATTTCCGTAGTTATTCCATCTGAAGAAGAGAAGGCACCTGTGCCGGAAGACAGGAAATGAGGTTGGGGTTGAATAACCCCCGCCTTTTTTGTTTGGGTGGAAAAATTCATATTTATGTGATATAATCTGTTCGATAAATAAGAATTTGATGTGGTGAGAATATGGCTATGTGGAATCCATGGCGAGGTTGCAGAAAATACAGTGAAGGTTGTCTGCATTGCTATATACATAAAGGCGATGCAAAACGAGGTGTTAATACAAACGACATTGTAAAAACAAAAGATTTTTGCAAA
>JAFSHG010000018.1 GCA_017440405.1 Clostridia bacterium
GTTGCGGCAAGCATATATCAAGCGGTGGTGAATCAGACAATTGCAGGTCTGGCACAGGGCAGGAGAATAAAAGGTAAGGTTCTGTTTTTGGGTGGCCCCTTGTACTATTGCCTCGGGCTGCGCGAGCGATTTACGGAAACCTTGGGGCTTTCAAAGGAAGATGCAATTTTCCCCGATTACTGCATATATGCGGTGGCACTCGGTGCTGCTCTGTATGCTGAGAGTAATAAAGATGAATACACATATGAATCGCTCACGGAATCGCTTAGAAAATGTGCAGCGGATGCAGGGAGCGCGCATGATACCTTGCCTCCTCTTTTTGCGAACGATACAGAGTACACTGAGTTTGCTGCAAGACATGCAAAGGCGCATGTTCCCGTTTGCGATATAAAAAAATACAGCGGCAGAGCATACCTTGGCATAGATTGCGGCAGTACCACCACAAAACTCGTACTCATAGGCGAAAACAGAGAAATACTGTACACATACTACGGCTCAAACAGGGGAAATCCGGTTGAGATAGTGCATGAACAGCTCTTATTGCTTCGCAGGATGTGCAGTGAAAACGGTGTTGAGATATGCGGCAGTGCCGTCACAGGCTACGGTGAGGAACTCATCTGCCACGCATTTTCGGTTGATATGGGCGTGGTGGAGACCATAGCGCATTACACGGCGGCAAAGCATTTCCGTCCCGATGTGGACTTCATACTGGACATAGGCGGTCAGGATATTAAATGCTTCAAAATAAAAAACGGTGCCATCGACTCCATAATGCTCAATGAAGCCTGTTCTTCCGGATGCGGCTCTTTCATAGAGACGTTTGCCCGTTCCATGGGCTATGAGGTGGCGGAGTTTGCAAAACTCGGACTCTTTGCAAAAGCCCCCGTGAACCTGGGCACACGCTGTACCGTTTTTATGAATTCGTCCGTGAAGCAGTCGCAAAAAGACGGCGCAACGGCACATGACATATCGGCGGGCCTTTCCGTAAGCGTGGTAAAAAATGCGCTGTACAAGGTGATACGTGCTCATTCTGCACAGGAGCTGGGTGAGCATGTGGTGGTACAGGGCGGCACATTCTATAATGATGCGGTTTTGCGTGCATTTGAAAAGGAATTGGGCAGGGATGTAATACGCCC
Source organism: Clostridia bacterium (assembly GCA_017440405.1). Classification (GTDB taxonomy): domain Bacteria; phylum Bacillota; class Clostridia; order Christensenellales; family CAG-138; genus RGIG3141. Next base: position 1,137 of record JAFSHG010000018.1, read on the forward strand.
CGGCATTGCAGGACTTATGGGCGCATACGGTGCTGCGCTGCGCTCCATGAGCATGGAAAAGAGTTCTCTCATAAATGAGGAGGAGCTTCTGCACTTTTCCCACAGCTCTGAATCTTCCGTATGCAACGGTTGCACAAACCATTGCAGAATCACCATAAACAGATTTTCTTCGGGAAAACCGTATGTTTCGGGAAACAGATGCGAAAAGGCACTCGGAATAAGCAATAAGGGCAAGATGCAGTCGCTGTACGCATATAAGCGGAATGCACTCTCATCTCTCACACCCGTATCGGGGAAGAGAGGGAAAATAGGTATGCCCATGGCACTCGGCATGTATGAGCTTGCGCCCCTGTGGTACGAGATTTTTACTAAACTCGGTTTTGAGGTAATTTTCACAAAACATTCCACACGGGCAACATACGAAAAGGGTCAGTTCTCCATACCGTCCGATACGGTGTGCTATCCCGCAAAACTCATGCACGGACACATTGAAGAACTGCTTGCACAGGGAATAAACACCATCTTTTACCCGTGCCTGAGCTATAATGTGGACGAAAAATCGAGTGCAAATCATTATAACTGCCCCGTGGTGGCGTACTATTCGGAGCTTTTGAATGCAAATGTGGAAGAATTGGGCGGAGTGAATTTCCTGTATCCGTACCTGAATATAAACAATCCTGCCGTGCTTGCACGTGGGCTTTATGACTGTTTGCGTGTGCATACGGATGATATCACGTTGCGCGAAGTGAGTGAGGCTGTGAAAGCAGGACTTTTGCGCTATGAAAATTACATGAAAGATGTGCAAAAAGAGGGAGAGAGAGCAATCTCATATGCGAGGGAGCAGGGTAAACTTATAATGATACTGGCAGGCAGACCGTATCACATAGACCCCGAGATATGCCACGGAATAGACCAACTGGCAGAATCACTGGGTTTCGTGGTGATAAGCGAGGACAGCGTGTGTCATTTGGCAGAACAGCCGAGTGTGCGGGTGTTGAATCAATGGACATATCACTCACGCCTGTATCGTGCGGCAAGGTATGCTGCTGAAAATGACGATGTGCAGCTTGTGCAACTCGTGTCGTTTGGCTGTGGTATTGACGCCATAACGACGGATGAGGTTCGTACCATTTTAGAGAGCAGCGGCAAGTATTACACTCAGATAAAGATTGACGAAATAACGAATCTGGGTGCGGTGAGAATAAGGCTTCGCAGTCTTTTAGGTGCAATAAACGAGTAAAATAAAGGGCGGCACAGAGAAGTATTCCGTGCTGCCTTTTTTATTTTTCAATATACGGTATACGGTTACGACATTACTTTTTCCATGAACTTTTCCGTGTCTATGATGAAACGCTCATGTGTGCCTTCACCTATCTTGCCCTTTTCATCAAAGGCTTCCACATGAAACACAAGTCTTTTCCTGTCTATCTCCGTGAGGGTGCTGTTTACATGTACCGTCATACCCTTTGGCGTTGCGCGGGTGTGGACTATATTCACGGAAATGCCCACCGTGGAGAACCCTGCGTCCAAATGCATCTGAACACTGTTTGCACAAGTCTGTTCCATGAGAGCTATCATGGCAGGTGTGGCAAAAACATCCAAAGTGCCGCTTTTCCACACGCTTGCAAGCTTGTCCTCTGAGACTGTGATCTGCTGTGAACCTAAAATCCCTACTTCAAGCATTGCTGCATACCTCCGAATTTTTATCAGTAGCCCACGGTGAATGTGATTTCAAAAGTGTCGCCGTCCGCAATGGGTGTGCTGTCTATTCCCGTCATAACTTCCTCACCGCCGTTTTTCGTGAGACACCACCACTCTTGGTTTGCATCATTCACCGTCACGCCGTTTACCGTCTTCATGAACATGCCGTATTGACCTTCTTCACCCTGTACCAGATTTATTTCATCCACAGCATCGCCTAACATCTCCGCTTTGGTGGTTATGGTAAATACTTCTTCTTGCTTTTTGTCATCAACAACTTTCACTGTAATCTGTTTTTCCTCAGCCGAGTTGTGTGTATCACCCTTTGAGCTGTCCGCTGTGCTGCATGAAATGAGAGTGAGTATACATACGATTGCGAGCATGAATGATAATAACTTTTTCATTATTTGTCCTCCAAATAAAAAGAATTTTTCGTGGCGTTTTCACCTCACACATGATAGCATAAATCCGCCTGCTTTTCAAGCCATTGGGAGCAATAAAAAGCCCTTGCGCCATAGTTTGAGGCAAGGGCATCGGAAAATTTTTGTTAAACCCGATTATAAAATACAATTAGCAATACTATGAGCAGCAACATAAGCACAGAACCTACCATTATCCCTACTTGAAAGGGAGTGAGAGGAATATGCTGTTTTTCTTTCTTATTCTTATCCGTCCCCGGTAACTTTTCAGAACAGTATACGCAGTATCTGTATGAATCGGGAAGACGGGAACCGCATTTCTTATTCGGACAATCTATCATGTGTGTACCTCCTTTATTCTGTTGTGCCGGAGGAAGCAGCGGCATCTGCCTGTGCTGCTGCCTGCTCGTCTGTCAAAAATTCACCGTTTTGTCTTGCTATGTACAGCTCGTCACCGCTTATGTAATAGCTGAAAACAGTGTTCAAAGAGACTGCACGAATCTTTTTCTTGTCTTTGACTATCTGCAAGAGATGTTCGTCATCGAACATATAAACACTCGACTTGGTTTCAAGCAGTATGTGGCCGTCCCGTAGAAGAATTATTTTTCTTACATCCGTAATGCTTGCCATTTTATTATAGAGCATACCATCGAAGAAGTACAGACCTGTTTCAGACACATACCATGCGTTTTCCGCATTATCTGTTATCACGTATCCGGTAACTTCCTCGCCGCATTTTCTCTTATTCAGTTTGCCCGAAAAGTCAATGCGCCAGAGTGTGTCGGAGCTATCCGTATAATACAGCTTTGTACTGTTGCCCGCCGTCTTCATCTCTTGAATGTGTTTGGCTTCCTCGGTGATGACTTTACCCTCTGCATCCACATATGCCACGGCATCCGTCTCACCATCGCCGTTCTTATCCAGGGTATAAAGAAGTTCTTTATAGTTATCTCCCGTGAAAGTGCAACCGTCGGGGGTTATTATTTTCTGTACTTCTGCTTTAATCAAAACCGTTTCTTCATCCGTCTTGTTCCAAACATAAGTATTTCCGTCCGTGGAAGAGTACAAAACGGAGGAAGTACCCACCGCAACAATGTCTTTCAGCGGATGTGAAGCAGGGTATGTCTTTTCCTTATCATCCTTTGTCACGAGCAGGAGTGATGAATCACTTGTTTTGTAGTAAAATCCCAAATTATTGGCACACAGCATTTCATCGCAGAGTGCATCCTCGCTTTCAATGGCAATTTCGGATTTTGCGATGTAGAAAGCATTTTTATCGGCTGAAACGCCGCCCGACATGCCCGCTTTGTCATTTCTCAGGTATGCTATATATGCACCGTCTGATGCCACCGTGTATTTCAAAACACTTGTGTCCACCAATGCTGCTTGTGAAGAGTCTGCAAAATAAAGATCGCCCGAATAAGTGAGGTATGCCATCATTGCTCCCGTTTCACTTACGATGTAATCTTTGCAGTTTTTGATTTCATGGGCTTTGTTTCCCGAGACGAAGTACATGCTCTGTTCTGCTCGCAGAAGCTTGTATCCCGAACCCTCCTGCACCACTTCATATTTTGCTTTATCTTCATATATGTCAAACCTTACGTGCTTCCCGTCCGATTCAAAATAAGCATATGCTGTCTGCTTGTTCTTATCATATGCCACAGCAGGAGGTGCGCTCATGCGTATGAATTGGTGACTGAGTGCGTTCTTTTCAAAAAGTGCGGATATTTTGGAGAAACCCAAAATACATGCCGCTACGAATATGATGAAACAGAGCAGAATGGGTAGTGAAAGTATGCTTGATTTTGAAGTGTTCGGGAGGTATGTGTTGCGTATATTCCGCCCGCAGGACTTGCAAAAGGTCGCTTCATTTATATTTTCGGTGTAACATGCATTGCATTTCATAATGCGTTCTCCTGATATCAAGTTGTATTTGTGCAATATGCAGAATGCGGTTCACGCAGACCACAAATAACTCATACATTATAACGCATTTGTGTCTCATGTACAAGTCGGAGTAGTGAAAAGCATGTGCGAATCTGATAATATATTGTAGGAATGGCTTTACCAACCTTGACATTATTGAGTTTTGTGAGTAAACTTAATATTGAGTATTTATAATGCGAAAATGGGTTAGTAGGTTCAAAAGCAAGGAAATGAGCACACATTTTTATCAGTTTATAACCGCACATCTTGGCATAATGATACATTAATATAAATTTGGAGGTGAGACACTTATGGAATGGTTATGGATACCGGCACTTGTAATCGGTATAGCGGCAGGATTCCTGTTTGGTTTTGCATACAGGAAGAATATAGCCGAAGCTAAAACCATGCAGGCTGAGGAGATGGCAGCTAAGCTGGTGGAAGACGCTCAGAAGAAAGCAGAAACCATAAGGAAAGAAACAATACTCGAAGCCAAAGAAGAAGTTTTGAGGCTGCGAGATGAACAGGAAAAGCGAAACGAGGAAAACCGAGCTGAACAACAGAAACGTGAGCACAGACTCAATCAGCGTGAGGAAGATTTGACTCGCAAAACCGCACGTGTGGAACAACGTGAAAGTGAGCTTGCAAAGAAGCAGAAGTCACTCGATGCCACAGAGCAGGAGGTACAGGCACTGCTTGTAAAACGACAGGCAGAACTGGAAACCGTGGCAGGAATGACTGCGGATGAAGCTAAGGCGGAACTGTTGAATTCAGTTGAGCAGGAAACCAGACATGAAGCGGGAAAGATGGTTCGTGAGATAGAAACCCGTGCAAAAGAAGAAGCGGATAAGAGGGCAAGGGGTATAATCTCTCTTGCAATACAGCGTTGTGCCGCAGACCACGTGGCAGAAACCACGGTTTCTGTGGTGCCGCTTCCCAGTGACGACATGAAGGGCAGAA
>JAFSHG010000127.1 GCA_017440405.1 Clostridia bacterium
ATTATCGGCATTTCTGATAAACTGCTTTCCGGAATCTGCGGTAAGCTCCGTAATTTCAACCGTGTCAGTGCCTATGAGCTCTGCATTTATTATGTTGCCCTCCGCATCGGTTGAAAAATTATACAGCGGAATTTCTTTGATATACGAAAAAACTTTCATGTTTTCACCTCTTTCTTTTATGCGTTTTCATACATGTCCTCGGTCACTCCCCAATACACCGTGGCAGTATTCGTATCCGAGATATAATTGAAGTATGCATCGAATCCTTCAGGCTTTGCATTAGCCTCACAGAAGATTTTAAGTGACGGACTGCATCCGTAAAATGGGGCGGTTGCGCTTGATTTTACACCGTTGAGCAGAGAACTTATGACTTCCACACTGTTTGGAATGAAAATCTTTTTCAATGATGTGTTGCAGTAAAAAGCCATTGCTTCTATGGAAGTCACGCTTTGCGGCAAGCGTATGTTTTCAAGCGACGTACAGTTGCGGAATGCACTTCTGCTTATGCGTTTAAGTGACGATGATAAATCTATTCCTGTTATACCGTCAAAACCGTTGAATCCCGATATTGCTATTGTCTCAACACTGTTTGGCATATGTATTTCCGTTACCGCCGACTTTACCGATGCAGGAGTATTATATAATTCTATGCACTTCACATTGTTTGGAAGCTGTAAAACCGATGAAGAACCGTTGTATTTTATAAGACAGTTATCGCCAACAAGTACATATTCGTCTGTAAGATTATTCCACCAAGTCGTGTTGAAAAAAGCCGAACTGTCACAAATTTTTACCGAGTCGGGAATTATCACATTGCAGTTTGTGATTTTGTTGTCATTATCCCATGCTGCTACAAATGCAGAATTATATATGCGACGCACTCCGCAGGGAATGACTATGCTTGCAGGAATATTGCAACAGAAAGCATTTGTACCTATTTCTCTGACACTCGGCGATATTATGAGCGAACTTAGAGTGGTCGATTTATAACTGCTCTTCATGTTTCCGCCGTACAGAAAACAGTTTCCTATGTTTTTTACACCGTCGTGTATGTGGACTTTCTTTATATAAGAATTTGAGGTTGAATGATTCACATACACATACTTTGCCCACGGTGCTGTGAAAGAATACTCACTTGCAATGTTTGAACATTCCGAAAAATCCTTCATTTTGCCTGTTCCGAATACGTGTAATTCATAGTTCGGTGCGCTCCCCGTTACATACGCATACACGCTGTCGGCAGCCGTTTTGGAAATATTATATTTCGCAATGTACGATGAAGGGGTGGCGGTGTCCGCATGTATGAGATGCTCCATGTGAATGCCCCCTTGTCCTATTATTTCACCACGAACGATTTGTTTAATTTTTGTTGTCAAAAAATACTCCTTTCAATTTCTTTCGTGAGATGTCTGCCTTGTACATTTAATTATAACACACGAACAAATGTTTTGTCAAGCTGAGCAAAAGAACGGGTGGGGTAAATGCCTTGCAAACGGTATGAGGTCATGATATAATGAAAGGTGAGACATTATGAAATTGTACATTTAAATACGGAGAAATGATTTGGAACAGACATATACGCACAAAATACCGAAAATAATTCACTACTGTTGGTTTGGTGGAAATCCGCTTCCCGAAATGGCTCTGCACTGCATAGCAAGCTGGAAAAAGTATTGTCCCGACTACGAGATAATCGAATGGAACGAGAGTAATTTCGACCTCAATTATAACGCCTATGTTCGTGAGGCGTTTGAGGCTAAAAAATGGGCTTTCATAACCGATGTAGTGAGATTGCATGTGCTTACCGAATATGGCGGAATATACATGGATACGGATGTTGAGGTATTAAAATCGCTTGACTGCCTGCTCAATTATGAGGCGGTCTCAGGCTTTGAATCCGATACCATGATTCCCACGGGGCTCATGGCATGTATGAAAGGACAACCCCTGTTCTTGGAGCTGTTGCATGAGTATGACGATATACATTTCAAGAACGACGACGGCACATTAGATACCACAACAAATGTCACCCGTATAACGAATACATGCAATAAATACGGTTTTGAGGCAAATAACACGCTGCAAACCGTGTGCGGTTTTACACTTCTTCCAAATGACTATCTTTGCCCCAAAAACCCGGATACATTGGAAACGCATATCACCGAGCGTACACTGACCATACATCACTTTGACGGTTCATGGCTTTCCGAGGAGGACAAGTACAGGAAGCAAAAGCGCATTGAATACGAGAAAAGATGGGGACATAAAAACGCCCACCGACTTTCAAAGCTTGTTGCTGCCGTAAAATTCAGAGGCATAGCAGGTGTAGTGGCAGTAATTACGAGCAAAGTGAAAAAGGGTTTTGGAAAAAAACGGAATGAGGGGGAAAGGCACATATGACAGAGCTTCAAAGAATTGATTTAGACTTGCTGAAAGAGATAATCACACTGTGTGAGAAGCATGATATCAAGTATTATGCGTTTGGCGGTACGTGCTTGGGAGCAGTACGGCATAAGGGCTATATTCCGTGGGACGATGACATAGATATAGCGATGCCCAGAGGCGAATTTAATAAGTTTATAGCCCATGCGCATGAATTGCCTGAACATGTGGGCGTGCTCATGCCCGAAAATTGTGTGCATTTCATTTGCGGCAGTATAAAGGTTCATGATAAGCGCACAACATTTATAGAAAACCAGTTTAAACAGTTCCCCGACCGTTACTGTGGTGTAGGACTTGATATAATGCCGCTTGACGGTATGCCGGAGGGCGAAAAAAAGCAAAAAAGACATTTTGAAAAATGCAGATGGCTGCTTTACTTCAACAACTTTTACAGAAATCCCGCAAGGCGAAAGAGCATACGCAGCAGACTTTTTTATCTGTTTTTGGATACTGTTGCGTTATTTGCAAAGCACGATTTTTTCTATAAAAAGTACTATAAGTGCGTAACAAAATATCCGTTTGATGACAGCGAAACGGCACTTCATTCGGCAATGGTTGCAAACCCCTTCGATAAAAAACGCTCTTTTCCGGCAAGATTTTTTAAGGAGAGTGTTTTGTTGCCGTTTGAAGATATCATGATAAGTTGTCCCAAGGATTATGACGGGTACCTTTCTCACTATTACGGTGCAGATTACATGACGCCGCCGGAAAAAGACGGACAAATAGTGCATGACACGGCAATTGTTGATTTGGAAAAACCGTACACATATTATGTTGACCTGAAAAAACAGGGACTGATTTAACTCAGATGACGGTCTCAGATAGGTTGCTTGAATACTTTTATGCAATGTTATATAATTACTAAAACACAAGGAGCGTGAGTATATGATTATAGGCTATACAGCAGGTGTGTACGATTTATTCCACATAGGCCACCTGAACTTATTAAAAAACGCAAAAGGCATGTGCGATAAACTTATAGTAGGCGTTACCACCGACGATTTGGTGAGGTATAAGGGAAAAACCCCCGTAATTCCATATGAGGACAGAGCAGAAATAGTACGTTCGATAAAATTTGTTGACGCAGTTGTGCCGCAGGAGGATATGGACAAGCTCACCATGTGCAAGAAGTTGGGAGCGCAGATACTCTTTGTGGGCGACGATTGGTACGGTACGGATAAGTGGAAGGCATACGAGGAAGAATTTGCAAAAGAAGGTATACGGATAGTGTATTTCCCGTACACCAAAGGCGTTTCTTCCACAAAAATCACTCATGTGCTGACTCAGGCAAGAGCAGAGGAGAAAAAATAGAATGACAGTTGATAAAAACTATTGCATGTCGTCATATCTCATGCTTCGTTGCGTGTTGGATCAAAACAAGTGTTTCAAAGTAGGTATCATTCCAAACATGCAGCCTATCGAAACAAAGTATTATGTGAAAACCTCAAAAGATATTGAGAAGGCTATACTCGCCGTGCTTGAAGAAAAACTCGACAGCAAAATGGGGCTGATGCTTTCGGGAGGAATGGACAGCGCAATACTTGCAAGCTATATGCCGCGCGGTACAAAGGCGTATACCATAAAAAATATTGCCGAAGGTTCCATAAATGAAGTGGAACGAGCACAGCGTTATGCCGATATTAACCACCTTGATTTGCATGTGGTTGAAGTGACTTGGGAAGATTATTCGGAACTTATGCCCCTTTGCATGAAAAGAAAGGGAATGCCCATTCATTCCATAGAGCCACTCATATTAAAGTCAGCATTGCAGGCTAAATCCGACGGATGCACTAAACTTCTGTTTGGCGAGAGTGCCGACTGTGTGTTTGGCGGACTTGACGGGCTTTTATCCAGAGAATGGACGCTCAGAGAGTACTATGAGCGTTATTGTACGGTAATGCCTGAAGCAGCTCTCAAAGAACCGGTTGTGTTCTACGATGCCTTTACTCCGTATCTTGAAAACGGAAATGTCAATGTACATAACTTTTTAAGTCATACATTCAGGTACGAGAGTGTAAACTCATATTTGAACGCCTGTGACATGGCAGGTATTGAATTTGTCGCCCCCTATGCACAAATGGAAATGAGCGAACCGCTTGATCTGCAAAGGATACGAAGCGGCGAAAGCAAATACCTCATTCGTGAGTTGTATAACAGCCGCTATGCAGGTTTGGATATGGCAAAGAAGCTCCCCATGCCACGGGCTGTATCCATTTGGTTAAAGGATTGGCAAGGTCCTGTGCGCCCCGAATTCATTGAAGGTTGTGCAGAAGGATTGCGTGGCGACCAACGCTGGGTTTTGTACTGTCTGGAAAAGTTTCTTGATCTGATTGAAGCATAACAGTTTTCGGCGCAAGGGCAAGTGGAAGTGATAAAATAAACAAGTTTTTCATCTGTTTGTAACCTTGCACAGGCATGACGATGCGCCTATTTTTTGAGCTGCATACCAAAGAATTTACATGGAGTATTAAAATGCTGAAACTTATGGAAAAGTATAAAAAGTTGCCGCTTCCGTTGAAAGCGTCGCTGTGGTTTTTGATATGCGGAGTTATTCAAAAAGGACTCGCCATGGTAACCACGCCGATTTTCACACGCATACTCACAACGGCAGAGTACGGTGAGTACAGTGTTTTTAATTCGTGGCACAATATACTTACAGTTTTCATAACATTAAATCTCACAGCAGGTGTGTATTCTCAGGGGCTTGTTAAATTCAGTGAGGACAGAGAAAAATTCTCGTCGTCCCTTTACGGACTCACCTTACTTCTTTCCGCCGTTGTATTCGTGATATATATAGCAGGACACAAGCTCTGGAACAGTCTTATAGGTCTTTCCACCATTGTCATGGTATGTATGCTTGTAATGACTTGTGTGAGTACATTTTTCGGATTTTGGTCTGCAAAACAACGTGTTGATTATAAGTATAAGACACTTATAATACTCACGCTTTCAATTGCCGTAGTGCGTCCTGTAAGCGAAATAGCGGCAATGATACTGTTCCCGAATGCAAAGGTAACGGCTCGCATAATTGCTATCACGGTTATAGACATACTGGTATACATATGGCTGCTTTTTGCACAGATAAAAAAGGATGCACATCTGTACGACGGTTTTTATTGGAAGTACGCTTTAAAATTCAATATACCGCTTGTTCCGCATTATCTCTCTCAGACGGTTTTGAGTTCCTCGGACAGAATCATGATAGAGAGAATGCGAAGCCAAAGTGATGCGGGAATTTACAACCTTGCGTATTCACTATCCATGATGCTTCTTATAGTCAACACCGCCGTTATGAATACACTCAGCCCATGGATGTACCAGAAAATAAAAGATAAAAAGTATGATGACATGGCAAAACCTGCATACATCTTACTTGCGGTTATAGGTGGCGTATGTCTCATGTTGATAGCCTGTGCACCCGAAGCCGTGGCGATATTTGCCCCCACAGAGTACAGTGCTGCAAAGTGGGCGGTCCCCCCCGTTGTCATGAGCGTGTATTTCATATTCATGTACGACCTCATTGCAAAATTTGCTTTTTACTTTGAGAAAACTAAGTTTGTAATGGTAGCATCCGTTGTCTGTGCTGCGGCAAATATCGGATTGAATGCGATTTTCATACCCATTTTCGGGTTTATTGCAGCTGCATATACCACACTTGCGTGCTACATACTCTACGATATCTGTCACTACGTATTCATGCGTATTATAGCAAGAAAGTATATGGAAGGAAATATGGTCTACAATCCGTTAATACTGCTTGGCATAAGCGTGGTATTTGTGGCGTTGGGATTCGGAATAATGGCGTTTTATAATTTGCATGTAATCAGGTACGGCATAATAGCGACAGGGCTTATAATAATGCTTATAAAACGCAAAACCATAATAGGATTTTTCAGCAAAAACAAAAGTGTTGGGGAGGCAAAATGAAAAAGATAATGCTCGTATTCGGAACAAGACCCGAAGCGATTAAGATGTGTCCGCTCGTGAATGAGTTAAAGACACGGAAAGGTATAGAAACCATAGTATGTGTGACAGGTCAGCACAGAGAGATGCTGGATCAGGTGCTGGATGTGTTTGGCGTAGTCCCCGATTTTGACTTATCCATCATGAAGGACAAGCAGACGCTTTTTGACATCACCACAAACATATTAAACAAGATAGGCGATGTTCTGGATACAGTCCATCCCGATGTCGTGCTTGTACACGGAGACACGTCTACAACATTTGTAACAGCACTCGCCTGCTTTTATAAACAAATACCTGTTGGTCATGTGGAAGCGGGTCTCAGAACGCATAATATTTACAGCCCGTATCCCGAGGAGTTTAACCGTGAAGCGGTATCACTCATATCACGATATAATTTTGCGCCCACGGAGACGGCAAAGCAAAACTTGCTGAATGAGGGGAAATCGGAGAACACCGTGTTTGTTACAGGCAATACGGTCATAGATGCACTGAAAACCACGGTGAGGTCGGATTATACTCATCCCGAACTTGAATGGGCAAAGGGGTCAAGACTGATACTTATAACAGCACACAGGCGTGAAAATTTGGGAGAGCCCATGCATCAAATGTTCCGTGCCATACGCAATGTACTGGAAGAACACGAAGATGTAAAGGCACTGTATCCGATACACATGAATCCGCAAGTGCGTGAAGCTGCAAAGACGGAGCTTGGCGACATGGACAGGATACACATCATAGAACCCATTGATGTAATAGACTTTCACAACATAATGGCGCACAGCTACATGATACTCACAGATTCGGGCGGAATACAGGAAGAAGCACCGTCACTCGGAAAACCCGTGCTGGTAATGCGTGATACCACCGAACGCCCCGAAGGCATAGCGGCAGGAACGCTCAAACTCGTGGGTACAAACGAAAAAACCATTTATGACAACTTCAAGCTGCTGCTCGATAACCTCTCCGAATATGACGCCATGGCAAATGCATCAAACCCATACGGTGACGGATTAGCGTGCAGAAGAATTGCGGATATTTTGGAGTCTGATACTCTATAATTTTTTTCCTCAACACTGAATAAAAAACATTTTTCGGCGGAGTCATTCATTTGTTTTTTGGACTCCGCCGTGCTATTTCCAAAATAATCATTTACAACAAGAAATCTATGAGTTATAATAATAAAATAATATAGGCATATGGTGGAGGCATCATGAAGTATAGATACGGCAAGAATGTATTTATAACGGGAGCATCGTCGGGGATAGGAAAAGCCACGGCACATACGCTTGCAAAGTCAGGCTTCCATGTGTACGGTATTTCCAGAAGCGGCGGAGAAGATACGGATTACGGCGACGGTTTTGTGCAGATGCTGAAAATGGATGTCACGCTGGATGACTCGGTGAGAGCGGTGACAGATGAGGTTATGCGTCGTGCAGGAAGCATAGACATACTCATAAATGCAGCAGGTACGGGAGTGTGCGGTGCAGTGGACGAATGCAGCGCACAGGACGCATACATGCAGATGAACACAAACTATTTGGGCGTGATACGCATGATAAATGCGGTTGTTCCCGATATGCGCAAGAGAAAGTGCGGTCTGTGCATAAATATCGGTTCTGTGGGCGGAATTTTTGCTATACCGTTTCAGTCGTTGTACAGCTCGTCTAAATTTGCTGTGGAAGCACTTACAGAGTGCATGAGAATAGAGCTCAAACCCTTTGGTGTGAAGGCGTGCCTCATTGAACCGGGCGACATAAAAACAGGTTTTACGGCAGCCAGAACGTATGCGGAAAAAGCTAAAAACTCTGAGTACGGTGAGCCCTTTTCACGTGCCATAGCTCAAATGGAAAAGGATGAACAGGGCGGTGCCTCACCACAGATAATAGCAAACGCAATTTTGAAGATGATAAAACGGAAAAATCCCCCCGTGCGAAAGGTAGTAGGTGGGATGTATTCCTTTTTCAGATTCTTGAAGCGAGTATTTCCGGACAGATTGGTGGAGTTTATATTAACCGCCATGTATCCGGGATTGAAAAAATAAGTTGGGTAGCGGAATGGTTGATTGGAAAGCAAAGGACATACTTATACTCACTGCCATAACGGTGGTGCTCATGGCACTCGGACTTACTACATTTGGATTTGTTTTGATTGCAGCTTGCATTGTCCTTATGCCGTGGAAAAAATCACTCATTGTAACGGCATTGCCCGTTATATGTGCAGTGGTTCTGTATCACGATAAAGCATATATGCTCGTTGAATGTGCAGCACTTGCGGTATCATGCGTCATAGCAGCAGTGTTGATAAAAAAGAAAGCGGCAAACAGGCTTGTCCTCATAATACTCTGTTTGGGTATGACAGCGATGCTGGCAGGCACGTTCATAGCAGATGTAAATATGGGCGACGAGGCTTTTTCAACCACTTCATTCATGGACGAACTCGGTATTGCGACCGATATGGATGCAGCGGATTTGGAGGCATTGGGAATGGCATCCGTTACGCTGACGGGCATGATAACGGGCGGAATGCTGTTTATCATGATAAGATATGCTGTGACATGTATTTTCATGTTGAAGAATAAAAAAGCGGAGAAACCGAGTACGGTATTGCCCATGAAACCTATGGTACCTGTTCCGCTTTGGATGCTTTCCAAAAATTTCAGCGTGGGTCTTTGTGTTGGTATTGCTGCCGTGATTGCCGTGAATGCGGCGGAACTTGGTATCGCACAAACTGCATCCTATGTGATTGCAACGGTGTTCTTGTTTCCGCTGTGTGTGCAGGGTGCTGCTTTCCTTATCTTTTCTGCAACAGTTAGAAGGAGAAGAATGGGCGGTACGGTGCTTCTCATATTGCTTGCAGCGGTGTTTGCACCCGTGAGCCTTGTGATTATGGGACTTTTGGACCAAATCATGCGCCCGAGGGCAAAGTCCATAGTGCGGCTGCCGAATGACATGCAGGAGGCAAAGCAGGAAGGCCCCAATGACAGCGAAGCGAATAAAGACGAAGAAAACGAAGATGAAAACAACAACTGACAATTTGAGAGGTTTGCTATGAAAAAAAAGCACGGAGAAGAGTCAACACGAATACAAAAACTGTATTTATATGTGATACCGCTTGCGGTGTGCGCTTTGTGTTGATGCATTGTGTGGTTGAAATTCAGCATACCCGTGTTTGCGGTGGCAGGCGGTCTGATTTTGGCGATTTCGCTCGTTACCGTGGCGTATCTCACCGTTGAGTGCAATAAAATGCAGCAGAGTATGGACACGCTGTTCCATGATAATGAAATGGCTGCAAGGAAAATCTTTATGGAGGAGAGCATACCCTGCGTGATATGCACGGAACAGGGACAGGTTATATCCGCCAATGCACAGTTTCAAGCCATATATTCGGAAATGTATCTGAATAAGCTTTTCACTGCGGAAGAACTTGAATACACCGCACACACTTTTGAGAAAAAGGTGGGCGAAAAATACTACGACGTACGAATGCTGCCTATGGACAGAACAAACGGTTATTCCAGAAACGTCCTGTTCATACGCATGGTGGATATCACTGAGCGAATGGAGTTTGCAGCAAAGTATGAGGCTACAAAACCCGTCGTTGCAAAGATATATGTGGACAACTACGATAACATGTCCACCGAAAACGATATGTACAGCAACAGCGTTTTGAATAAAATAGAAGAACGCATAATTCACCTTACAAAAGAGGTGGTATTCGGCATATACAGGCGTGAGATACGGTCATTCCTCATAGTTTTTGAAGCGGCACTTTTACCGGCGTTTGAGGAAAATGCAGCAAAGTTTCTGCGTGATATTCATGATATAAAGACGGAAGACGGAAAGTATGTTTCACTATCCATAGGTGTGGGTTGTGAAAGCACGGTGAATGCAGCAGCAGAGCTTGCGGGCGAGGCGATAGAAATGGCACTGGGCAGAGGCGGCGACCAAGCGGTGGTGCGCAGGTCAGCTTCGGCTTCTCCCAAATACTATGGGGACGGGAACAATTCACCTGAGCAAACGAACTCTCGTGTCCATGTCCGTACCATGGCAAACAATTTGCGTGAGTGTATACTGGATGCAGAAGAGGTGTACATCATGGGACACCGTGACGAGGATGTGGACTGTATAGGCAGTGCAATGGGACTCATGGGATACATTATAAACAAGCTGGATAAGCGAGCATACTTTGTGTGCGGAGGCGGTTATGAGCGTCTGGTTCAGAATATAAACACGGAATTACCTGAATATCTGAGAGGATTTGTGGTATCTCCCGAGGAAATTCTGCCCGTTCCCAAACAGGATGCACTGCTCATCATTGTGGATACTCAGCGTGAGGTGATGTTGTCGTCCAAGGAGCTGTACTATCAGCTTTCGGATAAAACCATTGTGATAGACCACCACAGAAGAAGCGAGGACGCACTGAAAAATACACTCATGAGCTTCATGGAATCTGCCGTGTCATCCGTGTCTGAAATGGTGACGGAGATGCTGCAAAGTCTGAGCGAGCAGAAAAAGCCCATAGCAAGGTTTGAAGCCACTGCACTGTTTGCGGGAATAGCCATGGATACCAAGGGTTTTGTATTCAACACAGGAAGAAGAACTTTTGAAGCTGCCGCAGTCTTGAAAAAATGCGGAGCAGATACCACGGCGGCAATGATGATGTACCAAGATGACAAGCCGAGGTATGAAGCCATAGCAGCACTTGTCACAGGTGCACAGGTGTATAGAAACGGAATAGCAATTTCCGTGTGTGAAGAAAAGATTGACGACCCAAGACCCGTGATTGCAAGAGCAGCGGATGCGCTGGTGTCATTAAAGGGTATTTCAGCCTCTATTGTGCTTGTAAAAGTGGACAGCAATGTTATAATAAGTGCAAGAAGCACGGGCGAGACCAATGTACAGCTCATATGTGAGGCATTGGGCGGTGGCGGTCACAGAACGGTGGCAGGTGCACAGTTGAAAGACTCAGACTGTGAGACGGCACTTGCGCTGGTGAAGGAAGCAATAAATTCATATTTTGGTGAAAAGGAGAGTAACGGAAATGAAAGTGATACTGTTGAGTGATGTAAAGGGCAGCGGAAAAGAGGGGGAAATAGTAAATGTGAGTGACGGTTATGCAAGGAATTACCTGTTCCCCAAAAAGCTTGCACAACCTGCTGATGCCGTAAACATGAATCAAGCAATGTTGCGTGCAGGTGCAAAGAAGCATAAGCATGAGCAGCAGCGAAAAAATGCAGAAGCACTTGCAGATAACATGAGCGGACTTACGGTAAAGATATACGCAAAGTCGGGTGAAAACGGCAGACTCTTTGGCTCTGTGACTGCATCTGAGATTGCAGACGCCCTGCTTGCACAGTTTGATTTGAGTGTTGACAAAAAGAAAATAAGACTTGCAGAGCCCATAAAGGCTACAGGCATATATGAGATATCTGCACACATGTTTGAGAATACCGATGCAAAATTCAAGGTTGAGGTGTTACCCGCAGAATAAGCTATGGAATACATTGATGTGACTGAAACAAACGATACGGTGCGTGAACCTGCCATGTTACCGCACAGTGAGGACGCCGAAAAATCCGTTGTGGGGTCGGCACTCATATCGCCCGATGCTGCCGAAATTGCCTTGGATAAGCTGCAAGCCGACGATTTTTATTATCCTGCACACAGGGATATTTTCGCCGCAATGCGCAAACTTTCAAATGCAGGCAAGCCCATAGACACCATAACCGTCATGGATATGTTGGAGGGCATGGGAAAGGCAGGCGATGTGGGCGGAATGAGCTATATCACTGCACTTTCTCTGTACACGCCGTCGGCTGCAAATGTGCGTTATTATGTGGATATAGTGTATGAGTATAGTGTGAGGCGCAAACTCATACGCACGGGTGATATGATAATATCGGAGGCTACCGATTCCGAGTGTGCGACACAAGAGGCACTGAGCAATGCGGAAAGGCGTATATTTGAGATAGCCATGAACAAGTCCGAAAATTCGCTTGTGCATATAAGTGGGCCGCTCATGGAAAGTCACAGCAAGATAGGTAAACTCATAAAGCTGAAGGGCAAGATGTCGGGCATTACCACGGGTTTCCGTGATATGGACAGATTAACCTCGGGTTGGCAGCGCAGCGACTTGGTAATAATCGCAGCACGACCTTCCATGGGTAAGACTGCATTTGTGCTTAATTTGGCTACTAATGCGGCTATAACAGATAATGCATCGGTTGCAATATTCAGTTTGGAAATGTCATCGGAGCAGCTCATAATAAGAATGCTTTGTTCAGAGGCAAGGGTGGATATGCAACATGTAAAAACGGGGCAGGTCAACGATACAGAACTTATGAGCATAGCGACCGCCGTTCCTAAATTGGAACGGACTCGGATTCACATAGATGATACCGCAGGCATTTCACCGTCACAGATAAGAACAAAGTGCAGGCGGTTGAAAGCGCAACACGGATTGGACATAATCATAATTGACTATTTGCAGCTCATGCAGTCCGACACACGCACGGAAAACCGAGTCCAGGTGGTGGCGGAAATGACACGTTCATTGAAAATGCTTGCCAGGGAGTTGGATGTCACCATAATATTACTGTCACAGCTTTCACGAGGCCCCGAAAAGCGTGAGAACCACAGACCTATGATGGCAGACCTTCGTGAGAGCGGAGCTATTGAGCAGGACGCCGATATCATAGCGATGTTGTACAGACCCGCAGTGTACGAGGAAACCGCAGATAATTCCGCGGAAGTTATTTTTGCAAAGCACAGAAACGGACCAACAGATACGGTAAAACTCATGTGGAATCCCGAGTACACAAGGTTTACCAATATGGAGTTTGGCAGTGAATAAATTCTGAGAATTACAAGCCCTCCGTCACGAAAAGTCGTGCTACCTCCCTTTGCACAAGGGAGGTTTTTTACATCCCGAAAGGTAAACAATAACTTTTAACCGGTATTTTTGTATTTATAGACGCAAATACGGTGCTTGTCAAGAGAATGGCAGAAGAACAAATGCCTAAAAAAGGCTCCCTTGTGCAAAGGGAGCTGACCAAGAAGGCGGCTGAGGGATTGACTTGAAACAAGTCTTATATCCATGCAATCCTTCCGTCACGACAAGTCATGCAACCTCCCTTTACACAAGGGAGGTTTTTTACATCTTGGAAAGGAAGCTGATAACTTTTTGTTATTCTGTTTTTTACTCCGAGCCTATATCCGAAATCTCACCGTCAGATGAAAGTTTTTGAAAGTCGGATTTATATGAGTCGAGCATTTTACGTGTTTGAGATAGGAGCGTGACTGCCTCCGTGTAGTATTTCAAGAGGTCGTCCAGCGGCGCATTACGCATTAAATCCGATAATTCTTCAAGTCGCTTCATGCTGTCTTCAAAAGACAGAGCTTTCTCCGCATTCTTCTTTGCCATAACCCGAATTATTTTTCTTCGTCTTCGTCTTCGTCGTCCATCTCGTCAATAAGGCGCATGAATTCCTCAAACACTTCGTTTAAGAGGACTTCGTTTGTTATTAGCTCATACGTGTCCTCATTGCCGTCTTTTACTATTTTCATGATAAGTACTTCATCATCTTCTATTCCGCTTACCTCATCTATGGGAAGAAGTGCTATGTAATGCTCGTTTTCATAAGCGAAAGTGAGAAGGTGGTCGAATCTTACATCGTTTCCGTCCTCATCCTGTAAAATCACTTCATTGTATATGCCGTCATTATCGTCGTATGTCTTTGTCATAATAAACCTCCGTGCAATTCCATGTAACCCTGCAATATCAAAACCGCAGCTATCTTGTCCACCACTTTTTTATGTTTTCGGCTGTCCACATTTCCCTCAGTGAGAATTCTGTGAGCGGATACGGATGTCAGTCGTTCGTCGTAAAAGTCATGTTCGCCGTCAAACTTCATCAGCATAGCATTTGCAAACTCACGCACGCTTTCTGCCTGAAATCCTTCACTGCCGTCCATGTTCTTTGGCAGACCAAACACAAGCTTCACGGGCGAAAACTTCTCTGCCACACTCAGAAGATAAGAGATGTCTTTATCCAAATCTCCCGTACGGGTGTACGTTTCCACACCTTGAGCCGTGATTCCCAAAGCATCGCTCACTGCAATGCCTATGCGTCTTTCGCCCACATCAAAGGCAAGTAATCTGGTTTTCATTCAGTCTATGTCCTCTAAGCCGCTTATATAATTCTCCACCAACTCCTGCATGAGTGCATAACGTGAAACTTTGGTTATCAAGCTTCTTGCACCGTTTGAATTGGTGATGTATGTGGGGTCGTCCGAAGTGAGATATCCCACTATCTGACCCACGGGATTATAACCTTTCTCTTTCAGTGAGTCATAAACCTGTTTCAAAACCTGCTTGCAATTAACGGGTTCGGGCTTTATAAAAGTCAGTGTATCGTCTTTTATGGGGTTCGACATAGATATTCCTCCTTAGAACTGATTTGAGCTGTGCAATTCCTGTAATGCTCCCTAATATTATAACACACCTGAAACGGATATAACAGTACTTTTTACGAAAAAAATAAAAAAGTCCGATTCCGTCTTTTGCCCGCTGCAAAACCGAGCGAAGCACATGTGTACCGAGGAATATGTTGCTTGCAAAAAGAATATTGACAAAGTATAATCAAAAACAGGACTATAAATTCGGAGAGATAAGAGAGAGTATGAACAGAATTTGGTTTGTCATATTGGCTGCGCTCATGCTTTTTTCGGCATGTAAATCGGATAAGAAGGGTACAGAACCCAAGGAATCGGGAGAGGTACAGTCCACACCCGTGCAAAACATGGAAGTTACGGCAGATGAGTCTGAACCGTTTTTGACCGAGGGTGAGTCGCTGTATGAAAACTGGGCGTACACATTCATAGATGCGGACGGAAACGGAGTAGCAGAGCGTGTATCATTTACGAACATAGAGAGGGATAAGTCCATAATATCACGCATAGCCGTGGAATTTGACTTTGTAAACAACACCGGGGGAAAATCACCCGTATACATAGAACGAAAAGGCGGATTGGTTGTGCATCCCGAAATACAGTGTGCAAATGTGTCCGACGGCACTCTTATAATAGTGAAAGACCTGTATGCGGTGAGCGGTGAGGAGTTGTATCCTTTTATGTACACGGTAGGCGGTGCGTTGAGCGAATTTCATATGGGTTCATCCACACACTTCCCCGAAAATGCCATGAGTCGTTCCGACGTATTGAATATGGACAAATTGGACGTGAAGGCAGTATCACAAACAGAGCTTGCCATAAAGAAAGACTCTGCTACCTTTATGTTTTCGCCCAAAATTGCAGAGAGTGAAGTTCTGTGCGATAAGTACACCTTCATTCCGGACGGAAAAGAGAACATAATGGCTTTTGAACCCGAATCCAAAACCGTAATATACGGTATAACGGGCAAACTCACAGGGTCGGTAAGCGGTTCTGCACATGAACAAGTCATATATGTAAAAGTTTTGGTTACGCTCAGATATGACACAGGAACGTTTGGAATACGGGATATCAGCTTTATGTGATAAAAAAGCTGCCAGGGGTGTTGACACAAGAATATATTTATCAAAAAACACCAAAAAACAGAATAGTGAGTTGACAATTTTCTCCGTTGGATTTATGATAGGTGTTGGTGGGAAGATAAGTGCCGAAAGGCATGAGTCTTCACTAATAAAATTAGCGGAGGAAATGAAATGAACGCTTATATGGAAAGAGTCCTTAACGAAGTTAAGGCACGCAACAAGGGAGAAGACCTCTTTATTCAGACAGTAGAAGAAGTTTTTAAGAGCATCGAATGTTTGGTAGACCAGCATCCCGAGTACGAAAAGGCAGCTCTCTTGGAGAGAATGTGTGAGCCCGATCGTCAGATAGAGTTCCGTATCACATGGGAAGATGATAACCACAAGGTACATGTAAACCGCGGTTTCCGTGTACAGTTCAACGGTGCTATCGGACC
>JAFSHG010000128.1 GCA_017440405.1 Clostridia bacterium
AAATCCGACGCTGTCGGAAGCAGAGGACGGATTTAATTTCATCTGCGTCAGCAGATTTCATCCGTGGTTACACGGATTTCATCGGGAGCAAAGCGAACGATTTCATTAAGAATTAAAGTTTTCCAATGTTTATATTTTTGTGGGCTAAGCAGAGCCCCACTTATTCCGTCACTTCGTTTTTTCATCTAAATCCGTCCTTACAGACGGGATAAATCCGCCTGCGGCGGATGAAATCACTTCGTGATGAAATCCGACGCTGTCGGAAGCAGAGGACGGATTTAATTTCATCTGCGTCAGCAGATTTCATCCGTGGTTACACGGATTTCATCGGGAGCAAAGCGGACGATTCATTGCAAAGATTGCAATTCTATGTTATAATGGCACAGAGAGGTGATTTCATTGGCTGACAATAAACTTGCAAATATGTCTACTGAATTTGCAATTCAAATATTGAAATTAACTGACGGTATTAAAGGGCATTATTCTTTGGCAAATCAACTTGAGCGCAGCGGCACATCAATCGGCGCAAACATTCGTGAGGCAAAATATGCACACAGCCGTCCCGATTTCATTGCTAAATTACATATTGCGCTGAAAGAGTGTTACGAAACAGAATATTGGATTGAGATTGCTTTAAAAGCCGACATCATATCTGGCGATACTGCAAAAACCATTTTACACTATTGCGGTTCCATACGCAGAATGCTCATCGCCTCTATCAACACCGCCAAAGAAAACTCGAAATGATTGTTAGCAAAGAATACATTGTTGAGGAGACAAAAATGCAAATCAGTATAGAACAATTACAAGCATACCTTCAAGACCGCTATAAAGGTTGGGCAACAGAACAGGGGCTTTTTATGAAACTTGCAGAGGAGTTGGGCGAGATAGCCGAAGTGTTAAATTGCCGTGCGGGAATGAAGGCAGCAGACGGTGAAGATTTACAGACACAATTGGCATACGAGCTTGCGGACGCACTGCATTACATAACCGCCATTGCCGCTATAAACAACATAGACTTAACCGACGCCATATTTGAAAAAGACAAAACCGCCTCGGCAAAATACGGTCACGACACCAACTTGGCATTGTTTATCTCACGCAATGCCGCAAAGTAACTGCCCCTTTCACCGAGAACAACAAGTGAATACGGTGTTGACTAAAATAAAAATTATTGATTGCTTACAGCACCTTTTCCCATCATCTTCATCAAACTCATCGGGTCGGGTGATTTTCCTCTCATGAGTTGCATCATGAGCTGCATCATGTTCATATTATTCCCCTGTGATTGCGCTTTGCTCTCCTGCTCACGCATGTCACGCTCCGAGCGCACGTTCAGCACCGACTCAATATGTGCAATTTCATGCGGCGCAACAAACGGCCGCATCGCATACAAAAAATAGCCCGCCGACTTTTCACCCTGCTCAGATTTTATCTTGCGTGCAAGCTGCATCACGCACGATTCGCCGCCTGCGGGTGTTTTTTGCGGCATTTGTTTTTGCGTGTTTTGCGACACATTCTGCGTGTTTTGCGGCATATTCCCCCTGCCCTGCATCTGCGGACTCATACCCCATTGCGGTCTGTTCACTCTCATACTCGCACCTCCTGATAATATAGCATATGTCATGAACTTCAAATAAGTGAAAACGGTTTTGATTATAAAAAATAATTGGGAAGCATCACAAAAATATGCTTGCTTCCCAATTGTTTTATGTTTTTAGTCAACACCGTTTACGCCGGTACGTCTCCCAATTTTTTTACATCGCCGTCACCCAAGAGTACAAAGTGCGGTTTTTCCTTGCCTTCTATGACGCCTTTTGTGATTACGCACTTTGAAATATCGTTTCTGGACGGTATCTCGTACATGATGTCGAGCATTACATTTTCAAGTATTGCTCGCAAACCTCTTGCACCCGTTTTGCGCTCTATCGCCTGTTTTGCCACCGCAACAAGCGCTTCACGGTCAAACTCCAAACGCACGCCGTCCAAGTCGAACAAGTACTCGTACTGTCTTGCAAGTGCATTTTTCGGCTCTGTGAGTATGGACAACAGTGCTTCCTCGTCAAGCTGCTCCAATGTGACTATGATGGGTATTCTGCCTATGAACTCGGGTATAAGTCCGAATTTGAGCAAATCCTCGGGCAGAATCTGTTTGAGTACCGCACCCAAGTCTTTGCGTGATTTTGGTGCAACCTCTGCACCGAATCCCAAGGACTTAATCTCCGTACGCTTTTCGATTATCTTTTCGATGCCTGAAAAAGCTCCGCCGCAAATAAAGAGTATGTTTGACGTATCCAGTTGCAGGAACTCCTGATGCGGATGTTTTCTTCCGCCTTGCGGAGGAACGCTTGCCACAGTGCCCTCTATTATTTTGAGCAATGCCTGCTGCACGCCTTCGCCCGACACATCACGGGTTATGGACACATTCTCACTCTTTCTTGCAATCTTATCAATCTCGTCTATGTATATTATGCCTCGTTCAGCCTTTTCAATGTCATAATCTGCCGCCTGTATGAGTTTTAAGAGTATGGTTTCCACATCCTCGCCCACATAGCCTGCTTCCGTGATACTGGTAGCGTCTGCAATGGCAAAAGGCACGTTGAGAATTTTTGCGAGTGTCTGTGCCAAAAGTGTTTTACCCGAACCTGTGGGTCCGAGCATTACTATGTTGCTCTTTTGCAGTTCCACATCTGTTTCGGTCTTTGCGGATATGCGCTTATAATGATTGTACACCGCCACCGCCAGCGCACGCTTTGCCGTTTCTTGACCAACCACATAGCTGTCAAGCGTTTTCTTTATCTCAGCAGGTTTGGGCAAATTATCACGGCTCATTCCCGAATCCGATTCTGCCTCGTGTGCTGCTGCCATTACTATGTCCTGACAAATGTTCACACAGTCGCTGCATATATACACTCCGGGTCCCATGACCATTTGCGGAACTTCTTCCTGTGTTTTGCCACAGAACGAACAGCGAATTGTGCTTTCTTCGTCTTTACCTGTCATATATTCACCTCAAATAAATCTTAATAAGAAACCCCCGCAGGGGTTTCCTTTTGGAAAAATACCTTATTACGCATCCTTATGACAAACGATTTTGTCAATCAAACCGTATGACAAAGCATTTGCAGCGTCAAATATAGTGTCACGCTCAGTATCTCGCATTATGGTATCGGTAGTCTGACCCGTGTGCTGTGCGAGTATGTTTGTCATGCGAGCTTTCACGCTCAGAAGGTGTCGCATGTGTATATCCATATCCGTCACCTGTCCCTGCAATCCGCTCATGGGCTGATGTATGAGTATTTCGGAATTCGGGAGTGCAAAACGCTTGCCCTTTGCTCCCGCCGTAAGCAATACCGCACCCATTGAAGCGCAAAGCCCCATACATATGGTGGACACATCGCAGCGTATGTACTGCATGGTGTCATATATTGCAAGACCTGCCGTAACACTTCCGCCCGGGCTGTTTATGTAAAGGTTTATGTCCTTTTCGGGGTCTTCCGCCTCCAAAAAGAGAAGCTGTGCAATAACAAGGCTTGCCGTATTATCGTCTACTTCGCCCGAAAGAAATACTATTCTGTCGTTCAAAAGTCGTGAATATATGTCAAACGCACGTTCTCCTCTGTCAGTGGTTTCAATTACTGTGGGTACCAGTATGCTCATAAAATTCCTCCGTTATTACTTTATCACCATGGTATCGGTGATTATCTTTCTTGCTCTTTCCAGACGGAGCTGATAAATCAGTGTTGTACGCTGTGCGCCCAGGAGCATTTCAAGCATCTTTGCCTTATCCTCGTCCGTGGTTTCCTCAACACTGTATTTTTCTACTATATCCTTTGCCTCAGCTTCCAGTTCTTCATCTGAAAGTTCTATGCCCTCTGCATCTGCAATTTTGCCGAAAAGCATTTCGCTCTTTATTCTCATCTCGGCACTTTCCTTGAATGAGTCGATTATTTCAGTGGGGTCAAGGCCAAACATTGAGCAGAACTCACCAAAGTCCATGTTCTGTGCGCCAAAGCGAGCCATTGACTCCCTTGCCATTGCCTCTGCCTGCTCATAAATCATGTCGGAGGGAATAAAGCTGTCTGTGTTTTTGATAGCCTTTGAAATTGCATCGTTTGCCTTCTTCTCCTCGCTCTCTGCCTTCTTTGCCTTTTCAACTTCCTTGCGGATGCTCTTCCTATATTCTTCAAAAGTATCATACTCGGAAATCTCACTTGCAAATTCGTCATTGAACTCGGGGTATTCCTTGGCGGATACAGAGTGCAGTTTCACAGTGAACACTGCTGCTTTGCCCGCAAGCTCTTCGGAGTGGTATTCTTCGGGGAAAGTCACGTTTATATCACGTGTTTCGCCCACTTTCATGCCCACGAGCTGCTCCTCAAAGCCGGGAATAAATCTGCCCGAACCTATCTCCAACGACTGATGCTCTGCCGTGCCGCCTTCAAACTTCACTCCGTTCACACTGCCGGAATAGTCAATATCCACCGTATCACCGTTTTCCACGGGACGCTCCACTGCCACCAGACGTGCGTGATCCTCTTTCACATGCTCCAAACGGTGTTCCACTTCTGCTTCCACGTCCTTCTTGTGTACAGTATAGTCTGTTTTCTTTAATTCTATACCTTTGTACTCGCCAAGCTCCATTATGGGATTTGATTCAAATGTTGCCGTGAAAACAAGCCCTTCTTCCACGCCTATGGTCATAATATCAAGCTCAGGCTGTGCAGGATATGCATCCGCTTCTGCTGTTGCAGCCGGTACGAGTTCTCTGTAAAGGTTCTCAAATGCTTCTTCATAGAACACGGATTCACCGTAGTAGTTCTCAATCATTTTCTTAGGCGGGAGCTTGCCCTTTCTGAACCCGGGAACGGAATAACGCTTGCCCGTCTTACGGTATGCATTTACCAGTGCCTGTGCAAAGTCAGGGGCGGATACTTCAAAAGTGATTTTAATCTTGTGATTTTCAAGTTTTTCGATTTTTGCCATTTCAATTTCCTCCGTTTTTTGTTGGAATAAAGTGGAACGGAGCAAACGCCCCGAACATACACGGTTATTATACACCTTTTTCCTCCGATTGTCAAACACGATAAATATAGATTTTTAGCGGCATATTATGAAAAGTACATTACCGAAATCACACGATGACATTCCGCCACGGATATATACGGGAGATTTGCATGCCAAACGGTTTTGAGTCAAAAAAAGTTTTGAAAGTGACTTGATATAGCAAAAAATGGTGATATAATGGTATAGAATACTATGGAGGTATAATGTTAATATGGTACAACTCGATTTGATTAAAAAGTTTGACCCGGAAGTGGG
Organism: Clostridia bacterium; assembly: GCA_017440405.1. Classification (GTDB taxonomy): domain Bacteria; phylum Bacillota; class Clostridia; order Christensenellales; family CAG-138; genus RGIG3141. Next base: position 5,323 of record JAFSHG010000128.1, read on the forward strand.
CAATGCTATGCAGCTCGAAATGGAGCGTCAGGAAAATCATCTTGAACTGATAGCTTCGGAAAACTTTGTTACGGAAACAGTAATGGCAGCTATGGGCAGTCACCTCACAAACAAGTATGCAGAAGGTTATCCCGGAAAGCGTTATTACGGCGGTTGTGAGTGTGTTGATATAGTTGAGAATTTGGCACGTGAGCGTGCAAAGGAACTCTTCGGTGCAGAGCACGCAAATGTTCAGCCCCACTCAGGCGCACAGGCAAACCTTTCTGTTTACTTCGCACTGCTTCAGCCGGGCGACACCATTTTGGGTATGAACCTTTCACACGGCGGACATCTCACACACGGCAGCCCCGTAAACATGAGCGGTAAGTATTTTAACTTCATTCCTTACGGTGTAAGCGATGCAGACGAGCAGATAGATTATGAAGAAATCCGCAAGCTGGCTTTGGAAAACAAGCCCAAGATGATTGTTGCAGGTGCAAGTGCATATCCCCGCAAGATTGACTTTGAAAAGATTGCAGCCATTGCAGATGAAGTACATGCATACTTCATGGTCGATATGGCTCATATTGCAGGTCTTGTGGCAGCAGGACTTCATCCGAATCCCGTACCCTATGCAGATGTTGTAACCACCACCA
>JAFSHG010000129.1 GCA_017440405.1 Clostridia bacterium
AGAGGGCGGGATTCGAACCCGCGTGCGATTTCTCGCAAACTGATTTCGAGTCAGCCCCGTTATGACCACTTCGATACCTCTCCATATTACGGCTTCCATAAAAAGCCTTCTTGCACATTATAGCAGTGCAACGCTCAAATTGCAAGAACTTTTTTGTGCCTTGCGCCCAAACTGTTTTTATGCGATAGCTGTGCCACACGGTGTTGAATCCAAAAAGCAAAAAGACCACACCTCACGCATGGTCTTTTTTCAGCAACTTTCATCACAACACCAGTTGTCCGTCCTCTGTGTCAATTATTCTGAAAATCTGCTCCTCTTCACCGCTCTGTGCGTTTATATAGACTATGAAACTCTCGCCGCCGTACTCGCCCTTGAACTCATAGCAGAGAACTTCCGTTTCGGGTGTCATGGGTATGAGTGCAAGCGAAACTTGCTTTATATTCAAGTTTTCGGATATCATCAGTTTGGCTTCCGACTTTTTGATTGTCGGCTTTTCCAAGTCACGCTCTACATGGCTGTACAGATAATTCCTCGTGTCAAAACCTACGATTTCACCGCTTTCTCTGTCCACCCATATCTTTATCAAATCACTGTACAAAATCACATCGTCCTGTGTGGCAGCAAAGTTTATCAGTGCAACACCGCCGTAATACTGAGCATAGGTGGATTCCATGTCGTCAAAACCGTGCTTTTTCAGGAAGTCGAGCGCAATCTTTTTATAAGCTTTTGCCGTGGTCTTGTCCGGAATATCTGTTGCATTTCCCACTGCCTGCGTCATCATCCACACGGGTGCACCGCCCTGCTTTGCAATAGAAATATCTATCTGTCGTCCGTCTGCCAACGTACCCGAAAAATCATATGCCGGTATGTCACCGTCCGAATCTGACGAAAACTCCAATCCGCAAGGCTGTTGCATGTAGCTCATTGCCACGGAATATGCATCGGTTTGAGTTATGTGTTCACCTGTAAGCCCTCTGGGTTCCGCTTTTTCCGCACTCTCCGAAAAAGGTCCGTCATATATGAGTGTGGGATACTCTGTACGTGTTTCCTGTCCTTCATATTCATCGCTTGCGGATTCAAAATAACCGTCATGCGTGAGCAAGTCATCCGGATAATTGCCGCTCTCATACCGCTTTCTGAGATTTTCACCAACTTTCGTACATGTTTTACGAAGCTCTGCTATCTGCTGCGTGTCCTTTGCCGTCATCGCCTTGCCGTGCAAAAGCGATGTTGCAAGTGCACGTGAATAATCGCCTACCCTTATAAGAAATTGGTTCATTTCCTCGGAGTCTATATGCGATGTGGGAATCTGAGATAAAAGTCCCGTGCATGTGCCGCAACTGCGCCATACTTCATCCAAAAGCAAGATGTACTGCGGCTTTGAACCCACTATCTGTATCTTTGACAGCGTAACTTCTATATCCGCAATTTCAGAAACAAGCTCACTGTATGCACGTGAGTACATGGATGTGGCAGCCGCTTTGTAATCCTGTGCCTTTGCATTTCGTGAAAATCCCCATATGAGCGAGATAATAAGCGCAACACCCAGCACGGACGGCAATATCACCGATAAAAGCAGGGTCTTTGTACGCCTTTTCATATGACCACCCTGTCGCTCTTTTACGGGACTTTCATACACATTATCATTATACATATCCTGTTCTTTGCTATTTTTCATACCACTCATTTGCAAAATACATGCTCCCCTATCGTAAGCATTATGGGTCGTGAACGAATCCACTTATTACTTGTCTTTGCGGGATTGTAGTAGTATAAACACCCGTTTGTCGGATCCCAACCGTTGAGGGCGTCCCTTGCCGCTTTTAATGCGGTTTCATTGGGAGAAAGGTTTATCTGCCCATCCGCCACAACTGAAAATGCACCGCTCTGATAGATAACACCCGCCATAGAATTTGGAAAAGACGAGCTTTCTACTCTGTTCAACACCACGGACCCCACTGCCACCTGTCCCTTGTACGGTTCGCCACGGGATTCAGCATATATGAGCTTCGCTAAAAGATATACATTGCTTGAATTTGACCCCGAATTTGATGAGGACGAAGTCTGCGTGCTTTTTATATCCATTCCGAGTGCCTTTGCCGTGGCGTCACCCACAACGCCGTCTGCACTCAACCCGTTACTGCGCTGAAACGATTTTACGGAACTTTCCGTCTGTGCCCCGAAAATACCGTCCACACTGCCGTTGTAATAGCCCCACCGTTTGAGTTTTGATTGCAACGTGCGTACAGATGCGCCCCGAGAACCCGTTTTCAGTACTGCAGCCTGTGCGTTACGGGGGAATATACATGCACAGAATATAATCACCAGTGCAATTGTAAATGATAAAAATCTTTTTCCAATCATAAAATCACTCCCAAATAAGTCATGGAAGCCGATTTGTCAGTCGAAAAGCTCAGCGAGCCACTTGCCGATGACGGAAAATAAACTTTTAAATTCCACATCATCGCCTTCACAGGTTTCGGCTTCCTTATCTTCACTTTTCCCTGAGCTGTCGTCAATTATACACAGAGGCGGGAACATTACGCACCACCAATTTTCTCCTTTTCCGTCACCTAAAACCACACGCAATGCGTCATACTTCCCGGCAGGATAGAAAGTGTCTTTATATGTTCTGTCGGGGAAATCATATATGCCTGTTGAAAGCTTCACTCCGTAATAAAATCCGTTTTTTGCCAAAACTTCCAGCGCAATTTTATGAATTTGGCTTGCATTTTGCATGAGCAGTTGTTTTGCTTCCGCTGCATTTTGCACAGTGCCGTGACGGGCAAAAAGTTCTTTTTCATACATAAGGAGCGCATCACGAACCGCAAGTTTCACACTTTGGTCAGCATACGAGTTGCTGTTTGCGATTATGTGCAGTCTGTAAATATCCGATTTATCAAACTCGCATGATACACAGCGTGGCGTGAGCATAAAGCACATGATAAATGTCGCTGCAAGCAAGATACAGAAAAACTTTTTCATATAACCAATCACCTCACAGTGATTATTTCCCTTTGTGATAGATATATACGTTTTTATGTGTTTTTAAATAAAAAAACTCTGCACGTAGGAGACTTGCCCCGTGCAGAGTACAATTATTCAGAAGTGATTATTCGTCTTTTTTCTTGTTGTTCACAATCAGAAGCACAACAATTATAACAACGGCGATTGCAATGAGTACTATGGGCAGAACCTTGAATTTGTCACCTGCCATGGGCAAAAGTGCAAGTAAACTGTTCATAAATATAATCTCCTTTCCTGTAAGGTGAGTGCATTGCAACACAAAACCGCAACGCAGCAACCTTAGTTATTATACACGCTTTACTCAAAGCTTGCAAGCGTTTTATTTCACGGTAACATCCTCAAACTCTATCTCTATTTCATATGTATCGGTGGTATCCGAAAGAGTAAGCACCACAGCCCCTTCGGCACGGGAGAATCCCACAACATGCGGTTTTGACTCCAAAAGCGGCAACAGCACATCGGGAATCTGCTCTCCCAATATTTCAATGTTCGGCATATCAAAAACCACTTCCTCATCTTCGTCTAAGACCTCATAGCCTGCAATTCGTATCTCACGCACATGCGCCTCGGTGAAAGTAACACTCTCAAAGGCAGCACCCGAGAAAATAAAAGTAATGTCCCCGTTCACCTCACCCTTTTCCATCACAGAGTCGCAAAGCTCGGGTGTGTACAGTTTTTCAAAAGAAATCTTGTCCATAGAACCTCCGAATTTATATGTACTCATATAATAAAACATTTTTCTGAATTTAACAAGTGGTTTTGAAAAATGAATGCGAAACAGCGGTGTTGATTAAAAATATAAAAAGTGCTATAATGTACAGAGATTTTAAAGCATTAGAGGAGAAGAACATATGGTTTACGAAATATATGCCATGATGAGGCTTAACATGCCTGAGCCCATTATATTCGGAATTGCCGTTTTGGAAATTATACTGATAGGATTTTTCATGGTGTGGGTCACAAAAAAATCAGAGGCAGAAGTCCGTGCGGCAAAGGCAAGGTCCAAGGCACGTGAGGAAGAACGCTTCCGTGCAAGCAGACCCCGTGATACGAGAGTAGTGACATCTGCATCACAGCTCATGAGCGATGAAAACAGGGCGACAAGTCCTTTCACATCACCCATGAATTATGAAGCACAGGCACGTCCTCTCACGGATTCGGATATAACCCCTGCAGCATTCCCGGGCGCAACCACGAGTTCAGACGAAGTTGCACAAACCGGCTCAGTGTTTGACATGGCACAAGACTACCCTGCTTATCAAGGTACCCCCACAGATGATTCACCTGACTATGGTGAAACAGTTCCTCCCGTAATGCAGGTACAAGATATCCCTGTGGCATACATGGGCACAAACGAAGACAAGCCCGAAACCTCGCCCACAGACAGCGGCACGGGAACTGTTTTTGATATGATAAGCGATGACATCAACAACAATTAAAGCATATAGAAGGAGCAACCAAAACATGGAAACACTCAAATTTAAGCGAATATTGCTGAAACTCAGCGGTGAGGCACTCTCAGGCGGAGCACAAGACCCCATTATGGCAGATGCTTTGGCAGCCACCGCAGCTCAAATAAAGAGCATAGCAGAGTTGGGCGTGCAGGTAGGCATAGTTGTGGGAGGCGGCAATATCTGGCGTGCAAGAAGTGCAGGAGCTATGGAGCGTAATCGTGCAGACCATATGGGGATGCTCGCAACGGCCATAAACGGACTCGCACTGTGCGATGCACTCTCCAAGCAAGGAGTATCAGCCCGTGTTTTCTCCGCCGTGGAAATGCAGAGATTCTGTGATACATTCAGCGCAAGGGAAGCAAACGCATCGCTCGATAAGGGCGAAGTCGCAATATTCGTATGCGGAAGCGGCTCGCCGTTTTTCACCACGGACACTGCGGCAGCACTGAGGGCTTGCGAAATACACGCCGAAGCACTGCTGCTTGCAAAAAATGTGGACGCTATGTACGATAAGAACCCCGATGTATATGCAGATGCCAAACGACTCACTCACCCCACATACGATGAGCTTATATCGCTGAATGTGGGCGGCATGGACCAAACCGCCATCACCCTCTGCAAAGAACAAAAAATACACATCGCCGTGTTCCCGTTAAAAGGCAAAGACAGCATTCGTGATGCTGTGTACGGAAAGAATATAGGAACGCTGGTGGATTGTTGACATTATTTCCTTGAATCACACGGCTGCATACTGTTTTAAACGGCAGTATGCAGCTTTTTTTGACTCAAAAATATATGAAACGGTTCGTCTTGTATGCCCTGGTGCTGTTGAAATTATAAATGCGGTATGTTATAGTAAAGACAGTATAAATCGGAGGTATTTGTTTTATGGATTTGAAATTGCTTAAACTGCTTTCACGTGACTTCCCCACAGTTCAGGCGGTGAGTGCAGAGATAATAAACCTTAATGCTATTTGTTGCCTGCCAAAAGGAACAGAGCATTTCATGAGTGACCTGCACGGTGAGGACAGAGCTTTCCGTCACATAATGAATAACTGTTCGGGTGCTTTGCGCGAAAAGATTGATTTGACATTTTCAAACTCTCTTACACTGGCTGAAAAGAACGATCTTGCAAAACTCATATACTATCCTGAGGAGATGCTTGAACGTATGCACGCACAAACGGACGATTCAGCTATGTGCGATTGGTATGCCGTTATGCTCACACGCCTCATTGAAGTATGCCGTGCGGTTACTCATAAGTACACCCGTTCCAAGGTGAGAAAAGCGCTTCCCAAGGATTTTGCATATGCAATGGATGAACTTTTGCACAGAGGCAGAAACGATGAGGACAGGTTGGGCTATTATAAGAGTTTTATCACATCCATTGTGAATTTGGGTTGTGCAGACGAATTCATAATTTCACTTTCGGGCGTTATAAAGCGCATGACAATTGATAAACTCCATATAGTGGGCGATATATACGACAGAGGCCCTCACGCCGACTCCATAGTAAAGCAGCTCATGCATCACCACGATGTAGATATCCAGTGGGGAAACCACGACGTGCTTTGGATGGGTGCTGCGGCAGGTTCACTTGCATGTATAGCCACTGTTGTGAAAAACTGTCTCCAATACGACAACCTCGATATGCTTGAAAACTCATACGGAATCAGCTTGCTGCCGCTTGCAATTTTTGCTCAGGAGCAGTATGCAGATAATGATGCATCAGTGTTCACCCCCAGAGTAAAGCCCATACACGGCTATGAACCCAAGGAATCCGACCTGTATGCTAAAATGCATAAGGCAATTTGCGTTATTATGTTTAAGCTCGAAGGTCAACTCGTGAAGCGCAACCCCGTATTCGGTATGCAACACCGTGATGTGCTCAGTCGAATAAACTTTGCAGATATGACATATGAGGTGGACGGAATCACATACCAGCTCAGGGATAAGGTGTTCCCCACCATAGACCCAAACAACCCTTGTGCACTCACCGAAAAAGAAGAAGAACTCATAAACACTCTGCTTGAAGAGTTCAAAGAGAGTGAAAAATTGCAGCGTCATATAAAATTCATGTACGATGTGGGTTCTGTGTACAAGGTGTGCAACAACAATCTCCTGTATCACGGATGTATGCCCTGTGAGGCCGATGGCAGTTTCATGGAATTCACATATTTCGGAAAAACGTACTCGGGTAAAGCCCTGTTTGACTTTGCGGATAAAATGGCAAGGACTGCATTCTTTGCAAACGGCTCACCCGAGGAAAACGCATTCAGTCTGGATTACATGTGGTATCTCTGGTGCGGCAAGGATTCACCCATATTCGGCAAAAAGTGCATAACCACATTTGAAAGAGCACTCATTGAAGATAAGGTTACGCATAACGAGCCTAAAAATGCTTATTATACCTGTTATAACGACATAGCATTCTGTGAACGCATACTGGCGGATTTCGGTATAGAGAACGAGTTCTCGCACATCATAAACGGTCATATGCCCGTAAAGGTGAAAAAGGGAGAAGATCCCACACATGCAGACGGAAAGCTCATAGTAATCGACGGTGGTTTCTGCAAGGCATATCAGGCAACCACGGGTATTGCAGGTTACACCATGTTCTTCACATCCAGGGCACTCAAAATATATGCTCATGATACCTATACCGCAACCACGGATGACGAGATGCCGGATTGCGACATAAACTCCACATGCGTAAAGGTGGAAACGGCTCCGAACCGCATCACTGTTGCGGATACGGATGTGGGAAGAACACTCATGGAGCAGGTGGAGGTTTTGCAGGATCTCTTAGCTGCATACAAGTCAGGACTTATTAAGGAGGGTCAACACCGATGAAAAAAATTCTCACAGTACTCTTATGTATCGTACTTCTTACAGGTGTATTCGCCTGTGCAAAGGATGACGGCGATAAGAGAGACAACACCGACGCACTCAGCTCATACGGCGAAAAAGGTGCCGAAGCCAGCGGAAACAAGCTCAACGAATTGCTGAACGGAAAGAAAGAATCCGACAAAACAGGTGAAGAAGACAACCGCAAAGACACCATGAAAGATAACGATTCGGATAAAACTAACCCGGCGGAGGATGCAGCAGGCTCCAAGGATGATGAAGATAATGACGATGCGGAAGTTCATTTCGTGATAGCCGGCAAATATGCCGAAGCACTCACAGAGGATGAGGTGGAGGAAACCTTGCGCATAGCACTCAGGTATGCAAAGAAGGAGTATTCCGACACCATGGAATCATCCGATTTGGAGATTGCAGACGATGACTGCGGCAAGTACGAGAACTATCCGCTCTATAACCGTGGAAACATCATCATCTACACATGCAAAGTTGACGGCAAAACCCGCTACATCACGGTTGCAAGGTTAAACAGTGATGCGGACTGGGAAGTGCTTACAAAAAAGATGAACTGACGCATAGACGGGAGATAAAAATGACAGAGAATGTAATACTCATACGCTATGCCGAGATACACTTAAAGGGGCTTAACCGTCCCTTCTTTGAGCGCAAGCTGGAACACAACATACGCCATGCCCTGCATGACATAGACCACAAGATACGCAATGAATCGGGCAGAATATATGCCGTGGGAATTTCAGATACACAGCTTGATACGGCGGCACAAAGACTCACAAAGGTTTTCGGCGTACATTCCGTGAGCATAGCAGTTTCAACTGAAAAATCGTGGGAGAGCGTGAAGCAGGCTGCAAGTGAGCTTATGAGCCGTGAGATACAGGACGGCAAAAAACATACTTTTAAAGTGTTTGCAAAGCGTGCCGATAAGAAATTCCCCATGACATCCGAGGAGATTTGCAGAGAACTCGGGCATGAGCTTTTGGAGAGTTTTGATAACATATCGGTGGACATACATACCCCGGAGATTAAGGTGGGCGTGGAAATCCGTGATAAGGCTATCATATACACCAACGAGATACGCGGCGCAGGCGGACTTCCCGTGGGAACATCGGGAAGGGCTGCACTCCTCCTCTCGGGTGGCATAGACAGCCCCGTGGCAGGATATATGATAGCAAAGCGTGGCGTGGAGCTTTCCGCCGTACATTTTTTCAGCTATCCTTACACAAGCGAGCGAGCAAAGGATAAGGTAATAGACCTTGCAAAAATCGTTTCGGAATATGCAGGTGAAATAAGATTGCATGTGGTACCCTTCACCGAGATACAGCTCACAATACACGAGAGATGCCCCGAAAAAGAAACCACGCTTCTCATGCGTCGACTCATGATGAAGATATCGCAGAAAATAGCCGAAAAAGACGGCGCACTTGCACTTATAACGGGCGAGTCCATAGGTCAGGTAGCAAGCCAGACAGTGGAAGCTCTCTGCTGCACGGACGATGCCGTAACCATGCCCGTATTCCGTCCCTGCATAGGCATGGATAAAATGGAAATAACGGAGATAGCAAAGCGTATAAACACTTTTGAAACTTCCATCATACCCGAGGAGGACTGCTGCACGGTGTTTGTACCTAAGCATCCCGTTACAAAACCCGTTCTCCAAAATATACGTGAGAGCGAGAGTTTGGTGGACTTTGAAGATATGATAGAGAAAGCCATTGCAGACTCGGAGCTTATAATCTGCAAACCATGATTTTATGTGCAAAGGAGGTGCAGCCGTGAAGAAGATACTGCTCGTCATTATAACAATGATATGCATTGCGGTGTTGTGTTCATGTAAGGAGAATACGAAAACTCCGCCTGCACCCTCCGTGCCTGAAAAAACAAAACAGGTGAGCATCAACTCATCGGGAAAGCCTGCCGTAATCATGAGCGAAAGCTCCACATTCTCGGGTGTGAGTGCCACTTATCCGCATGTGAGCGGCACGGGCGCAGATATCATTCTGAATGAAGAAGTCATAAGAGAAACATCTGCATTTGCAGCCGAATATGCAAGTAGTGTTGATGAAATAGAATATAAAATCACATATAACGACCGAGGTATACTTTCCATTCTGTTGTACGCAACAAATAAGACCGATCAGACAGTGTTGTATCACCCGATAACTTTTAACTCGCAAAGCGGCGGCAGAATAACGCTTGACACTCTGTTTGAATCGGATAATGACACTTGGAAGAATGTTGCGGCATTTTATGCAGAGACATTGGTGCGCCTCAATAGGACGGATACTCACTCGGATGTAAAAATAACCGAGGACAAGGACTTTTACCTTACGGATACCAAACTCGTAATCTTTTATGAGTTATATGAAATATCGTATTATGCGCAAGGCTCACCGTACTTTGAAATACCGTACAGCGTTTTGGAGCAATATGCAAATCCGGACGGTGCAATGCATGTAATACTGGAAGGACGGGATGTAAATGAATAAAAAACTACGCTTGTTAAGCTTCTGCATAGCACTTTGCACCATTTTTTCAGGTGTAAATGCGGTTGCAAATTCTATGGTCAAAATGAGCGATGCATCTTTTTTCTCTGCTTTTTATGAATACGGCGGTGATGGACTCAGACTGGCAGAGAATGCAGTTTTTGAGGACAGCTACATGGATCAGTTGGACAAAAAGGAGCTTGCGATTTACAATACCCTTGAAAAAAACATAGACCTCATGCGTGAGAATAAAATCATGCAGTTTGAAATACCTGTTCCCGTTAAAGCTCATCGTGACAATGAAAGCGAAATGAATAAACTCCAAACTGCAATTTATAATGCCGTGTACGCCTTTGAATTGGACCGTGGCGACCTGTTTTGGATGTCCAAATACCATTCGTATAAGTATTCATACGACACAAACTCGGGTGAAATAAAAAAACTGTATCTCTATGCCTATAACGACACTTGGCACGGAAGCGATTTTGCCACATACGAGAGCGTGAAAAAGGCAGAAGAAAAATTTAATGCCGCCATAGATGCCGTGAAAAAAGAAATTCAAGACTTGGGCACATATGCTCAGGTAAAATACATACACGACTTCATCTTGAATAACTGCACGTATAACAAGCACGTGTCACAGGGCTACGGACCCGACACCTTGGGCGAATTGCCCTGGTCCGCATACAGTGCGCTTGTAAAACAAACCGATGAAAAAAAGTACCCCGTGTGCGAGGCATATGTGAAAGGCTTTAATGTTTTGTGTAAAAGCGTTGGAATAAATGCCGCGGCGGTTTCGGGCTTTGTGGAAGGCAGAAATCATATGTGGTCCGCAGTAAAAATGCAGAATAAAATTTGGTTCTATGTGGATACCACGTTTGATGACTCCGCCGAAGACTACAATTACTATACTTCCTGCGCGGATACGAGTACATGAATCATACCCATGTTCCCGACGGTCGGATAGTGAATGTATGTGACGAGTTTACATACCCCAAATGCAGCAAGAAGGACTATCCGCAAGATGCAGGCGACCTCCTGGGCGATGTAAATCAGGACAAAGTCGTAAACACGGGCGATGCCACTTTCCTGCTCAAATATTCAGCGGGAATTATAAGCCTCCCCACAGCCGCAAGACTGTATGGCGACTTTAATTGCGACGACTCATACAACACAGCAGACGCTTCGGCAATACTGAGGTTCTGCGCCTCATAAAACGCACGTCTTTTATAAATCACGCATATAAACACGCATACTTCAAATACTATAAGCGGAGGCACGAAACATGTCCTCCGCTTTTTCTGGGTTCGGAGGTTTTTGGCGTTATGACTTGGTATGAATTTGCACTGGTACAACTCAGCGTATTGGGTCTGGGATTTTTTATTTTAAGATGGCAGAGCAAAAAAGACTCTCAGCGACACCGACCTTCATTTGAGGATAACAGCGAGCTTCAAAAACTGCATAGGATGCGTGAGTGTTCACTGAGTCTGCCCTTATCCGAGGCCACAAGGCCCAAAAAACTTTCAGATATAGTGGGTCAAGCAGACGCCATTGAAGCACTTCGTGGTGCGCTTTGCAGCAAAAATCCTCAGCATATTCTCATATACGGTCCTCCCGGTGTGGGAAAAACATGTGCAGCTCGGCTCATACTGGAAGAAGCTAAAAAATGCCCCGATTCGCCTTTTAATGATAATTCACAATTCATTGAGCTGGATGCCACATGCATACGTTTTGATGAGCGTGCCATTGCCGACCCGCTTTTAGGCTGCGTACACGACCCCATCTATCAGGGTGCAGGGCAGCTTGGAAGTCATGGCATTCCGCAACCAAAGGCAGGTGCTGTCACAAGGGCGCATTGCGGCGTTCTCTTTTTGGATGAGATAGGTGAACTTCACCCATTGCAGATGAATAAGCTGCTTAAAGTGTTGGAGGACAGATGCGTCAGGTTTGAAAGTTCATACTACTCCAAATCAAACAGAAGTATTCCTGCATACATACACGACATATTCAAAAACGGTCTGCCTGCGGATTTCAGACTTATAGGAGCCACCACACGTTCACCCGAGGAGATACCGCCTGCCCTGCGTTCGAGATGTATAGAAATATTCTTTTCGCCGCTTTCCGATGATAACCTGAGAAAAATAGGCGCAAATGCTGCTGTTGCAATGGGTAAAAACACCAATGAAAACGTGCTTGCCCTCTGTGCCTCCTATTCCGAATCGGGCAGAGATTGCGTCAGTATAATGCAACTTGCAGGAAGCATGAGCAATAACGCCGACATCTGTACGGATGACATAGAGCGTGTTGCCCGTGTTTGCAGGTATGTCCGCAAATATTCCTTCACCATGCCATGTGACGAGCACGTGGGGCGTGCATACGGTCTGGGTGTTTCGCAAAACTCCGGTGTGGTACTGGAAATTGAATGCTCCGTGAAGCGTACCCACGACCGTGGTACATTGGAAATAAACGGTGCCATCACAGAGGAAGAAATAGCATATGCGGGGCGCAGACTCGTGCGAAAAAGCCTTGCCGTAGCATCAGTCGAAAATGCGGTGAGAGCAGCGTCTGAGGTATTCGGTGTTGACTGCACAAAGTATGACATCATATTCAATATCCCGGGCGGTCTGCCCGTAGACGGCCCGAGTGCAGGTGCTGCCTTCTGTGCCGCACTCATAAGCGCACTCACCATGCGACCGTTAAAGGCGAACGTGGCGATAACGGGCGAGATAACCACATCGGGCGAGTTACGTCCCGTAGGCGGTATTCGTGAAAAGGCGGAAGCGGCATTGTGTGCAGGCGCAACTTGCATCATAGTACCAAAGCAGAATTTGCACGAGGCACTTTCCGTATGTGACTGTGCATACGGTGCATCGGATATTCGTGAACTTATGCGCATGGCATTATCCGCAAAAAAAATTACACCCGGTTTTTTGGGTGTAAAAGCGTCCGCAAGTGAGGCTTGAAAAAAAGCGGCAGGAAAGCAAAATGCACCTTGCCGCTTTTATTTTAATCCTTGTATGAAAGAAGGAGAATTCTGTCAGAACCCAAACAGCTCTTATCCAACACGGCTTCACTCTTTTTCAGCCTGTGTATGCTGCAATCCACGGCATGATCCACAAAAGTGTCCACATCGCCCAATTCAAATGTGAGTGCATCCGTCTTATAATGCATGGGAATTACCACCTTTGCATGGAGCATGTTTGCAAATGCCCTTGCCTGTGGCGCATCTATGGTGTATACGCCGCCAATGGGTACTAAAAGCACATCACACTTGCCTATTCTCTTCGCTAAATCGGGGTCTGATATATCGCCCAAATCCCCCGCATGTATAATACGCAATCCATCGATCTCAAATATAAATACTATATTTTTGCCACGCTTTTTTCCACCGCAATCGTCATGATATGTGCACACCCCCTGCACTTTTATATCGCATACCTCGGTCGGTTTTTCGTCCCGTATCACCACGGGATCGCCCTTCACCGCATCCAAATAGTTATGGTCATGGTGGTCGTGTGACACTGTAACCGCATCCGCCTCAACACCGCTTATATCATAGCCTGTACTCGGGTCACACGGGTCTGTCAAAATTCTTACTCCACTGTCCGATGTGAGCATGAAGCATGAATGTCCGTACCATTTAATTTTCATATTCAATCTCCTTTCTTGCACATGATATGAGCTTTGCTATCGCACCGGCAGGCATACCCATATCATCGTACATCGTTATATTTTCCTCTGCCGCAAGATAAGCATTTACGGCAATCATGAGCTTTTTCCTGCTCTCTCCTGCACACAATGAGCAAAGAAACGCTCTGCGCCACAGCGGTTCCCTTATGCGCGTATAAAAATCGGCGTTTTTTCTGCCCAACATCCACGCACGAGCTATCGCAACACCGCATTTATCACTGTCTATCACGCTTGGCTCCGACAATTCACGGAGTATTCTCCGGGATAAACAGCCTAAATAACAATCGCACAAGCGGATATTTATGTAATGTCCGCAAACCGTGACCGCATCCAATGTTTGCTGCCCATACATCTCAAAGACACTTTGGTTTTGCAAAAGTGTATCAGCACAGATACATGTATTATTCCCTGACCTTGCAACACATATGCTTACATCGCCGTGTTCGCCGCCTATAACAACGTCACGGGGAGTACACTCTATCCCATAGAGTGTTGACACGCCTTCTGAAAAAAGCCGTCTCAACTGTTCTGCATAATTATGCCTCATCGTCTGTATCCGATGTGCTGTCCTCGCTTGTTTCTTGCAAATCCGAGTCTGCTTCTTTCTCCTCGCACTCACAGTTCTCATCATGACGCTCAAATTGCATATATGCAGGCTTTTGAGGTGCAAAGAGTACTTGGCTGAAATGCTTGTTGCCGTAAAGTCGCATCCAACCGCCTTTGCTGAGGAATGGAAGTGTTTTTATTTCCAGTATGTTGAAAAGCGTCTTTGCCGACAGCTTTTCTATCAGCACCCTGCGCAATGCAGCACATAGTATCACGGTGATAGCCGTCACCAACGCAAATACGAAAAACGGTCGCATAACAGGCGGAACAAATAGGTTGCCGTCATACAGACTCTGCTTCACGCTCGGTAAATTCACAAATAAAAGTGCCAGTGCGATAACTGTCACACTTATTAAAGTCGGCAGGTTTTGAACCAAAAGATAATTCCGTCTGCACCTTTTACACACAGGAATACTTATTGGAAGCACCGTACCCGTGCGCTCGCCGCCCAATTTTATACTTCGCTCGGTTTTAGGTTCAACATTTCCAAAGTCTGTTAGACCGTAAATATTCTTTGTACGCACATCCGAATCGTCTGCACAGAGTTGACAAAACCCAGACAGGCTTGCCGTCATATAATCGTCCGTGTCTATCATTTCCGAAACACGCACCGCTTCTGAATGTGCAAATTCGGGGGTAATTCTGCTATCGTTTGCGCTCATTAAAAAGCGCTCGTACATCGTAATAAATTCTTGTTTGCTGTTCATATCCGTAAATATAAGTCGGGGAGCAATACAATTCTGCATTGCTCCCTCAGTCTAATGCATTATTCGCCGTCTGTTTCGTCGCCGTCGTCGCCGTCGTCACCAAAGAGTTCGTCTATGTCGTCACTGTCAAACATGTCTTCAAAGTCGTCAAAACCGTCCATGCTCACAGGCGTTTCCGACATATCATGCTCGGATATCGAAACATCATCCGAATCCTCAATAGCATCGACAGGAACTGCAGGAGTCTCGGGGAGCGTGCTTTCCACATCTATGTCACGGTAGCGCTTCATGCCAATGCCGGCAGGTATCAGCTTGCCTATGATAATGTTTTCTTTCAATCCCACGAGCGGATCCGTCTTGCCCTTTATGGCAGCATCAGTGAGTATTCGAGTGGTTTCCTGGAATGCTGCGGCAGAGAGGAACGAGTCAGTCGCAAGTGCTGCCTTGGTAATACCCAAAAGTTTCTCCGTAATGAGTGCGGGAGCTTTCTCTTCAAAGTACTCGCCTTCGCCTGCTTCCATGCGTCTGCGCTCATTTTCCGCTGCAATACGGTCATTCTCACGACTTGCTCTGAATCTATCCGTCAATTCGCCCGGCAACATGTTGGTATCGCCTGCATCCTCAATCTGGACTTTGCGCATCATCTGGCGTATGATAATCTCTATGTGCTTATCTGCCAAATCAACACCCTGTGAGCTGTAAACCTTGTGTACTTCATTCAGAAGATATGTCTGAGCTGCATTCGGGCCTGAAATTTTGAGTACTTCGTTGGGGTTCAGTGCGCCTTCCGTGATAGCTTCGCCTGCGAGTACCGTGTCACCGTCTTTCACACGCAACCTGCTTGCCACAGGTATGGTGTACGCACGTGACTCGGACGCATCCACAGCACCTGTGGGAGTAACGGTAACGGTACGCTTTTTCTGTTCCGTCTGTACGCTCACAACACCCTCTATTTCAGAAAGTACTGCCACGCCTTTGGGCTTTCTTGCTTCAAATATTTCCTCAACACGCGGCAAACCGCTCGTGATATCCGATGCCGATGCAACGCCGCCCGTATGGAATGTACGCATCGTAAGCTGCGTACCCGGCTCACCGATAGCCTGTGCAGCAATAATACCCACAGCCTCACCAATATCCACTTCATTGCCCGTTGCAAGGTTATCACCGTAGCACTTGCGGCATACGCCGTGTTCGCACTGGCAATTAAACACTGTTCTGCACTTCACGGACTTCACGCCTGCCTTTACTATGGCATCGCGTATGTTCATGGTTATGCGCTGATTTATATCTATTATCATCTCGCCCGTTTCGGGATGGAACACGGGAGCTGCCGTGTATCTGCCGAGTATGCGGTCGCCAAGTTCCACAACAACCTTGTCACCGTCATAAATTGTTTCTATAACGGTTCCTGCTATGGACTTGCCGAGAGCTTCAAAGCAGTCATCCTCACGTACTATGACATCCTGCGATACATCTACCAAACGGCGTGTAAGATAACCTGAGTCTGCCGTTCGAAGTGCCGTATCTGCAAGACCTTTTCTTGCGCCGTGCGATGATACGAAGAACTCCAATACTGTCAGACCTTCACGGAAGTTAGCCTTTATGGGAACTTCAATTACATCACCCGATGTATCGTTCATAAGGCCTCGCATACCTGCAAGCTGTGCTATCTGGTTCTTACTACCACGGGCACCGGAATCTGCCATCATGTTTATGGGGTTGAACGGGTCAAGACTGTTCATCAAAACGTTTGCAACAGTTTCCGTAGTCTCTTTCCATATATCCACTATGTAACGCTTCCTGTCCTTAGCCGAGAGGAGACCCATTTTATATTTAGCCTCTATCTGTGCAACCTTTTCCTCTGCTTCTGCTATGAAAACCTTCTTCTGCTCAGGCACCGTGATATCCTTGTAACCAACAGTGATACCGCCACGTGTGGAGTACTTGAAACCGAGAGATTTTATGCTGTCCAACATCTGGCTTGTAACGGTTGCGCCGTGACAACGATAGCAGCGATCAATAATCTTGCTCAGATGCTTTTTACCCACCTGGAAGTCTATTTCAAGTGCAAATTCGTTGCCGGGGATACTTCTGTCCACATAGCCCAAATCCTGCGGAATTACCCTGTTGAAGATGAGTTTTCCCACCGTTGCCGTGATTATGCTCTCACGCATCTGTCCGTCTATCTCACGCTGGATACATACACGAATGGGTTCTTGCAGTGTTACATTGCCCGTCTGATATGAATACAGAGCTTCATCGGGACAATAAAATACAGGTGTTTCATCCTTTGGTCTGTTCGGATTCTCACGCACGCTTGTGAGGTAATAGCATCCCAATACCATGTCCTGTGTGGGACATACAACGGGTTTTCCGTCCTGCGGTTTCAAGATGTTATTGGAAGCGAGCATAAGGAAGCGTGCCTCTGCCTGAGCTTCTATGGAAAGCGGTACATGCACAGCCATCTGGTCGCCGTCGAAGTCGGCGTTATATGCCGTACAAACGAGCGGATGCAGTTTCAAAGCTCTGCCTTCCACAAGTACAGGTTCAAAAGCCTGAATACCTAATCTGTGCAGTGTGGGTGCACGATTCAGGAGTACAGGGTGATTCTTTATAACCTGCTCCAACACTTCCCAAACTTCATCGTTTGCACGCTCTATTTTGAGTTTTGCAGTCTTTACGTTTTCACAGTTCGGACCTTCCGTAAGTCTCTTTATTACAAAGGGACGGAAAAGTTCAAGTGCCATTTCCTTCGGGAGTCCGCACTGATACATTTTAAGTTCGGGACCCACAACGATAACGGAACGACCCGAATAGTCAACACGTTTACCGAGAAGGTTCTGACGGAAACGACCCTGTTTACCTTTGAGCATACTCGTAAGGGATTTAAGCGGTCTGTTACCGGGACCCGTGGTGGGACGCTTATCACGTCTGCCATTGTCTATGAGTGCGTCAACAGCCTCTTGCAAAATACGCATTTCGCACCTTATGATGATGCCGGGGGCTTTTATTTCCTGACTCTTTTTAAGACGGTTATTTCTTGTTATAACCTTTCTGTACAGGTCATTTAAGTCGCTGGTTGCAAATCTTCCGCCGTCAAGCTGCACCATGGGGCGCAAATCCGGAGGAATTACGGGAAGCGCATCCATTACCACCCACTCGGGACGGTTTCCGCTGGATATGAACGCCTCTATGACTTCCAAACGCTTGATGGCATTCGTGTGCTTCTGTCCTTTTGCACCTTTGGCTTCCTCACGCAATTTTGCAGCCTCAGCTTCGAGGTCTATGTTGCGCAGGAGTTCCTGAATTGCAGCAGCACCCATATCTGCACGGGGCATGACAAAGTCGGGATATTCTTCTTTCTTCTTTTTGCACTCAGCCTGAATATCCGTCCATTTCTTTTCATCTAAAATCTGCTTGTATTCCAGCATGTATGCTGCGGGACGCTGCATTTGCGGATTTTTTGTTACCTCTGCACCGTCCATCTCGGGCCAGAAGCGAGGGTCACAACAGCTACCGGGATCCAGCACCGTGTACTTTGCAAAGTAAATTACATGCTCTAAGTCTTTGGGCGACATTTCGAGCAAGAGTTTGAGATAGCACGGCGTGCCTTTGAGGTACCACAAATGTACCACGGGAGCAGCCAGCTCTATGTGTCCCATGTATTCACGGCGTACAGACGATTTTGTTATCTCAACACCGCATGTTTCACACACATGATGTCCCTGAGGACGGCGTGTGGTATTGGTCTTCTTGTATTTTCCGCAACGGCATTCATAATCCTTTTGCGGTCCGAAAATCTTTTCGCAGAAAAGTCCGCCGGGGTCGGGCTTGAGTGATCGATAGTTGATTGTTTCGGGTTTTGTTACCTCTCCGTGCGACCATTCACCTCGGATTTTATCCGGTGATGCAAGGCGTATCTTAATTGCACTGAAATTGCTATTCTCTAACACAAGTTTATTCTCCCCTCATTTTGTATGACAGTCCTCTCACACACCGCTTGTCGTATACATATCACGGTTTGCATATGTACACGACAAATGCGATACGGTGTTGAGGACAAATATTATTCTTCGCTTATGGCGTCATCGTCATCCTGTTCGGATGTCTCATGGAAGCCCATGCGCTCCATCTCCAATTCAAGATCCGTAGCACTCATATCCTCTGCCGAAAGCAAAAGCTCCTCATCGTCCATGGGTATGGTGCTCTGCTCGGCATGAACCACGGGTGCGCCCAACTGACTGAGCTGTATCTCCTCGCCGTTTGCATCCAGCACGCTGATATCAAGTGCAAGTGACTGCAACTCTTTTATGAGTACCTTGAATGACTCAGGGATACCGGGTTCAGGTACGTTTTCGCCCTTTATGATTGCTCGGAAAGCATTTGAACGACCGTTTATATCATCACTCTTTATGGTGAGGATTTCCTGCAACGTGTTTGCCGCACCGTATGCTTCAAGTGCCCAAACTTCCATCTCACCGAAACGCTGTCCGCCAAACTGAGCTTTACCGCCCAAAGGCTGCTGGGTAATAAGTGAGTACGGACCCGTGGAGCGTGCATGAATCTTATCGTCAACCAAGTGAGCCAGTTTCAGATAGTACATGTAGCCCACCGATATACGGTTTTCAAAAGGTTCACCGCTTCTGCCGTCATAAAGCACCGTCTTGCCGTCGCC
>JAFSHG010000130.1 GCA_017440405.1 Clostridia bacterium
GGAGAAACAGCTTTTTCGCATTTGATTAAACAGCACTGTTTTTGGCATTTATCCGCTGTTTTCACTTCATGTGCGTTTTGCCAAAATAAAACCGCCGCACTTTATCTGCGGCGGTTTTATGCTCTTTACTTTTTCACGCTGCCGGGTATATACACCGATTCCAATGCATTGCACCCCGTAAACGCTCCGTTTTCTATGACTGTTACACTTTCGGGTATCTCTATTGAAGTGAGTTTCTCGCACTCGGCAAATGCGCCCACTCCTATTTTCTCAACACTGTGCGGCATGATTACGTACCTCAGCTCCGAGCAAAATTCAAATGCAGCGTGTCCTATAACCCTAACACCGTCATGCAATACCACAAATTCAAGTCTTGTACAAAATCCGAAGGCTTCTGCCCCCAACTCAACCACACTTCTCGGTATATCCACCGATTTTATTCCCGTACAAAGCCAAAATGCCCTCTTGCCGATTTTTACCACGCTGTTCGGAATAACCACGGATTGCACCCGGGAGCATGTCATGAATGCTTCTTCACCTATTTCCGTGATACCCTGGGGGATAATGACTTCCGAATCCTTGCCTGTGTACTTCACAAGCACTGTACCTGCAATTTTAAAATCCTGTTTGTTCATCATTTTTTCTCCTGTTACTTTTTATATTTTGCATCGCACAAACATTACAATGCGGCTTATGCCTCGCTGTTTACATATTCAAACATTCTATCTTTTTTCATATGCATAATCGGGATTCTTTTATGAGTGAATCAATACATATTTACACCGCTATGCTTATACTGCATAATAAAATCTTTCTCATTGAAAATTTTCGTATGAATTTCAGATAATCGTTTTTGCATTTGACTTATCGAATGCACATTATCCATACTGTGATGCTCATTATAATTCACATGTTTACTTTTTTCAAGAGGAAATTAAAATATATTTTTCATTTGTTTTCAGCCGAAAAACCGTTGCGGCACTCGTATGTTTCCTGTTGCGGAATGCATTTTACGGTTGACTAAACGGGTGAATTGTGGTATATTTCGTAAGTATACTGCGGATTATATATACATATGGTTAAATTATAATCCCGAGTAACAATTCACTTTTCTACCGGAAAGGACAACTTGTGATGTTAAAGAAACTGTTTGCTTTTGTGCTGGTTTTGTGTGCAATAATGGGCAGCATGAGTACTGTCACGCTTGCAGCGGGTACCGTACCTGCCGAAGTGATGGCAATAAGCACAAACAATATCGTGCTGTATGAGGCAAATTCCCGTACGGTGCTATACGAAAAAAACGGTATGAATCAGGCGTTCCCTGCAAGTACCACCAAGATTTTAACCGCCATCATAGTGCTGGATTTATGCGAGGGCAAATTTCTTTTGGGTGACTTGAACGAATACTTTAACAATCCCGATTGGCTTGACCCCGAGTTTGCGACACGCACATTTTCACTTGATGACGAGGTAACGGTTACAGATCCCGAAAGGCGAGGTTCCGTCCTTGGTATATCACACGGCGAGAAGCTCACCGTGCGTGATTTGCTTTACGGCATGATGTTGGTTTCGGGCAATGACTGTGCAAGGGCACTTTCCATATATTTCTCACCTGCCATAGAATCCAAGGTGGTTTATTTTGCAGAAATCATGAATGCATATGCAAAGGAATTGGGAGCTACCACAAGTCATTTTGTAGTTCCGCACGGTCTGCATGACACCAGCCATATGTCATCGGCATATGACCTTGCACTCATAACGGCATATGCACTCAAAAACAATACATTCCGTGAAGTGGTTGCCACGGAAACATACAACATTGCGCCCACGAATCATCACAGCGAGGGCTTTTTGGTGGAAAACACAAACCGCCTCATACATATGAAGGCAGATGACGAACAAGACTACAAATATGAATATGCAATAGGCGTGAAAACGGGCGATACCGATGCAGCAGGTCGATGCATAGTATCTGCCGCAGAAAAGGACGGTAAACTTCTCATTGCGGTGCTTTTGGGCGACTTTGAACAGTCAAAGATAGGTTCACCCAGATATGTAAATTCAAAGACGCTCTTTGAATACGGTTTCAACAACTTCCAACTCATAAAAGCATCGGAGTTTGGCATTGAACCGCATCTGAATTGCAATATATTGGACTCTGATGCAGGTACTGTGAAGCTGGATGTTGACCTTGAAAATGCGCTCATGTGTCTGCGCTCTGATGAGATAGCTGAGATTAAGTCCAAGGCGAGCATTTTAACTGCTGAAACTTTTTTCAACACTCCGGACGGAAAGCTTCACGCTCCGCTCCGTGCAGGCGAAGTGGTGGGGTATGCTAAGTATATGTACAATGACCAAGTGGTTCTGACAGCTGACCTGAAAGCACCGTCTGATTTGGAACAAACAGACGGCACAGGCATCACGGGCATAACAAAGTCGGGTGAGAGTGATGATATTCTCACGGGCTATGATTGGATTTTCTGGGTTCTTTTATTCTGCATACTGCTTGTAATAGTACTCGTTATAATAGCACTCACAAAGCAGCCGGTGCGTAAAAGAAACAGTCAATTGCGCAGAAAATCACGCAGATAAATAACGGAGGTATGGATATATGCGAGGAATAAGACTCTCAAAAGTAATAAGCGATTACAAGGAACTGTGCGGCAAAATAACCGTACAGGGTTGGATAAGAACGGCACGTCAAAGCAAGAATGTGGGATTCATAGAACTCACTGACGGCTCATGTTTCCGTGGCGTACAGATAGTTTTTGACAGAGAAAAAACAGCGGACGACGTGCAGAGAAAACTAAATACGGGCACTGCCATTTCCGTACAGGGAGAGTTGGTGCTCACACCCGATGCACCTCAGCCCTTTGAAATACAGGCAGAGCAGATAACCATAGAGGGCGAAGCTCCCTCCGATTACCCGCTTCAAAAAAAGCGTCACGGTTTGGAATACCTGCGTACAATTCAGCACTTGCGCCCAAGAACAAACACTTTCCAAGCGGTTTTCCGTGTGCGAAATGTGGTGGCACAGGCTATACACAGATTTTTTGACGAGCGAGGTTTCCTGTATGTGCACACTCCCATACTCACAGGCAGCGACTGTGAAGGTGCAGGAGAGATGTTCCGTGTTACCACTTTGGATGCAAAAAATCCGCCGCTTTGCGATGACGGCAGCGTGGATTATTCCAAAGACTTCTTCGGCACTGCATCTAACCTCACCGTAAGCGGACAGCTATACGGCGAAGCTTTTGCTCTTGCTTTCGGCGACATATACACATTCGGCCCCACTTTCCGTGCAGAACATTCATACACGGCACGCCATGCAGCTGAGTTTTGGATGATAGAGCCTGAGATGGCGTTTTGCGACCTTGCAGGTGATATGGAAGTGGCAGAAGCTATGGTGAAATACATTATCCGTACCGTAATGGAGCGTTGTCCCGATGAATTGGACTTTTTCAACAAGTTTGTAGATAAGACTTTGCTTGAACGTCTGAAAAATGTGGTGGAGAATGATTTTGCCCATGTCACATACACGGAGGCAATAGAAATTTTGAAAAAAGCAGATGTGCAGTTCGATTATCCCGTAAAAGAATGGGGTGTAGATCTGCAAACAGAGCATGAGCGTTATCTCACGGAACAGGTGTTCAAACGTCCCGTATTTGTGACGGATTATCCCGCAGAAATCAAGGCTTTCTATATGCGTTTGAATGACGACGGAAAAACCGTGGCAGCAGTAGACCTTTTAGTTCCCGGTGTTGGTGAAATCATAGGCGGCAGCCAGCGTGAAGAGAGACTTGATGTTCTGGAAAGACGCATTGATGAGCTTCAAATGGACATATCCTCATATGACTGGTACATGGAACTGAGAAAGTACGGCGGTGTGAAACATGCCGGCTACGGACTCGGTTTTGAGCGCATGGTGATGTATGTGACGGGTGTTGAGAACATTCGTGACGTGCTTCCCTTCCCCAGAACGACAGGAACCATGAACATGTAATTTCATACATATAAATCACACGAACGGAGAAAAATATGGTACTGGTAACTATATGCGGTGCAAGCGGCAGCGGCAAAACGGCTTTGGCAGACAACATTTCCGCAGAACTTCAAAAACTCGGCGTGACAAGCCGCGTGCTTGCCCTCGATTCGTACTACATCTGCCGCCCCGACTTGCCGTTTTCCGAACGTACTCTGCTCAATTATGACGCTCCCACTTCTTTCGATTTTGATCTGCTCAAAACCGACTTGGAAAATCTCCGTCTCGGTAAGCCGATAAGTATGAAAGCATACGATTACGGTCAGCACTTGCGCCACGACTCGGATGCTCTCATATATCCGCCGCAAGTTTTGCTGTTGGAGGGGATTCACGCCTTTGCAGACAACGAGATATTGGCTCAGAGCGATTTGCGACTGTATGTGGATACGGACCCCGATGTGTGCATAATGCGCCGTGTATGTCGTGACATACAAAAAAGAGATCGCACCGTGCAGGCAATAGCCGAACAGTACTTCAACACCGTAAAGCCCATGTTTGAACGCTATATCAGGCTGTACAGAAACGATGCCGATATGTGCGTGGTGGGCGGCGGTCACAATGCCCGTGCGGTAAAAGTAGCAACGCTTTATATAATGTCGCTGCTCAGTTAAGTCCGAGCAGTGCAGTCGCTATACTGAAATATACCACAAGTGCCAATGCATCCACCAAGGTTGTAATAATAGGACTTGCCATAACTGCGGGGTCAAACCGCAGTTTTTTTGCAAGTATGGGCAAAGAGCAGCCCACAATCTTTGCTATCACCACGGTCACACACAATGTTACGGAAATCACACCTGCTACGGCTAATGTCACGCCGTTTTTTCCCACATTGAGCACAATCATTTTGATGAAGTTTGCAACACCCAGAGTAATGCCGCACAGGACTCCTACTCTGAATTCCTTAAACACTACCTTTAATATGTCTCTGAACTCTATTTCATTCAAGGATAAACCTCTCATCACCGTTACCGATGCCTGACTTCCCGAGTTTCCGCCCGTGTCCGTGAGCATGGGAACAAAAGCGGTGAGAGCTACACACGCTGCCAAAGCCGCTTCATAGTTTTGAATAATCCCTGCTGTAACCGTTGCAGAAAGCATGAGCAAGAGCAACCACGGTATTCGCTGCACATATGTACGAAACACACCTGTCCTGAGATACGGTCGTTCCGATGGTGTTATAGCTGCCATCTTTTCCATGTCCTCCGTGGCTTCCTCACGAATGATATCCACCACGTCATCAATGGTTATTATGCCCACAAGCCTTTGTTCGCTGTCCACCACGGGCATGGATGTGAGGTCATATTTTTGGAATATATCCGCCACTTCTTCTTGGTCGGTATCCGTACTCACGTATACGGGGTTCGTTTCCATTATATCCGATATCACTCTGTTCTCCGCACTGAGTATGAGCTTGCGTAGCGTTATTGTGCCTGCAAGCATACGATTTTCGCCCAAAACAAAGCATGTGTTTACGGTTTCTTTATCTATTCCCTCATTGCGTATTCGCTCAATGGCTTCCCGAACGGTACTCTTTGCGGTGAGGCTCAAAAACTCCACCGTCATAATGCTTCCTGCCGAATCGTCCGAATATCGCAAAAGCATGTTCACCGCTCTGCGCATATCCGACTCTGTATTTTTAAGCAGCTTGTGCACAACATTTGCCGGCATTTCTTCCAACATATCTTTCAGGTCATCGGCATACATGTCATTCATGATTTCCGTTGCTTCCTGTGTGGACAAAACTGTTATAAGTCGCTGCTGCACAGTGACATCAAAAAACGAAAAAACCTCGGCTGCTATGGATTTGGGCAACATTCTGAAAAGTCGGACGGCACTCGCCTCTCCGCTTTTTTCAAACTCATCTTCTAAAAGTTCTGCTGTATCTGCAAAGTTTAATTTCTCTGAAATCTCACGGAATTTTCCGTATTGGTTAGACCTTATGCATTCTCTTGCTGCTTCTGTAAGTTCAGTATATACCAACGTAATATCTGCATCATTATACATACACTTTCTCCCTTCAATATCAACGACATCCGTTCATCGTAGTGCGTGTTTATTATGCACCTTATATCTTTATTTGTCAATACAAAATAAAAAGGACACCCTTTCGGATGTCCGAGTCCGCCGTAATCAATCTCTCGGCGGTGTATTCCTTTTTCTCAGGAATGCAGGCACTTCCACATTACCTCCCTCTGTGCGTCTGGGCGGTGTGCTGCGAGTGGTTCTCTCACCCAGGGGCTGCTGACGACGCTCCTGCACAGGTTCTTGCTGCGGCTGTTCCCTCACAGGGGTACGCTGCTCATTTGCAGGTGCTTCCGTCACTCTCTGCTGACTATAATTGGGCGTAGCCATCTGCTGTGTCTGTGAAGATTCACCTAAGCCTGTCGCAATTACCGTTACTGTTATCTTATCTTTGAACTGGTCGTTTATGGCAGTGCCGAGTATGATATCTGCATTCGGATTTGCGTGTGAATAGATGATGGATGCCGCTTCCTTGTACTCGTCAAGTGTGACATCGGGGCCGCCCGTGATATTTATGAGGATAGACCTTGCGCCGTCTATGTTTGTTTCCAAAAGCTCGCTGCCTATTGCTCTTTCTGTTGCGGCAGTCGCCTTATTATCGCCCTCGGCAGAACCTATGCCAAGGTGTGCTGTACCTCTGTTTGACATCACTCGTCTTACGTCTGCAAAGTCCAAATTTATCTGACCCGGAACCATGATAAGGTCGCTTATGCCCTGCACGCCTTGGCGCAAAACATCGTCTGCCACTGCAAACGCTTCAGTACTGGAAACCTTTCCCACCGTTTCGAGGAGTTTATCGTTCGGAATTATTATGAGAGCATCTGCATAATTTTGAAGCTCTGCAATGCCTTGTGTGGCTCTCTGCATACGCATTGGACCTTCAAACCAGAAAGGTTTCGTCACCACTGCTATGGTGAGTATGCCCTTATCCTTTGCATACCTTGCCACTGCAGGAGCTGCACCTGTGCCTGTGCCGCCGCCCATTCCCGCTGTGATGAACAACAGGTCTGCGCCGTCTATGGCTTCTGCAATCTGTTGCTGGGATTCTTCTGCAGCTTCTGCACCCACTTCGGGGTCTGCACCTGCACCCAGACCGTGTGTGCACTGTGCTCCCAACTGTATTTTCTTTGTAGCTCTCGAATTTCTGAGTGCCTGAGCATCAGTATTTGCTGCTAAAAACTCTACTCCCTGTATCCCCACCTGTACCATTCTGTCCACAGCATTTCCGCCTGCGCCGCCTACGCCTATAACTTTTAGCGATGCTCTTGATTTGGGTGCTTCTTCCACTCTTACGTTAAACATTTTTTATCTCCTCACTTCTTAAAAATTTTTTGCCATACTGTCTTTTTCGGTTCCTCTTCAACACCGGAGGAAATCGAATATCCCGAATCTATTACAAACGATGCCACTGCAAACGCTGAAATATTATTTGAGGTATTAAGCTGTCTGCGTGATATTTCAGGATAGCTCTGTACAAGGTTCATCTCCGTTCTGTCCGCTATGTACTGCAAGCAATCCTCCATCATTATTCCGCCGCCCGTCACATACACTTTCACACTGCACGGGTCTATATCCCTGCCCTCTATGGTATCCAGTATGTAATCGCACAGCTCGTCCATCCGTGCCATTATAATCTGACTGCATTCCTCTTTATCTATATATTGTACTACGCCATCGGCATTTTTAATCGTTTCCGTTGTGCCTCGATAATCCAATCCGAATTTATAGCGTTTTTTTATGAGTTCGGCATTTGAAAACGGTATTTTCGTGACAAGTTCTATATCGCTCGAAAAGTGCTTACCGCCTATGGGTATGACATCCAATGACAGAATTGCCTCGTTTCGTATCACCGAAACATCCGTATGCGTGTATCCCACGTCAATGAGAACTGCATTTTTATCCGTGTCATAGTTTGGTATGAGATAACGTGCTTCTGCAAGCGGTGTTGCCAAAAAACATATGCGTTCTACGCCTATTGACCTCAACCCTTCATCAATAAGGTTTGCCATTTTTTCGTTTATGAAAACATGTGAAAAATCACCCGCCAAAGAGTCATCTATCCTGCTTCCTATGGGCAAGTCGCCACTTTCCACCCCATCCAAATAATACACAATGGGAGTGCTGTGTATATGCACGTAGCCTGTCCTATCGGTATTTCTAAGGGATATGGAACCCAAAACACCTTCGTCTTCTTCCACCACATAGCGGTTTCGTGTGCCGCCCGCTCGCTCCCCTCTCATGACTATTGACTTCAAAAAGGGTGCATTCACCGCCACAACGGTCTTTACTATGCGCATCCCCGACTCATGTTCTGCTTGCTGAACCGCTCTTCGGAGTGCGTTTGAAAGTTCTTTTGCGTCCGGGTACTCCGTGATGCCTCTGTACATATCGTACTTGTATCCTCCGGAGTAGCCGCATGAGCCGATGCCATGTATGACCAACTCGCTGCCGCTTTTTCCTGCCACCAGGCAAACTACCTTTGAACTGCCTATCTCAATAATTGTTGTCTGCTTTGACATGCTCTCCTCCGTTTCCCCTGACTATACACATAAATTATATCATAGCTTGCAAAATTTAGCAACAGCTTATTGCAAAACGCAAATATATTATTTACCGTTCCGTCTGAGCAGCCAACTTTTATGTGCATACATTACGGCATTTGTGTTTCTTCCGGAATCTCTTGCGTGGGTTCCTCCGTCGGTTCCTCGGTCGGTTCTTCGGTGGGTTCTTCCGTGGGTTCTTCCGTGGGTTTCTCCGTAGGTTTCTCCGTAGGTTTTTCCGTGGGTCTTTCCGTGGGTTTCTCCGTAGGTCTTTCCGTGGGTTTCTCTGTGGGTTTCTCCGTAGGTTCTTCGGTGGGTTCTGTATTTGGCTCTGTTGTAGGTGCGTTTGTGGGCTTTTCCGTATCACCTGAACCCATGGCATCGCCGTTTTCTTGCGGAGATTTAATATAGATGGTTCTATCGCCACGCAAGTCCAGTGTGCCCTTTCCCCAATTATTTGCCTCCAAACTCGGTATTTTTTCGCTGGCGTCTGCCAGTTTTCCCGCCATATTGGTACAGTCGCCGAATAGAAGGGTTAATCCGCTTTTCATAACGCATTTGAGCATGTGGCTGTTGAGTACATCCACAATTTCTATTTTAGACTTGAATTCGCTCTGTTCTATGGCGTCCAGAATTGTCCACAAGTCATTTACTCGCGGAGTCCTATCTTTATCGCCTATTATCTCCGTGAGAACATACCCGCGAGAACCCATGCCCTGCACTTTTATCACATCAAAGTCCTTTATTTTATCACGACTCACAAATTCCAGTGCTATCAGGTTCTTATCCGCAATCAGATAATTGCTTCCGCAATCTATCGCTATATACGGCAGACGATTCTTTACCGTGATTTTTATTCTGTCGGGTCATGCGAGCTTCACATCCGCATTCAGATACGGATTTTTTATGGCAATCTGCTTTTCCACGGCTTCATCATCTATGTCAAACATACACAGACCTTTTTTTAATCCCGAATAGGATATAACATCGGCTGCCGCAACTTCTGTTTCTCCATACACTCGTATGTTTCTCACCGTACATACCATGCGCCCTGCCAGTTTGCCTGCGGGTATGATTATGAACCAACATGCAAGTCCGAAAACAATAGCTACGAGCGCAACCTTAATAATGGGTATCCCAAACAGTGTGGGAAAACGCATCTCCATCTGCATGTTCATCAGATCGCCCATAATACTTGCCGCACTAACTCTTGTGGGTCTTCTCTTGCGTACCGTCTTTCCGCTGCTGCCTGTACGACGGCTTGTACTTTTGCCACGTCTTTGCTGAGTCTGCACGCCACGGGTTGTCCTCACAGGAGCTTTGGTTGACCGTACTTCTTCTTTTGATACGGGTCGCTGTTGAGGTTGGCTCGTTCTTTTTCGCTCGGTTTCATGAATTTTGCCGTCATTTGTACTGCCTGTCCTCACGGTTCTTTGTGGGCGTACAGGTATTTCTCTTTCAGGCTTTCTCACCGCATCGTTCTTCTTGCGTGGCGCATACTGAACAGGCTCATGACCTGTTTTGCCCCGTCTTTCGCCACTGCTTCCTTTGTTTTCCCTCGGTGAATTCCGCTTACCGCTGCCCTTTTCCGTGAACAGACTTTCTCTGCGCCTTCTATCCCGTTCTCTGCGCTCTTCATCTGTTTCCGGCTGAACAGGCTCGCTTGCACCCGTTCTTCTTTGTGCTCTTTCGGAATTGTTCTTAATCTGCTTCGTGGAGACATACCTGCTGCGAGACATGTCCGCATATTCATTATCAAAATCAACACGGGATGAATCCGTTTTCCCCGTTCTTTTCGGTGTTGAGGAAAAATACTCCGTCGTAACTTGCGGTTTTGTGCTCGGATTATTTCTTATGGTGGTTACGGAACCTCTGTGCGGCTTTTTATCATACGTGCGCACGGACTGCTCTTTCGCCTTTTCCTCATGTTTATCTTCTGTTTTTCTCACACCGCTTTGCGCTCTTTTATCATAATAAATCGGAGTTTGAGTATATTCCGATGTTCGTGGAGTATATAGTTTGGTGCGGGGCTGTGCGTCCGTAAAATCATCCGTTTCATCGGCATTTGAACCCGAATCGCCTCTGTATATGTTATTCTGCACATATGAGGGTTCATCCGCACGTGTATATGCACCTTCCTCCGCAAACCTTGTCTTTACCTTGCCCGTATTCGACGCATATATCCTCTCATCCGAATCCTCTGCTGCCTGTCTTTTCTGTCTCTTTGCACTGCGCATTCCGTGCTGCGCTCTCATCTGTGAACCCGTAATTTGGTCGTAATAAACATGCGAATAATTCCCGGGAAATTGTACGGTGTTACCCATACTCTTACCGGAATCGGACTTGTTATTTGAATTGTTCCTGTTCTTGTCGTCCATTCGCTTCCTCAATACGGTGTTGTTGTCTGTTTATGCATGTATGCGCAATGCATCCGCTCCAAGCTCACATAGAATTCTTTCAGGTTCTTCGTACCCTCTGTCCACGCACATATCCACATTCTCTATCTCCGTCTTGCCATCCGCTGCAAGTGCTGCCAAAACAAGTGCTGCTCCTCCTCTCAAATCCCCTGCACAAACCGTTGCACCGTGCAGTTTTCCGCCTGTAATGATGGCAGTCCTGTCATGCAGCGTCACCTGTGCACCCATTTTCACCAGTTCACCCGCATGTCTGAACCTGTTTTCGTACAGGTTTTCCTTTATGACGCTTGTGCCGTCCAATGTAGCACAGACAGCAAACAAGGGGGCTTGCATATCTGTTGGGAAACCCGGATGCGGAAGTGTTTCCGTGTTTTGTACCGCCTTTAACGCTCTTTTTGCATCCACATGTATTGTATCACAGTTTGCGTCCACAATACAGCCCATTTCACGCATTTTCGACACTACCGCCGTCATATCACTCGGTCTTGCATTTTTCAGCGTTATCTCACTGCGTGTAATTGCAGCGGCACACATGAGTGTTCCTGCAACTATCCTGTCGGGCATTATCTCATACTCTACACAAGTATTTTTCGGAATCCTTGTACCCTCCACGGTGATTACCGATGTTCCTGCGCCGTAAACCATGATTCCCAATTCACGCATGAAGTTTTGAAGGTCCGTGATTTCGGGTTCTCTTGCAGCATTGTTTATGGTGGTGACACCACGGATTCCCGCCGCTGCCATCATGAGATTTTCTGTTGCCCCAACACTCGGGAAGTCCAGATGTATATCCGCAGCGTGGGCGTTTTCCGCATCACAGTATATCCTGCCGTCATTCTCATTCACCTGTACTCCCAAAGCACGCAAGCCTTTCAGATGCAAGTCTATGGGTCTGTTACCTATGGCACAACCGCCGGGATACACACAGCTTGCACGGGAAAAACGGGACAGTATTGAACCCATCATAAATATTGATGAACGCATTTCGCCCGACTGTTTATCGGGCATTACATGAGAAATTACATTTTTCGCGTTCACATATATGCTGTGGCAATCCCGTTCCGTGTGTGCGCCCAATATGGAAAGAATCTCCAGCATATTGTCCGCATCTTTTATGCACGGACAATTATTTAAGACCACCTCTCCGTCCGTAAGAAGTGTTGCCGCCAATATGGGCAAAAGTGCATTTTTACTGCCTTGCACCACCGCTTCACCTTGCAGTGTGTGACCGCCATTAACAACGATTTTATCCATTTTTTACACCCTCCGCTACATTATTCTATGCAGCAACGTGCTTTTTTGTGTTACTACTCATATCGGTCTTTCGAGATATTGAGCAGTATTCCAAACGCACACATGTGTGATATGAGCGATGAACCACCCTGACTTATAAGAGGCAGTGCCTGACCTGTTACGGGCATTATACCCGTTGCAACCATCATATTCATAAGAGCTTGCAGGGTTATTATCAGAGTTATGCCGAGTGCCGTGTATGCACCGAATCTGCAACGTGCATGGCTTGCAATCTGAATGCCTCTCCAAAATACAAAAGCATATGCGGCGACCACCAAGATAACGCCTATAAATCCAAATTCCTCACCTATTATGGGAAAAATGAAGTCGGTTTCCGACTCGGGCAGGAAATTATACTTCTGTCTGGAATAGTTCATACCCTTTCCGAACAGATTTCCCGAGGCAAATGCATATTTTGATTGCACAGCTTGCATTCCCGTACCCAAGGCATCTATGTTTCCACTAAAATAGGAGAGTATTCTCTCTCGTCTGAAAGGTTCTGAAAATATTCCGACAGCGGCTGCCACCATACCTGCAAGCACCGTAGATCCGAATTTTACCCATTCCATTCCTGCTGCAAAAATTATACCCAAGCTTGCAACGGCAATAACTATGGACATGGACATGGCGGGCTGGAAAAATACGAGCAAAAGCGGTATGCCAAAGCAAAGAAGCTGTACCGCATATCTTGCCAGTTCCAGCCAAAATTGTCTTTTCTTATTCTCCGTCCGCACGGGGAAAGGACATGTATGTATCCATGCTGCAAGAGCAATCACGGTGAAGTATTTTACAAATTCCGACGGCTGTATGGTAACAGGCCCGAGTGCAATCCATCTGCCTGCGCCGTTTGCGTCCGAGCCCACAATGTACACCAAAATGAGTGAGGCAATTCCCAGCCCCCAAAGAAGCAATGCCCACGACTTTATCCAGGTATAGTCATCTATGAGCGCAAAGACAAGCATACAGCCTATGCCCAATGCCAAAATGATTGTTTGTTTTCTAAATGAGTAAAACGGCGATATGTTCTCTATCAGGCAATTATAATATGTGGTGGACAACACCATATAAAGACCAAACAATGCAAGGGCTATTATCACGGCAAGCAGCCAGAAATCTACTTTTCCGCCTTGCCTTTTGGGTATGCCTCTCACATTGTTTAAGATTCTCTCGTTATTTGCTCTTATATCGGCATTTCTCCTTGCGGTTTCCTTCTTTGCCATTAAACAAATGCCC
>JAFSHG010000131.1 GCA_017440405.1 Clostridia bacterium
ATGAAAAGTATATCATTTTCTTCAAGTTTCGTCAATATGGCAGCCAAATCGCCCGCACGGGTCAGTGCAGGTCCTGAGGTCTTGTGTATGTTTGCGCCCATTTCGTTTGCGATTATATTTGCAAGCGTGGTCTTTCCCAATCCGGGAGGTCCGTATAAAAGCGTGTGGTCGAGCGGCTCGGAACGTTTTTTTGCTGCATTTATGTATATGCGCATATGCTCTTTCACTTCGCTTTGACCTATGTATTCAGCCAAATAGTGAGGTCTGAGCGAAAGTTCCGCCTGTTCGTCGTCCATCTGCATGGAGCTTGAAATTATTTCTCTTTCATCAAAAATCATGTTCACTTTCTCCCCGAAATAACAGCAAGTGCTTTCTTTATAAGTTCCTCGGGAGACAGGAAGTCTTCGTCTTTCACATCTCCCACGGCTCTGCCTGCCGCAAGCCCGTCATAACCTAATGACAGCAGTGCTTCTATGGCTACATGTCGCATATTTTCTTTTTCTTCGCTTTGCACGCTTGAAGCGGCAACCGTGGAATCCACCTTTTCTTTCAGTTCCAGTATGACTCTCTGTGCCGTCTTTCTGCCCATTCCGGGGACATTATCAAACGCCGCCGCATTTTCCGTCATAACCGCCATTGCAATATCGGACGGAGTCATGGCAGAGAGTATTCCGAGAGCAATCTTCTTGCCTATGCGTGAAACTGCAATCAGTTTTCTGAACATTTCCCTTTCCTCACGGGAATGGAAACCGTATAGCTGCATCATATCATCCGCAACGTACAGATGTATGAACAGCAGTGCTTTTTCGGACAGAATAAGTTTTCTCTGTGTATTCGTGCTGCAATATATGAGATAACCCACTCCGCCCGTTTCCAGTACCGCATACTCCGTATTTATATCGCTTACAATGCCTCTTATATATTCGTACATATCAGTTCCCTTTTCTGAGTTTTTCAACTTATTCTGAAATTTTCGGCAGAAAGTCCAATCTGACCCGAATGGCAAATAGCAGCCGCCAATCCGTCTGCCGCATCGTCGGGCTTTGGAATTTCATTCAGATGCAGGAGCTGTTTTACCATTTCCTGTACCTGCGACTTGTCCGCATGACCGTTTCCGCACACAGCTTGTTTTATCTGCATGGGAGTGTACTCATAAAGCGGCAGTCCCTCTTGTTGTGCCGCCAAAATGCTTACGCCGCGTGCTGCACTCACATACAGTGCCGTCTTTGTATTCCTTGCAAAGAACAATTCTTCAAACGCCACACACTCGGGATTATACTTGCGTATCAGAAGTTTTGTAGCCACATATAACTTATCCAGTCTTTCCGGGAAAGTTTCATCCTTGGATGTGGTCGCAACACCATAATCCAAAACAGTCATCTTACTGCCGCACGCCCGTATGACACCATAGCCCAAAATAGCATACCCCGGGTCTATTCCCAATATCGTTCTTTCATTCACTATCTTTGCCATACTCACATTGTAGCATTTTTGTATTTATTTCGCAAGCAGATTCCAATCATAGGTAAAGCAGGCTGTCCACTTATACCGTCTGTCATTACGGAATTTTTTGTGCACACATAATTTACGCTAAAAAAGGCAGGAGGGACGTATGCGTGTTATCCTTAACGGAGAACACGTATAACTAAGTTTGCCCTTCGGGCAAGTGAAGTTATCTTCGATAGTGAAGTTTCGCCTGACTGCGAAGTGATGGGCAAACTTAACCTCACTTTCGCGAGAGCGAAAACTTCACTAACAGAAAAAGAGCAGATATACAAGATTTTCGTCTTGCGTATTTGCTCTTTCTGTTTGTTATAAGTGGGTTGGGCTTAGCCCATATTTGCGTTTGACCAGTCAAATGCGATGCTTGCACTTTTGTCAAGTTGTAAATTCTCCGTTAAGAAACTCACGCCTATCTTCTCCTACCTTTTTGTTGAAATCAATATCCCATACTGACTGTCAATCCATTCCTGCAACTTGCCTCAGTATTGTAACCGCATCAGCCGTATTTATTTCATTGTCTTTATTTACATCCGTTATGGTCATCCCAAACTCGCCGCAATCAATCTCATATGCAGTTATCATCAGAATACGTACTGCATCTGCGGTGTTTATAAGTCCGTCCTCATTTGCATCACCCCGTGCAACCTGTTTCAGCACAAAAACTCCGCCGCAATATCGCACATTAAACTCATCGCCCGGTGCAGGAACCGTATCCGGGGTAAATATGCAACCTTCCGTCTTTTTCCACAACACAAATGCATCTTCATCCCATGATACTCCAAAATGTGTTTCCAATTCATCTCTGTCGGGAGTTTTTATTACGGTTCCGGGCTTTAACCCCTCATATTCTTTTACGAGAGTACCGTCATCCAGTACAAACTTTATATCCACGGACTCGGTTTCCCTGCGTATGCTGTAAAAAATCATGTCATCGTCCACGGTTTTACCCACATCATTTTCATGCCATTCATAATAGAAATGGCAGTTATCCATTTCAACCCACGGTGAATTTATAAGGCTCACTTTTTCAGACTCCTGTATCACATGACCGTTTTCCACCAGACGCACATACGGCTTTGCGGCATTCGCTGTCATACCGTCCAAATCCATCAGTACTTCCGCATATGTGGGCATATAACATACTGCTCGTTTTCCTTCTTCCCGTGCAGAAATCTCAACTTCAAACATCATATCCGTTTCAACAGTCGTTCCCACCGCACTCTTAAAATGGAACTCATATGCGTCGGAGTGAAAATCTTCCAATACATACGGCAAGTCATATTCTCTTATAACATGCCCTTTAGGAAAAATACTCACTGTGGCAAACGGACCGAAATATTCTTCCTGTTCCCAAGTGTAATCGGGTTCGGTTTCGGGACTGAGCATGGGCATGTGTGTTGTCCACAAAACCGCACAGAATCCCTCGTCAGTGGCTTTGGGCAGTAATGTGAAAGTCACATCTTCGTTTACCTGTGTTCCCAAGGCAGGCGTCCACACGAGATGATAAAGTGGTGACTCTTTCACATTTATATGGACTTCGGGTAAATCGTCAACGGTTATTACATGCCCTTTCTCCACCACGGTTTCGGTTTCGTCAGTCCAGAAAGACCTGTTTTCTTCTGCACACATATGACGCACCTTCCCACTCGGGTTTTTCCAGGTAACCGTACAGTTTTGCGAGTCAACATTTTCTGCATGTACAAAACCGCTGCCCATTATTAAAAGCATACATAGTATAAATGCCGTAATCCTTTTCATATTTGTCTCCTCCCTATCTTCATTTTCCGTCCTGTGCAATAATATATTTGAGCACGCCTACTGCATCCGACGTATTTATCACGCCGTCATCATTCATATCCGCACCTACCTCGCCCAGCGGTAATATTTCACGCAAGCCTACGACATGTCGCAATATACAAACGGCATCATTTGTGTTGGTTGTAAAGTCTATATTTGAATCACCTATAAATGCACATTGTACTTCAAAATCCCAATCAAACGAAACAGCAAATTCCTCACCAGGACGCAGCCTGTCTGTATCTCCCGCATAACAGGAACCCCACCACCATGCAACTTTTACGCCGTCACTGTCTGTAAGTATTTTTTCATCGGGCATTTTTATAACCTCTCCCACCGGGATATCCTCATACACGGCGCAAACTTCGCCATCACGATAAAATTCCACAGTAACCTCCGTCATCGGCACTTCACGCACATAGAAATTATGTCTGCCTTCTATTCGTGTCCCCACAGTGGATTCGTCCCACACATAATCGTGCATAAACATGGAGCTGTCATAAGTCCACGGCTCTACATGCGGCAAGTCCTCCTTTGTAATCACATGTCCGTTGGGATAGACTTCTATAATTCCGACCATCCCGGAAACTTGCTCCCCGTCTATCACCTTCGTGATTTCTACGGTGTAATATTCACAGTACCAGACCACCACCGAATGATTTTCCGCCTTCGCATGACATTCCAATACAAATACCGTGTTATCGTTCTCAATCACAGTCCCTTTCGTGCCTTCTTGCCATTCAAAATAGAACGGCATATCCGTGTTCGGTTCTTCGTAATAGAAAAAATCATAATACATGTCATCTCGATACATGTCCTTCTCAGTGATAACATATCCCACGGGGTAGATGTCTATGAACTTCCTGTCAAAATAATAGCAAGGATAATCATCGTCCTCCGTCACATTACCCACTTGACCGGGCAAATCCGTCTTCCAAATCACGGTTTTGTATCCATCCACGGATGAAACCCAGTTCAGACGGAACTCCATGTCCTGTGTTACTTCCGTCCCCACAGCACCTGTCCATTCACTGTGGTACTTATCCGAACTTGAAAAATCCGATTCCACAATCGGTAAATCGTCATGGCTTATGACATGCCCCTTTTCCATTTCCACCGTGCAGCTTTGAACCTCTTTGCCGTTATGCAAAATGCGAGCTGCATCACCTGCATCCCATGTTATCACGCATGTATCGTCTTGCGACTGTGAAAAAGCATGTGGAGTAATGACATGTGCAATTATCAAAATGCATACAATAAGGCTTATGTGCTTAAACAATCTCATATTTATTCTCCTTTCTATCTAAACTTATAAATCAAGCCCCGACTGCAAACCGAAGTATTGCCACCGCATCCGATGTGTTTATTCTCCCGTCACGGTTGAAATCGGCAGCATATTCCATGTTCTCGTCAACTAAAACCGTGCCTGAGCATATATGCAGTATTATTACGGCGTCGGCAGTATTTATTATCTCATCACCGTTCACATCGCCCAACAACACATGTATAATACCTCTCACATATATACAGTCATTCGCATCCACGGCTCTCTGCGGATACTTATCCGAGTCGCTACCATAGCAAATTGCCGATATTTCAAATTCTATGAACTGTCCTTTTATCATCTCACGCAAAGACGAAAATCTCGTTTTCAAAAATTCACCGCACGTTTTCTCATGGCATTGCGGTATATTGACTTCAATGCATATTACGCCATCTTCCGCAACAGGCTTTTGGGTCACCACAGCACCCGAAAAATCGACTCCCGCTTCCGAACTTATTAGTTCTATATCAGCCGTGTATGCGATGTAATAAATAACTCGCTCTATCCCCGGATTTTCAAGCAGATGCGTTGTAATGAGTATGTCCCCGTCCGACTCTCTCACCGTATTTTCAAAACATATACTCGTCATATCGGATTCTGCCCTGCTCTCAGCGGTGTTGACACAAAGTGAAAAAACAAACATCACGGCTATAATTATATGCAGTACCTTCCTCATGACTCCCCACCTCTCATTTCCAGTTCGTGTACAAAGCTCAAAAAGCTCTCCACATCAGTATTTTTTGCGCTTATCTCATACCACACGCCTTCACGGTTTCCTAAAATGAGCGACTCTTTATATGAAGCATATCCCGCAAACTCTATACCGCATACCGTAACCTGCACTTCCTCCTCGCCATTCTCATAGTCAGTATATATGGCGTGTGTGTACGGCATCTCGTAGTTGTCCAAAGTTTGGTGTTGATAAAGCTCTATATCTCCGTAATCGTATGTGATGCGTATAACATCTTTTGTGCACACCAAACTTATTTCACACGGCATATCATCTCTGCAAAGAATTCGGGCATTTGTTTCGCTTATAAGTTCAGCCGTACTTGTGTAGGAGTATTCGCCCTCATCTATATTTGCAAAAGGTATGGTAGACTTGTCGCCATGTATGAAAACCGCCCCTTTTATCCACTCAATCAGAGAAGCCGCTGCGGATTTTCCCACGGGAGTGAGAATAAAGCCCACAACCAGTATTACGACTGAGGCTGCAACTGCAAATTTAATA
The DNA here is from genome assembly GCA_017440405.1 of Clostridia bacterium. GTDB lineage: Bacteria > Bacillota > Clostridia > Christensenellales > CAG-138 > RGIG3141. Next base: position 5,856 of record JAFSHG010000131.1, read on the forward strand.
AACAGCGACTTGTTTTTTTCTTTGCGGTCGTGTCCCAAACTCAGCGACCGTAGCGTTTTTTCCACGGAAAGCTTTGCAGTGTCGGGCATTTTCTCACTTGCGTCTTTCAGCCTGTTTCTCATATCGTCATACATGGTTCGCACCTCCTTCCAATATCACTCTGAGTTTATCTCTGCCACGTGAAAGTCTGCTTTTTACAGTCCCTTGTGTGCAGTTCATGGTTTTTGCAATTTCCTTTATGCTGTAATCTTCCATATAAAATAAAATCAATGTCAGCCTGTAATCGGGAGGTAATGAATAAAGTGCCTGCCGTATCAATTCCCTCTCCTCAATCTTTTCCATACTGTCATCAACATCCGACATTCCCTCAACCAGCGTGTCATCATATACAATCTCATGCCGATTTTTTCGCATGAGCGTATACACATTATATTTGAGTATTTTCATCTGCCAAGGTTTGAAGTAGGTTCTGTCTTTCAGCCTCGGCAATGAATTCCACCCCTGAACTATTGCCTCGCACACTGCATCTTCGGCATCGGCATGATTTCTCAAAAGACTGTATGCAACATTGTACAGAGAGTCCTGCATGTCACGTATCTGTTCTTCAAACCATATCTTATCCGAATCCGTATGCATGTTTTTCTCCTTTCTTATATATTGAAGCACTGTGCCATTACACTATTATACCGTATAATACATTCAAAAGGTTGCAACACATCAGTTTTTTTCATCAAAACCGAATGCACTTTTTTATCCTCTTGTTTCTGTAAATGACTTTATATATTTTCTGTGCGTGGAATATTTGGCAAAAAAACACTTGCAAAAGGGAAAAGTAAAATGTATAATATAGTTCGGTGTTGTTATTTGGCAGCACATTAAGATGAGTTAATCGTAAATCTGCCCACAGCGGCAAGGAGGTGTAAGGAATGAGCAAATATTGTGAAGTATGTAAAAAGGGTACTATGTCAGGTAATACCGTCAGCCATTCAAACAGAAAGGCAAGAACATCATGGGCTCCCAATATTCAGAAAGTAAGAGTCATGGTAGACGGTACTCCCGTTAGAATGAATGTCTGCACACGTTGTCTGCGTTCAGGTAAAGTTGAACGTTACAGCAAGGCATAATTTCAGTATCGCAAAAAAGAGCACCGGCTGCGATGTCGGTGCTTTTGTTTACATTCCCCGAACACTCGGGAATAAAGAAAGATTGGAGTTTTCACATGCGCCTTTGGGGAAGATTATATACCGACGGAGAAAAACAGCGTGAAGGTTTAATAACCGTGAATATACGCAAAAAAGAGGAACTCACCATGCATGAGGCAGAATTGACAAATGCCTTGGCACAACTTGCATATGACATGGATTTGGAAAGACCCGTCATGGTGAAGAAGCATTGGCGCGACCTGTATGAGTTTTCAAGGGTGGTATTTCTGCCGCAAGACTTCATGGACAGCGTGGATTTTGACAGACTCGTGGTGGAAGTAATATCCGATTAAAGTTTTAAAATACAAAAGGAGGATGCGCAATGCACTTGCAGGAATCGGGCGAGATGTATTTGGAAACCATCTACATATTATCACAGCGCAAAGAACAGGTGCGAAGCATTGATGTGAGCGAGTACATGGGTTTTTCCAAGCCGAGTGTAAGCCGTGCCGTAGGACTTTTGCGCCGTGGCGGTTACATAGATACGGATGAATCGGGCGGTCTTATACTCACAGATTCAGGACTTGCCGTGGCACGGAAAACTTATGAGCGACACCAAATATTGACCGATATTTTCATAAAATTGGGTGTTGACGAAAAAACAGCATCCGAAGATGCGTGCAAAATTGAACACCACATCAGCGATGCCACGTTTGAAGCCTTAAAAGCACACATACTCATGCATGAAGCGAAAGATTAACCTATAATAAAAAATACTGCCGCAAGCAAGATAAGCCCAACGGAAATAATCGCCTTGTACTTTTCTTTTGCCACCACATACACAGATGACGCATATAACGCCGCCATGCACAAAACTGAGCAAATCACGGATATGTTTCCGGTATGGACGGATGCAAAGGGGAGTTTGGACGCAAAGAATGCTATTGCAAGCACTGCGTCAAGCAGAACTTCCGTCACATAAGCAAAAGGAACGGCGAGCGGTAAATAAATTGCTCCTGCAATAATTGATATCACGGCAGTTATGAGCGCAAGCGATGAAATCGGAACAGCAGGCAGATTCACCGATAAGCTGTACAGAGGAAATGCGCCGAACATTCCGCAAAGTGCAGGCGTGATTCCTATTGATGCGGAAACGGATACGGAAACGCTTGCCGCAAGACCGTCGCACACCTTTTCACACAGAACACTTCTGAAAGGACGCTCATACATCAGTATGCCGAGCACTGCGGCAAACGAAAGCAGAAATCCGCCCGAGAATATTTGATACGGATTCACAAGAAGTATCACTGCGGCAGCCAGACTGCAAGATGAAAGTCCGTCGGTGTGAGAAACAAACAGCATGACAAGGGCAGAAGAAGCATACATGACCGCTGCCCGTACAAGCGATGCGGGAAATCCTGCAATGCCGCAATAAATAAGCAGAAACAGACATACCACTATTTTTCTTTTGTACCACTTCAAACCTTTCAGCACAAATTCCACAACCCATGCCAAGACGCTTATGTGCAAGCCGGAAAGAGCAAATATATGCGAAAGTCCGCTGATACGCAAATTTTCTTTTGCAGATGGATCTATCTCTCCCGTTTTACCCAAAATGAGACCGCATATTATCTGAGAGTTTTCTCCGTATATGCGTTCAATGTGCTTTGTTATCGCACTTCTCATTCTCATGAATATGCCGTGTATGCTCAAACTGCCGTCACTCACTTTCATTTGCGAAATTTCATCGCCGTTCACAGAGTAAAATATTCGCTCCGACAACAGATATCGCTTATACGAGCCCTCATTTACATTTGACGTTTGAGTGACGGGTGCATTGAACTTCATTATGTTGTCAACACCGACTGTATCGGTGTATTTTCTTATAATCAGGTGACCTTTCACTCTCTTGCCGCCAAGTTCAAGTTCCGAAAGTATGACGGAATCGGTTTCCGTATCAAACACTCTGCCCGTGACGCTGACGTTCTCTTGAAGAATCATGTTTTGCGGCGCATTCAGTGCCATACATGCAAGTCCCGTTAAAACACCCACCGCAAATACGGCGACAGTTCTGTATTTCAAAAGAAAAGCCATTGTTACAGCAAAGACAAAGGAACAGACGCAAACCACAGCTGCCCAAGGCGGCATGAAGTAGAAATAAGCAATTCCCGCAATCATTCCGAGCGCAAGCAAGAAAAGCGGACGGTAATTTATGTGTACCCCGCCATCCTGCTCAATGCTGTATGCGCTTATTGCTCTTTTCTCATTCGCCCTGCTATTCATGATACAACTAAAAAATGCATCCAATCCGAGGACCGAATGCATTTGAAAAATTAGCTTATGACAGCTTATTTAGCTGAAACAAGTGCCGCAAGCTGTGCCTTCTTATGAGCAGCAGCATTTTTGTGCATTACGCCTTTTACAACAGCCTTGTCCACCAAGCTTACAGCAGCTCTGTATGCAGCTTCAGTCTTAGCTGCATCGCCGCTCTGAACCGTCATCGTTACCTTTTTGAGAGCTGTCTTTACAGCCGACTTAATCATACGATTACGAAGATTCTGTCTGCGTGAAACAAGAATGCGCTTCTTAGCCGATTTAATGTTTGCCAAAGTATTTCACCTCCATATTTTATTGCTACCCCTCATTTTAACATATCATCTCTCCGCTTGCAAGTCTTTTTTTGTTATTTTTTATTTTTGTTGTTTCACATTAGCTTATTTCCCTTTTTTAGGATTATTTTCGGATTTAAATATATTATAGGCACACATATATGTCAAAATGGAGATTACCCCTTTAAATAAGCCAAAAAGCGACTTCAAGCCACAGATAAAGAGGTCGAAAAAATGTCTTTACAGCATGTGTTTTGTGTGGTACAATGATATGCAGCACGAGTGTCGCAAAAGCGATACCCTTGCATACAGTAATCCGTCATGATTTTTATGTGATGACGGAAATAAATACAAGAAAGGGTTTTGGAAATGATTACATTCAAAATCGACGGAAGAGAACTTCAGGTAAATGAAGGCACAACAGTTCTTGAAGCAGCACTTGCAGCAGGAATCAAAATCCCCACACTCTGTAACCTGAAAGACATCAACAACATCGGTGCTTGCCGTATGTGTCTTTGTGAGGATGGCAGAAGCCATAAGCTCATGGCATCATGTGTTATGCCCGTATCAGAGGGTATGGAAGTTTTGACAAACACACCCAAGGTTCTCGGCGCAAGAAGAGCAGTTTTGGAGCTCATTCTCTCCGACCACGACCGTTCCTGCCTCACATGTAAGCGCAACCAGAATTGCGAACTTCAGGCACTTTCACAGGAACTGGGCATCACGGATATAGAATTCCACGGTGCAAGAATTGTAAAGACCATTGACGAAGTTTCACCCAGCGTTGTTCGTGATAATAATAAATGCATACTTTGCCGTCGTTGCGTAGCTGCATGTGAAAAGACACAGGGCGTTTCGGCAATCGGAATGCAGAACCGTGGTTTCAACACCACAATAGGTTCACAGTTCGGTAAGCATCTCGGTGAAGTTGCATGTATAAATTGCGGTCAGTGTATAGCTGCTTGCCCCACAGGCGCACTCACAGAGAAGGATTCCACTCGTGAAGTTTGGGCAGCATTGCGTGACCCCGAGAAGTTTGTGGTATTCCAGCCCGCTCCCGCTGTTCGTATTGCATTGGGTGAAGAATTCGGTATGCCCATCGGCACATACTCCACAGGCAAGATGGTAGCTGCAATGAGAAGACTCGGTGCTGATAAGGTATTCGATGTAAACTTCGGTGCAGACCTCACAATCATGGAAGAGGGAACAGAGCTTCTCCACCGCATAAAGGAAGGCGGCAAGCTGCCCATGATTACATCATGCAGCCCCGGTTGGATAAAGTTCTGTGAGCATTTCTACCCCGAGTTTTTGGATAACCTCTCCACATGTAAGAGCCCGAACCAGATGCAGGGTGCAGTTCCAAAGACTTGGTTCGCTCAGAAGAACGGCTTAGATCCTAAGAACATCTTTGTTGTATCGGTAATGCCCTGTACCGCAAAGAAGTTTGAAATAAACCGTCCCGAAATGGGTCGTGACGGCTACCGCGATGTGGATGCAAACCTCACCACTCGTGAGCTTGCTCGCATGATTCGTCAGGCTTCTCTTGATTATGTAAACCTCCCCGATGAGCAGTTCGACTCAGTTCTGGGTGAATCCACAGGTGCTGCTGTTATATTCGGTGTAACAGGCGGCGTTATGGAAGCAGCTCTGCGTACAGTTGCAGAAATCTTGGAAGACAAGTCCATAGACAGCATTGAGTACAATGATGTTCGCGGTCTGGAAGGCATAAAGGAAGCAACAGTTCATGCAGGCGGTTTGGATATAAATGTTGCAATAGTTCACGGCACAGCAAACGCTGCAAAACTTCTGGATGCTATAAAGAGAGGCGAGAAGAACTATCACTTCATCGAAGTAATGGGTTGCCCAGGCGGATGTATCGCAGGTGGCGGACAGCCAATTATCCGTTCTTGCTTCTTGCCAAACGAGGCAGATGACATCTTAGACACATACAAAGAAAAGAGAGCAAAAGCGTTGTATAGCGAAGATGAGAGACAGGTTCTCCGTCAGTCAC
>JAFSHG010000019.1 GCA_017440405.1 Clostridia bacterium
GTTTGATACGCCAGGATTGCTCGCATAAGCACACCGCACTGGCTGTCTGTCAGCTTGTCGGTGTAGTCAATGTACTCCGTGTACAGTATGAAAGATTCCGTCATTTAATTCTCCGTTCTGTTTATTTGCGCCGCCTTTATTGTTCAGATAGCGACATATCATTCGTGACACATATATTATACCATGAGTGCCGCACTTTGACAAGCGAAAACGAAAAAATGTTCGTGCGGTGTTGACTAAAAAAGATTAGATATTTACATCGGATGCACGGTTTACCATGGATTTTCCGTATTTTTTGCGCAATTTGTCCCTTGCGCTGTCCAAGGCGGAGAGCTTTTCACGCTTTTCCACATCTTCAAACAGGCTGGTCTGGTGATTTTCACCCGAACTCGTGAGCTGCGTGGTATGTACGCCCAAGGCACGCACGGGCGTAATCTCTGCACTGTAATGAGCGTCAAAAAGTGACATTGCAGCTTCGGCTATCTCGTTTGATATGTCCGAGGGCGACTGCAATTTTATCTGTTTTTCCGTGGTCACCATGTTTTTATCCCGCACGCTGATTTGCACCGTGGAGCATAAAAGTTCCGCTTTTCTGAGCCTGCCCGCCACTTTGTCCGCAAGTGAATATATGACGGCACATACCTCGTCCCGAGTGGTGAGGTCGTGGTCCGTGGTAGTGCTGTTTCCCACACTCTTTACATCATGTGCTGCGGCTGCATATTCCACCTGTGATGAATCTCTGCCGTTTGCATACTCGTGCAGCATCACGCCCGACTTCCCCAAAATACTGCGCATAATCTCCTGCGGCATCCTTGCTATGTCACCAATGGTATATATGCCGTGTTCATTCAGCTTTCTGCGTGAAGATTTCCCCACATACAAAAGGGCCTCGCAAGGGAGTTGCCAAGCTTTTTCCGTGTAATCGGTGTCCGATATCACGCTCACCGCATCGGGCTTTTTCAGGTCGCTCGCCAGTTTTGCAAAACTCTTTGTGAAAGACACACCCACCGAAACGGTGAGTCCCATCTCCGATTTTATCTGCTTGCGGAGCATGTTTGCAAATTCTTCTGCTGCGGAAAAGGTCATACCGGGTGCCGACATATCCAGCCAACATTCGTCCAGTCCAAACGGTTCCACACGCGGCGTATAACTGTTATAAAGTGCAAAAGCCTCCTGCGATATGCGTCTGTATTCGTCAAAGTGCGGAAGAACCGTATGTAAATCGGGACATTTGCGTTTAGCCGACCATATGGTTTCCCCCGTCTTTATGCCGTACTGTTTTGCAATCTCATTTTTTGCCAACACAACACCGTGCCGTGCCTGCGGGTCGCCCGTAACAGCTACGGGCAAGTGTGCAATCTCAGGGTGCATCATACACTCCACGGAGGCATAAAAACTGTTAAAATCCGAATGCAGTATTATCCGCTTCAAAAAAACTTCGCCTCCTCACAGTTTACTCGCCTTGGCTTTATTATAACGAACATAAGTTTCTGCGTCAAGCAACATATTACACCACGGGCGGTTATTTTTGTCTCAAAACCGTGTGTTCGTTTATGTTAAGTGTTGCGTGGGGAAGGCGGACATAATATATAATTGTTTTTCTTGTACTGAGAGCTGTTTTCTGTTAAAATTATTTGTAAGACGGTGTGAGCTGCACGAAATGAGATGTTGCGAAAGGAGGACGTGAGATTTGCTTACATACGGGAAGTGTACCGATATAGCAGAACAAACGCCTTTTTTGGCGACCTTACAGAAGGCGGCATATGAGTTTAAGTCGGCAAAGCTGTATGTTACGGGAGAATATGCGCTGTGTCTCATGGCACACAGACCGCTTCCGAAGAGCATTGAAATACGCGGCACACTGAGTTTGGGCGAGATGCTTGCACTGTGCGATATGAAAGGCTATGAGTACACGGCACACGGCGATGATGTACTCATACTGGCAGATGACAAGCGGTTTCTGTATGCGGGGATATGCGGCGGAAGCCTGCGCCTGGATGCACAAACCCGTGATTTCACCATGAACGCCATATACATATCAATATCCGACGGCGAGGTGCAAGACCCACAGAATGCACTTTCCGATATAAATTCGGGGATACTGCGTACCACCGTGAACCCGGGCGATTCTTTTTCAGCATATCCCGTGAGAATAATGCATATGGTTCGCATATGCTGCGAATACGATTACTATGTGGATGACGAAACGCTGTCAGCCGCACAGAAGTTTTCCGAAAAACTGTCCGCCGTTTCAACGGACGCCATACGAAATGCCCTCTTTGCCATTTTAATGTCCGACACCGCAAAGGTGTATGAGAACAGACAGGTATCGGGGGATAATTCGCCCGTACTTCGGGGGCTTATGATGCTAAGAAACATGAATGCTTTTGCATACATACTCCCTGAGCTTGAAGCGGGCAGAGGCGTGGAGCAGAAAAAGCGTTACCACATATACGATGTTCAGGGGCATATGTTGCATACATGTGCTGCCACACCGCCAAGGCTTTATATGCGAGTGGCAGGACTTCTGCACGATATAGGAAAGCCGGGAGCATACATTCTGAGTCAGGGAAAAAACATGCACGGTCACGATAAGATAGGTGCGGAGATGGCAAGGGAAGTTCTGCACAGGCTGCATTGCAAAGAGGACTTCATAAA
>JAFSHG010000003.1 GCA_017440405.1 Clostridia bacterium
CTTGCACCATGGCAAGCCGCCTTTTTGCGCTGCTGTTTATTTTGCTTGCGGAACTTGCTCGTCAATCCTGCTCTGCAAAACTGAGATAGTTTCCAGCACCTTTTCCACAGCTTCATCCGGATTTATATCGCACTTTATGCTCTTGTCACGAGTGGACAGTTCAAACATGCCTCTGCCTATGGTTTTCGGGCTTATAACCACTCGCACGGGAACACCCAGCAGGTCTGCATCCGAGAACATAAAGCCTGCACTCACGCTTCTGTCGTCATACATAACCTCAATGCCACGACTTGTTAAATCACGATAGAGCTTGTCTGCTGCCGCACGCACATTTTCATCGTCCGAACGCAATGCGCATATATGTACCTGCCAAGGTGCAATGCTGATGGGCCAGATAGGTCCGTATGCATCATTTCGCACCTGACACACCGACGCTATGAGTCTGCCCACGCCTATGCCGTAGCAGCCCATAATGGGGTGTTGACGCTTGCCGTTTTCATCGTCATATGTCATGTCCATGGCTTCTGTGTATTTGGTTCCGAGCTGGAAGATGTTGCCCACCTCTATACCGTTTGAAACGCTTATGGAGTGCTTGCCGCAAACGGGGCATACACCGCCCTCAATGGCTTTGCCCAAGTCCACATACTCAACCTCGCCCAAATCACGCTCTATATTGAGTCCCGTCATATGGAATCCGTCACGGTTTGCACCGCACACATAGTTTGTGCCGCCGCAAAGTGAGCGATCAAAAATCACCGTGCAATCAGCTTTCAGCTCATACGGGCCTATTGAACCTGCACAAAGTCCTGCTGCATCTATCTCCGTAGCAGGATGCACTTCCGCTTTCAGATAATTACGCAATTTTACTTCGTTTACTTCCACATCGCCCCTTGTAAATATGAGTACATATGAGTCGTCCTCATTGCGTTGGTAAACCACTGCCTTGCACATCTTATTCTTTTCAACACCCAGGAAGCCTGCCACTTCTTCAATGGCCTTATTCTCATATGTAGCCACGGGTTCAATGGGTTTTATCTCGTCATCCTTTTCATTGCATACTATGCACTCTGCCGCTTCCACATTGGACTTGAATCCGCATTCGGGGCAGATTATAATGGTGTCTTCACCTATATCGGTAAGAAGCATGTACTCGTGTGAAACGCTGCCGCCCATCATGCCCGAGTCGGATTTTACAGCTATAACCTCGGGCACACCCACTCTTGCAAATATGCGCTCATATGCACGGTATGCACGCTCATAGTATTTTTCCAAATCCTCTTGTGATGTGTGGAATGAGTATGCGTCCTTCATGGTGAACTCACGCACACGGATAAGACCGCCTCTGGCTCTGGGTTCATCACGGAACTTAGTCTGTATCTGGTAAATCATAAAGGGATACTTTGCATAAGTTCCCGCCACATTCATTGCCATGTGAACTGCCGCTTCCTCATGCGTCATGCCCAGAACCATATCAGCTCCCGACCTGTCACGGAATCTGCACATCTCACTGCCTATGCTCGTATATCTTCCCGACGCCTGCCACAGCGTTGCAGGCATAACCACGGGGAAAAGCACTTCCTGACCGTCTATGTTATCCATTTCTTCACGTATGATACGCTCTATCTTATGTTGAATACGCTTTGTGGGTGCAAAGAGTGAGTAAATACCGTTTCCCACCTGCTTCATGTATCCGCCGCGTGTCATGAGATTTTGACTCTCTATCTCGAATGCACGCTCCTTAAAGCGTTCGCCCAATAACTGTGATATCTTCATGTTGCCTCCTCAAATTTTCTGACTTTATCATTGTAGCACAAAATCAGAATATTTCCACCTGTTTTTACTAAAAAACATTTGCATGAACATTTTTATTTTACGCATATGAAAAAGGACAGCTCATGTGTTGATGAAAAAAACTGTCCCCTCATCTTCTTTACATGGTTTTAATTTGTTACCTGCGCTTGAATCTTCTCAGTTGCGGTAAAATTTCCGAAATGGCATTTGACGCCTCATCTATCTCCGCCTCCGTAGTATGAGCGCAAAAACTGAACCGTATTGCCCCTGCCTGTCTTTCGCCTCGAATGCCCATTGAATCCAATATGCGATTGCCCTTTTTATGCGTGGAACATGCAGAACCCGTGGAAACATATATCCCCCTCTCCGCCAATGAATGAAGCAAAACTTCGCCTCGTACACCCAAGAATGAGATATTTAAGATGTGCGGTGCCCCCACTTCGGGAGCACAACCGTTTATCACGGTATCGGGGAGAGTGAGCATGTTTTTCGCAAGACGCATCTTGCAGTTCATCATGGAGCGCACATATTCCTCACGGTTTGCCATGTAGTCCTCCAATGCAACATCAAACGCCATTATGGACGGCACATTGGAAGTCCCCGAACGCAATCCTCTCTCCTGTCCTCCGCCTATGAGACTTCCGAAAAACTTTGTATTCTTTTTTATGTACAGTATTCCTATGCCCTTTGGCGCATGTATCTTGTGACCACTCACCGAATACAAGTCACATGCAGGCGTCACAAACGGCATTTTGCAAAACGCCTGTACGCCGTCACTGTGAAATATCGCCTCGGGCGATGCCGATTTAATTATCTTGCGGCACTTTTCCAAGTCATTTATTGCACCCGTTTCATTGTTCACATGCATGAGCGACACGAGCAAAGTATCGGGTGTTACAAGTTCTGAAAGTGCCTCCGTGTCTATTGCACCGTCTGAGTTTACGGGGGCATGTTTCACTTCATATCCCATGCCCTCCAACACCGAAAACACCTCGTACACCGAAGGATGTTCCACTGCGGAACAAATCACACGTCCCTTTGTTCGCTTCATTTTCAGTGTGCCGAATATAGCCGCATTATTGCTCTCTGTGCCTCCCGACGTGTATATAAATTCATCGGGCGTGGCAGCAAGTGCCCGTGCCATGTGCGCCCTTGCCTGCTTCATGTCACGCTCCACGGCAACTGCAGCGTTATATGCAGACGACGGGTTGAAAAAAACTTCGTTCATATATGATGACGCTGTTTCGGCGGCTTTTTTTGATACTGCCGTGGTAGCACTGTTATCCAAATAAATCATGAAATCACTCCTTGTTGAAGTTTGTATGTAGTCGGACTTTCTCAAATCTGTTTTGATAAAAGAATCCGTGCATATTGCAGTATATGCAAATTTTGTCGTTTATGGAATCAACATCGTTTGCACTCACTTATTTTACAACAAAAGGTTTGCCGCAAAATAAGCAATGGTGGACATCACATACGCAAACACCACTTGATACACCACGGCAAATGCAGCCCACTTTCTGCTTTGCAGCTCATTTGAGAGCGTAGATACTGCCGCCACGCACGGAGTATACAACAGCACGAAAACCAAAAAACTGAATGCCGATGCAGCCGTGAAGTCGCCGCCCATTGCCTGACTTATTATACCCGAAGATGCTGTTGCAGAAAAGCCGTAGAACATGGCAAGCGATGATACCACCGCTTCTTTTGCCATAAGTCCCACAAACAAGGCAACCACAGCTTGCCAGTACGGGAAACCGTTCGGGGTAAATAACGGTGCTATAAATGAGCCTATCTTTCCGAGTATGCTCGTACTTTGATCCGAAACCATATGAAATGAAAAGTCAAAGTTCAAGAGCAGCCATAGTACCACACTCATTAGGAAAATTAGTGTTCCCGCTTTCACTATAAAATGTTTCACACGTTCCCACACATGCGTCAACACATTGCGGGCAGACGGAACTCTGTAAGGCGGAAGCTCAATCAAAAACTGTGCATCCACACTCCGAAATGCCGTGGACTTAAAGAGCACGCCCGAAAGAATGCCGCAAAGTACGCCTATCACATACATGAGCAGTATGACAAACACACTGCCCTTACCAAAGAAAGCCCCTGCCATCATGCTGTATATGGGAAGTTTAGCCGAGCAGCTCATGAAAGGCAAAAGAAGTATGGTCATACGCTTGTCCTTTATGTTTTCCATGGTTCTAGCACCCATTGCCGCAGGAACAGTACATCCGAATCCCATGAGCAGGGGTATTATAGCCTTGCCGGAGAGACCTATCTTTCGCATGGTGCTGTCCATGATAAATGCAATGCGTGCCATGTAGCCGCTGTCTTCAAGCAGCGACAGCAGTGTAAATAAAATAGCTATTTGAGGCAGAAAAGTGAGTACACCGCCCACTCCCGAAATTATGCCGTCGCATATGAGGCTTATGAGCCATGGTGCGGTATTTACAGACGAAAGTGCATCCGAAACCGCAGGCGTGAGATTCCCTATGAGGTTTGAAACGGTATCTGATAGAAATGAGCCCGCCGTGGAAAACGTGAGTACAAATATGAGCAGTATAATGCCTGCAAATATGGGCAGTGCCAAATACTTATGGGTGAGTATCCTGTCCAATTTCTCGGCTGCTTCGGGTTCGTCCTGTCCTCTTTTTCTTTTTACACATAAGCTCACCGCTTCTTCTATGAATCCGTACCTGCTGTTTGCAATAGCAATTTCAGGGTCGCCCATGCAAGACTCACTCGTGTAGCGGTCTATTATTGAAAGGACTCTTTCTCTCACCTCATCGGGCATATTCAGTTTTTCCATCACATCTTCATCTTTTTCCAGAAGCTTTATCTCTGCAAAGTGTATGGGAAGATGCGCACTCTCCACATACGGTCGAACAACGCTTCCGAGTTCGTGATGAAGTGCGTGTGTGAATTTGTCATAGAACATATCGGGTTCGGGAAGATTCCCCTCATGGTGCTGTATGTGTGCCACATGTAAAAGCACCTGTGCCGAATGTACCAGCTCGTCCACGCCCTTTCCCGAACGTGCACTTATTGGTACCACGGGTATTCCGAGTTTGGCAGAAAGTGCCTTGCAGTCTATGCTGTCGCCTCGCTTTTCCACCTCGTCCATCATATTGAGTGCAATAATCATGGGTATTTCCAGCTCCGAAAGCTGTATGGTGAGGTACAGATTGCGTTCTAAATTCGTGGCATCAACAATATTTATAATGGCATTCGGCTTCTCCTCGGTAAGAAAGCGTCTTGCTACCATCTCCTCCATGGTGTGAGGAGAAAGCGAGTATATCCCGGGTAAGTCCACCAGCGTCATGTCATGTCCGTGAGTGCAATATGCCGATTTTCTGCTGCCCGACTGTATTTTTCCCTCTTTTTTCTCCACGGTAACACCGGGCCAATTTCCCACATACTCACGAGAGCCCGTCAGAACATTGAAAAGCGTGGTCTTTCCGCTGTTCGGATTGCCTGCAAGTGCTATGCGAAGTTCATGTTCTTCCTCGGTATCTGCATCCGTATCGGGACAGTTACACTCACTTCTGTTTGCCTTTGCGCTGCAAAACCTGCACGAATCACCGGAATATCCCTCATCAAATGACGACACCACAAAGTCCGTAAGCCTCACGGCTTGCAAGTCGCTCTGTGAGTCCTCCGGGAAATCCGATAATATGGCATCTGCTGCACCACTCTGTTTTTCTTTTTCCTTTGCAAGTATGTTCAGAAATTCTTTTTCTGCTTCTTTTTTTACTAAAACTATATGCTCCGCATCGGACTTTCTGAGCGACAGTGAAAAACCGCGGAGCGATATTTCCAAAGGGTCTCCTGCAGGGGCTGCCTTTATGAGCCTGACCTGTATTCCCCTTGTGATACCCATATCTATAAGCCTGTGTTTGAGCTTTTCATTGTCCACATTTATCTCAGACACATAGCCGTATTCGCCGCATTCAAGTTGTGTGAGCGTGCGTACTTGCTCCATAAAACCTCCAAAAAGTCTCGTGCACATTTTTTGCGTAAACGCACATACTCAGGCATTTTCCGCATGTAAAATTATACCACAAACCCACATGCGGGTCAACGCTTGAAAAAAGCACGAATACATGTTAGAATAACAGAAATAAAGCAAAACAGGCATTACGACTTATGTAATCGGAGGTTTATTTTAATGAAATGTATATATTGCAACAGCTCAGACAGCAGAGTAGTGGATTCACGCTCGGCAGACGATAACACATCCATTCGTCGCAGACGCATATGTAATTCATGCGGCAAGCGTTTTACCACATATGAACGCATCGAAGAAATACCCGTGGTGGTAATAAAGCGTGACGGTTCCAGACAGAACTTCCACGGTGAAAAAATACTCACGGGTATAAAGAAGGCTTGCGAAAAGCGCCCCATACCCATTGCAGAGCAAAACAAGTTGGCGGACGATATTATCCGTGAGCTTTTGAACACCGTGGAAGAACAGGAAGTGGCAACGTCCGTGATAGGCGACCTCGTGATGCGCAGGCTAAAAGAGTTGGATGAAGTAGCATACATCCGTTTTGCATGTGTTCACCGCCAGTTCAAGGACATCGGCACATTCATGGAGGAACTCCGCACCCTCATGACGGACGAACACTGATATGAACGGCGATTATACCCTCACCATGCGTGACGGAGTGGGCGTGGTGACATGTGATATGCTCTCTCCCCTGCCCGTTCGCCATGGATTTACCACACGCTTGGGCGGTTTCAGCGATGCACCCATAGATGCATTGAATTTGGGATTCAACAGACCCGAACCCCGTGCAGTCATAGAATCCAACTATAAAAAACTGTGCGGCGCATACGGTGTTGATTACAATAAACTCGTGCTCGTGAGCTATGTTCACGGCACGGATGTATTGGAAGTTACAAAAAAAGATTGCGGCAGAGGCATAAAGGACGGACTCACACCCCTCCCCGATTGCGACGGAATAATAACTCAGGACCCCGATGTGGTGCTTTTTACATTACATGCCGATTGCAGCGCATTTTTTGTGGTGGACCCGGTACACAATGCCATCGGACTTGCACATGCGGGTTGGAGAGGCACACTGGGCAGAATAGGCGAAAAACTAATCCGTAAAATGCACGAGTGTTATGGTTCTGTGCCTTGTGATATGTATGCAGCAGTCGGACCTTGCATATGCGGCGATTGCTATGAGGTGTCACGGGATGTTGGAGAACTTTTTACGGCCGAGTTTAACGACGAACGGCTCATAAAACCGCATCCGAATGATGAGAAAGTATATTTAGACATTCGCACAGCAGCAGAGAACGCATTTATACAAGCGGGAGTGCCGCGGGAAAATGTGGGACATATACCATGCTGCACATTTGAAAACGAGGACCTGTTCTACTCATATCGCAGAAACGGCAGAGGAAAAACGGGCGCAATGGGTGCATTTTTAGCACTCGGAAAGGACAAATCATGAAAATAATAAAAATTACTGCACTTGCACTTGCAATATGTACACTGTTTGCCGTATCATCATGCAGCAACAGACGTAAGGTTACTGTGATACAGGGAACAAATCAACCTCCCGAGAACAAAAAGCCTATTGATGCTGCCCCCACAGCAGAGCTTCCGCATAATTTTTCGGACGATATCACCGTCACTTTCGGCGATGAAGCCATGACTCTCAAAGACCCTCATTCCGAGTACACTTTTAAGTACACAAAGATTGAAGAACTCATGTACATGACGAATTGGAATTACGGTTCGGACAAGCTCATAGACGGCACAAATACCGAGTATGAGATATATGCCAAGATGCAGACTCCTGCTGAGGAAGAATATCATCTCCACATATACAAAACCACACCCGTATATGTGGCAGTGTATTACGGCGGCACACAGTACATATTCAATTTGGACAGCGCAACCTCCACAAAGGAA
>JAFSHG010000001.1 GCA_017440405.1 Clostridia bacterium
GAAAAGCGCGCTGAACTGCTTGAAAAATTGCGTAAAATGCACGCTTCACATAAGATATGCGACGAACTTCAAACGCAAAACAGTGCCTACCGATTAAATCAACTTCTGCCGCTTATATATGACACCACATCGAGCATTGCAGATTACATGCCGCACGACACGGTGATTGTGCTGAATGAGCCTATCCGTGTCATGGAAAGTGCAGAGAATGAATACAAGCTCTTTGCAGATAATGTGCGCAACATATTGGAAAACGATGACGGCGGCACATATCTTTGGGAACTTATGTGTGAGCCCTCCCATGCAATTTCGGCTTTGAATCAACAAAGGCTACTCATGCTGTCTGCTTTCACCACACAGTTTCCTCACGTTTCTCCCAAATGCATAGTGCAGATAGACAGTCCTGCCATGACATCGTACATGGAAAATGACGAACTGTTTTTGCATGAGATGCGCTCATTTACAGATAATGAGTATTCCGTAATTATATTTGCAGGCAGAAGAGCAAAGGGAATAGAAAAACTCCTTGTTGACAGCGCAATACCTGTGAGGTATAAAGAAACTTTGGAGTCAGAAAAAGATGTGATGTATAAGGGCATAACCGTGTTGCCCGAATCTTTGCCATACGGTTTTGAGTACAGGGAGATAAAGTTTGCAGTCATCACAGAAAATGAACTGTACGGTCTTTCCATGCACAGAAAACAGGCGTATTCGGGAAAGTCACATAGAAAATCAGCAGAAAAACTCGAACTTTCCAAGCTTTCCCCGGGTGATTACGTGGTGCATGAAGTGCATGGTATAGGTCGCTTTATGGGAGTGCAGGAGGAGGAAATAGACGGCAGAAAACACGATTACATCGTAATAGAATATGCGGGTACAGACAGGCTCAGCATTCCGTGCGAGCAGCTTCACTGTATTCAAAAATACATAGGTACGGGAGATACGCCGCCCAAACTTTCAAAATTTGCCTCCAAGGACTGGACCAACACGCTTGCACGGGTGCGGCAGAGCGTGAAAAAGCTTGCCTTTGATTTGGTGGCACTCTACGGCGAGAGAATGGATAAAGCGGGCTTTTCATATTCCGAGGATACCGCTATGCAAAAACAGCTTGAAATGTCTTTCCCCTACGATGAAACTCCCGACCAGCTCACTGCAATAGCAGATATAAAACACGATATGCAAAGCGATAAAGTGATGGACAGATTACTTTGCGGCGATGTGGGATTCGGAAAAACGGAAGTTGCGCTGCGTGCTGCGTTCAAGGCGGTGATGGATTGCAAACAGGTGGCATTTTTAGTTCCCACCACGGTGCTTGCGTATCAGCATTATAATACGCTGCGTTCAAGATATGCTCATTTCGGAGTGCGAGTGGATTACATATCAAGATTCAAGAGCAAAAAAGAGATTGATGAAACGCTGGTAAAACTTAAAAACGGCGAGATTGATGTCATAATCGGCACGCACCGACTGCTTTCAAAGGATGTACAATTCTTTGATTTGGGGCTGCTTATCATAGACGAGGAACAACGCTTCGGGGTAGGGCATAAGGAGCTTATAAAGGAATTGAAGCGAAACATTGATGTCCTCACTATGACTGCCACACCCATACCGAGAACCATGCACATGTCGCTAATCGGTATTCGTGATATATCCCTGCTCGATACGCCGCCCAAGCAACGCTATCCCGTACAGACCTTTGTAACGGAATACAGCGACAGCATATTGCGTGATGCCGTGATGAAAGAAGTATCCCGTGGCGGTCAGGTGTACGTGATGTATAATAACGTGCGTGATATGCCGAGGTTTTACGCGCATATATGCGAGCTTTTGCCCGATGTGAGGATAAGTTATGCCCACGGTCAAATGGACGAAGCACTGCTCGAACATACCATGCTGGACTTTATCGACGGCAAGTTTGACGTGTTGCTTTCAAGTACCATAATAGAAAACGGACTGGATGTTCCCAATGCAAACACCATGATTGTATTGGATTCGGACAAACTCGGTCTTTCGCAGATGTATCAGCTCCGAGGCAGAGTGGGTCGAAGTAAGAAAATAGGCTTCACCTACTTCACATATGCTCAAAACAAGGTGCTCTCGGAAGTGTCTGCAAAGCGTCTGGCGTCCATAGCACAGTTCACACAGCTTGGCAGCGGCTATAAAATCGCCATGCGTGACTTGCAGATAAGGGGGGCGGGCGATGTCTTAGGCGCACAGCAGAGCGGTCACATGGAGGCCATAGGCTACGAGATGTACAGAAAACTCATAAGCGAGGCGGTGGACGAAGCCCGTGGTTACTCGAAACCGAAAAAGACGGCAGATACTCGTGTGGAAGTGCCGCTGGATGCATACATTCCAAAGACCTACATTGCAAATGAGGAGCAAAGGCTGCAAATGTACAAGCGCATATCGCATGTGAAAGACAAAGATGATTATTTGGATGTGCAGGACGAACTCATAGACAGGTTCGGAGATATGCCAAAGGCGGTTCAAAACCTCATGAATGTTGCACTTTTAAAAGCCATATCGGGCGAATGCTACATCACATACCTCAGCATACGTGCAGACTCTGTGTTTATGCGTTTTGAGAAAAATGCACCGTATGACATAGCACGCATAATGGACTTTGTGACTCAACACCGTGCAAAACTTTCAAATGACGGCGGCATGTCCATGCTTTTGCCCGAGAAAAATGCTGATAAAGCAAAGGTGTGTGCAACCTTGAGTAAAACTCTTACAGAATTAAAAAAATGTTTGGAGGGATAACATGAACAAAAAATACTTACTCTTTGATTTGGACGGCACTATCACAGCGTCCGATGAGGGAATAACCCGCTCCGTGCAGTATGCACTTTCAAAACTCGGAATAAATGAACCCGACCTTCAAAAACTCAAAGTTTTTGTAGGGCCGCCGCTGCGTGTGGCCTTTCCCAAATACTACGGACTTTCCCGTGAGCAGGCAGAGGAGGCGGTCACCTATTATCGTAAGCGGTACGAGGATGTGGGAATATTTGAATGTACCCTGTATGACGGTATAAAGGATTTGCTTCATGATTGCAAAGCCCACGGCTATACGCTCGTGCTTGCCACATCCAAACCACGCATATATGCGCATAAAATTTTAGAGCGGTTCGGCATACATGATTGTTTCAGCGTTGTGGCAGGATGTGAACTTGACGGAAGATTGGACAGCAAAGCGGAAGTTATTGCACATGCCATGTCACTTTGCGGCGATGCTGACAAGGATAAATATATTATGATAGGCGACCGCTTCTATGATATAGAGGGTGCAAATATAATGGGATTGGAATCCGTGGGAGTTCTCTACGGTTACGGCAATAAAAAGGAGCTTGAAGATGAGGGTGCAACACATATATGTGAAAATGTGTCCGAACTGCACAGCTTGCTTATTGACTGAATTTGTTGTAAAATGATGAGGAAATACATCTGACAAGGAGGGAAGGATTTTTTGAGTAAAAAAAATAAAAAAAGCGGCATCCGTCACCTTATACCGTGCATTAAGGGGTACTGGCTGCCCACTGTACTGACACCCGTGTTGATTGTGTTCGAGGTCATGTTGGAGGTATTCATACCCATGCTCATGGCTGCCATTGTGGACGGCGGATTGAACCGAAAATCCGACTTCGTGCTGAAAGAATTTTTCAGTCCCGAACTCATAGCAGACCAAAATCTCTTCATATTGACTTTGGGCGGTCTCATGGTGCTTTCTGCACTTTTATCACTCACATTCGGCATGATAGCCGCTCGCACCGCTGCCGTTGCAAGCCTTGGATTTGCAAAGAATTTGCGCAGGTCGGTTTTCAATAAAGTGCAGAGCTTTTCTTTTGCAAACACGGACAGATTTTCCACGCCTTCGCTCATTATGCGTGCTACAACCGATGTCAACAACATCCAAAACATATTCCAGCAGGTAATACGTGGTTTGGTACGCTCACCCATTATGATGGTGATGGCGGCTGTAATGGCGTTCCGTGTGGACCCTGAATTGCCCACCATTTTCGTTTTTGCAATTCCCGTACTCGCATTAACACTCATTGTACTCATGAAATGGGGCTATCCGAGATTTTCTCAGATGCTTAAAAGCTATGATAAGATGAACTCCGATGTGCAGGAGAATTTGATTTCTTCACGAGTGGTAAAAGCATATGTACGTGGCGATTATGAACAACAGAAGTTTGAAGAGAGCAATGCAAAGCTCCGCAAGAACATGGTACGTGCAAACAAACTCTTTGCATACTCAAACCCCATACAGATGTTTGTGATGTGGGGTTGTGCCCTTACACTTTACTTTTTGGGCGGAAATAAAGTCATGGCAGGTCATTTGGGCACGGGCGAACTCACAAGCCTTATCTCATACAACACTCAGATTATAAGCTCACTTGCCATGGTGACTTTCATGGTAATGGGTCTTTCCATGACACGAGTATCACTTTCACGTGTGAATGAAGTTTTGGACGAAGTTACCGACATCACGGATACGGGCGACCCGGAACTTCATGTGGGAAGCGGAAAGGTGGAATTCCGAAATGTTAATTTCAGCTATTCCAAAAATCCCGATAACCTCACTTTGCACAATATAAATCTTTCCATAGAGTCCGGCGAAACCGTAGGTATAGTAGGCGGTACGGGCGAAGGTAAATCCACACTTGTGCAGCTCATACCGAGGTTCTATGATGCACTTACAGGTACGGTGTTGATTGACAGCAGGGATATAAAAGAATACTCTCTCTTTGAACTTCGTGAGAGTATATCCATGGTTTTGCAGAAAAACATGCTGTTTTCGGGCAGCATAAAAGAAAACTTGCTCTGGGGCAATGCAAACGCCACGGACGATGAAATCATGACTGCTGCAAAACATGCTCAGGCACACGACTTCATAATGAGCTTCCCCGACGGATATGACACACAATTAGGTCAGGGCGGTGTGAATGTGTCGGGCGGTCAGAAACAGCGACTTTGCATCGCTCGTGCGCTCTTGAAAAAGCCGAAAATACTCATTTTGGACGACTCCACAAGCGCAGTGGATACGGCAACCGATGAACGCATAAGAACTGCTTTGCGCACTGAGCTTTCACATATCACAAAGATAATAATAGCTCAGCGCATTGCCTCTGTAATTGAAGCAGATAAGATTGTGGTAATGGATAAGGGCACTATAACCGATGTGGGTACACATGACGAACTCATGGTGCGCAGCAGCATATACCGTGAGATATATGAATCGCAGATGGAGGAGGGAAAGTAAATGGCACGAGTTACGGATACCATTGGGTCAAAGCTGACAAAAAGACGTGCGGATAATCCACTCCGTACATTCAAGCGATTATTTTCCTATTACGGCAAAGGTAATTGCAAGGTTTATTTTGTGTTTGCGGTCATAGCCACTGTACTCTATGACATCGCCACCATAGGTGCGTCATTCATGATGCGACCGCTTGTGGACGTCTTGGAAAAGACGATGACTTACCAGAGTGCAGACCCCGCACTTGCAGCAGCTTCGGCAAAGTATTTTGCGCTTTTAATCGGCATGGCGTGTCTGTATGTTACCGCCATGATAACGAACTATGCGCTGAATAGACTCATGCTTGAATGCAGCGCAAGGGTCATGTATGCACTGAGAAAGGACATGTTTGCACACATGCAGGAATTGCCCATTTCATACTTTGACGGTCATACGCACGGCGAACTCATGAGCTATTTCACAAACGATATTGACGCCGTGCGAGAGATGCTCCATCACAGTATCACGCAGATTATAATATCCGTGATTTCACTCGTGGGCATCGTGTCCATGATGCTTGTGCTTTCCATAAGACTGTGCGTTATAATGTTGGTCATGGGTATATGCATATTCCTCATCGTAAAGAAAATCAGCACTTTGAGCGGCAAAAACTTTAAGCGTCAACAACAAGTGGCAGCACAGGTAAACGGCTACATTGAAGAGATGATGGAAGGTCAGAAGGTGGTAAAAGCCTTTAACCATGAAGATGTGGTCATGAAAGATTTTTCCGTTATGAACGAACAGTTTTGCGAGGTGGGAACACGTGCGCACACATATGCAAACGTAGTAGGTCCCATCATGAATAACCTGTCGCACATATTCTATGCCATAACCACCACCGTGGGCGCAATGCTATTTACAGGCGGTGCAACGGCAAAGACGGGTATTCTGGTCACTTTCCTGCAATACATACGCCAGTTTGCGGACAGACTTTCGCAGATTTCACAGCAGTTTAACTTCATACTTCTTGCACTTGCAGGTGCAGAGCGCATATTTGAGCTTTTGGATGTACCCGTGGAGAACGATGACGGACAAATAACGCTCGTGAATGTGAAAGAGGACGAACAGGGCAATCTTACCGAATGTGATGAAAAGACATGTAAGTGGGCTTGGAAACGAGTGACGGACAATGGCACAGAGTACATACGTGTACAAGGTAATGTAGTATTTTCCGATGTGGATTTCAGCTATGACGGTAAAAAACAGGTACTGCACAATGTTTCACTGTATGCAAAACCGGGTCAGAAGATTGCTTTTGTGGGGTCAACAGGTGCGGGAAAAACCACCATTACAAACCTCATAAACAGATTCTACGACATATCAAGCGGCATCGTCACATATGACGGTATAAACATAAAGGACATTAAAAAAGCCGACCTGAGACGTTCGCTTGCAATGGTTTTGCAAGACACACACCTTTTCACCGCTACCGTTATGGAAAACATAAGGTACGGCAAATTGGACGCCACCGACGAGGAGTGTATACAAGCGGCAAAGATTGCAAACGCACACTACTTCATCTCACACTTGCCCGACGGTTATAACACTATGCTTGTATCAGACGGTGCAAACCTCTCGCAAGGTCAGCGTCAGCTCATTGCAATAGCAAGGGCGGCAGTGGCAGACCCGCCTGTACTGATATTGGACGAGGCGACCAGCTCCATTGACACCCGAACGGAAAAGCTCATAGAAAAAGGTATGGACTCACTCATGGAAGGCAGAACGGTGTTTGTAATCGCACACAGACTTTCCACCGTCCGAAATTCAGACGCCATAATGGTGCTTGAAAACGGCGAAATTATAGAGCGTGGCAACCATGACGACCTCTTGAAATTGGGCGGCAAATACTATCAACTCTATACGGGAATGTTTGAGCTGTCATGATTTTTTGATTCAAAAAAATGCGATTCCGAAGTGATTGTAATCTCAAAAATGCACATGTATTTTTATGCTTTTGCATGGAATACTAATAAAAAAGCACAGACGGAGATAACAATGAAAAAACCGAATCGCATTTTTTATGCAGTAATGAGCGCACTGTTTTACATATGCATTGCAAGAAAAACGCTTGCAGACGGAATACCTGCTGAGGAAGTTTCACCGCCTGTGAGTGACAGTGTGGGATTCTTTTCCACCGCTGCTGCCGTAAACCTGCTCATGTGGATTATATTTGGACTCGGTGTTGCAGGCATAGTCACGGCACTTTGCATAAAAAAGACGGAAAAGTAAAACGGTTTGATGAAAAAACTCGGCAGCGACATTTATTTTGTCGCTGCTTTATATTAACAATCCCGCTTGTAACGGGTACAAAAACATGTTATAATGGAAGCCCAAGAGCGGAGGTTATCATGTCATATCAAGCATTGTACAGAAAATACAGACCAAATACCTTTCAAGGGGTGGTAGGTCAAAAGCATATAACCGATATTTTAAAAAATCAGGTTCTTACGGGTCATACCACACATGCCTATTTATTCTCGGGAACTCGTGGCACAGGTAAGACCAGCACGGCGAAAATACTCGCCCGTGCCGTAAATTGTCTTTCGCCCGTCGACGGCGAACCGTGCAATAAGTGCGCCGCATGTACCATTCCACCCGAGGCAAACGTGGATGTGATAGAACTGGACGCTGCTTCAAATAACGGCGTGGACGATATGCGCTCACTCATAGAAAAGGCGGTTTTTGCCCCCGTGAACACCGCTAAAAAAGTGTACATCATAGACGAGGCGCACATGTTGTCATCGGCTGCTTTTAATGCACTTTTAAAAACGCTCGAAGAGCCGCCGTCGCATGTTATCTTCATACTTGCTACCACAGAACCGCACAAGATTCTTCCCACCATAACCTCACGTTGTCAACGCTTTGATTTCAGGCGTTTACGCTTCTCGGACATAAAAGAATACCTGAAAAAAGTCATCGAACAAACGGGTTCTTCCATAGATGATGAAGGTCTATCCGTAATAGCAAAAAAGGCAAACGGCGGTATGCGTGACGCACTTTCTTTAGCTGACCAGTGCATATCCTATTGCGGCAATCAGGTGACGGCAAAAGATGTGTATCACATACTCGGAACTGCCGATTTTGACGCCATATATGACCTTGCTCAGTTGCTCATTGATTCGGACGCAAAGGGCGCACTTACGCTTCTGGATGAGATTTCAACGGGGCGTGACATGAATACTCTCATTCAAGATTTGGCATCGCACATGCGTTCACTTCTCATGGTAAAACTCTGCGGCACAGGCTGCGGAGAGATTTTGGACAGCACCGATGAGGATATAGCTCGTCTGTCCGTACAGGCACAAAATGCGAGCGAAAACAGGCTTATGCGTGCTATCGACATACTCACCCGTACCCACGGCGATATGAAGTTTTATCCTCAACACAATATTTTAACAGAATCTGCGCTGATTAAGATTTGTAGACCCGAGTTTGAGACTGACATGAGTGCAGCACTTGACCGCATTGATGTGTTGGAGCAAAAAGTAAAAGACGGCATAAAGGTGCAAGTGCAACAGACTGCTGTCCCGACTCCCGTAAAACAGTTGCCGCCCAAAAAGAAAAAACGTGTGGTTTCCGAGGACGCCATGACCGTGTTCAAAGAGATTGCAGACGCTATGGCTCAAATGATAGAAGACGATTGCGGCTTTCTCAAATGCTCTTTTTCAACCGCTGTTTTCGCTGAAATAGTAGGTGGCGAGTTCAGGCTTCATTTCCCCACAAAAACGCATTGCAATACCGTTACTCAAAGCAGGGAACAGATAGATGCCATACTGGAAGAATTAGGCTATGACTTGCGGCTTGTAACCGTGGCGGACGAGCCTTGCGATGACACTTCATTGGAAGAAAGTCTGCTTTCACAGTTTCCCGATGTGAAAATTTGCGACTGATTCGCTATTTATTGTATATTTTCGGCATTTGGCTTGACTTAACAATATAATGTGGTAAAATCTATTCAGGCTCATATAAGCGTTGAGTTGTCTTTGTTGCGGTTCTGTGCTTTTATGAGAAATATTTAGTTTTGAAAGGTAGTTATCATGGATTTTCTTCTTAGCCCGGAACATATGATGTACCAAAAACTTTTCCGTGAATTTGCGGAAAAAGAGGTAAAACCGTATGCTGTTGTGACTGATGAAACAGAGGAGTTTCCTCGCAGGAACGTAGATTTAATGAAACAATACGGGTTTATGGGAATACCCGTAGAAAGAGAATTAGGCGGTCAGGGTTGCGACACACTTGCATATGTTCTGTGCGTGGAGGAACTTTCCAAGGTATGTGCTACCACGGGCGTTATTCTTTCTGCTCATACATCACTTTGCTGTGACCCCATAAGAAAGTTCGGTTCCAGCGAGCAGAAAGAAAAATACCTGAAACCCCTTGCAAAAGGTGAAAAATTAGGTGCTTTTGCACTCACTGAGCCGTCAGCAGGTACCGATGCATCTTCTGTACAGACGAGAGCCGTACCTGACGGTGACAGCTTCATCCTGAACGGCACAAAGATATTTATCACGAACGGTAAGGAAGCCGATATCTACGTCATATTTGCCATGACCGATAAATCGGCAGGTGCAAGAGGTATAAGTGCATTCATAGTGAAAAAAGGTACACCCGGCTTTACTTTCGGAACCAAGGAGCAGAAGATGGGCATCAGAGGTTCATCCACATATGAACTTATATTCCGTGATTGCAGAATCCCGAAAGAGAATATGTTAGGGCAGGTGGGCCGAGGTTTTAATATTGCTATGTCAACACTCGATGGCGGCAGAATAGGTATAGCGGCACAGGCACTCGGTATTGCAGAGGGTGCGCTTGCGTCCACCGTGAAGTATGTGAAAGAGCGCAAACAGTTCGGAAGAACGCTTGCAAAATTCCAAAACACTCAGTTTGTGCTTGCAGACCTTGCCACACGTGTTGAGGCAGCAAAGCTTTTGGTGTACAAAGCCGCAATAGCAAAGGACACGCAAAAGACTTTCTCCACCGAAGCTGCAATGGCAAAACTGTATGCGTCCGAAACTGCAATGGAAGTTACAACCAAATGCGTACAGCTCCACGGCGGTTACGGTTACACCCGTGAGTATGAGGTGGAGCGCATGATGCGTGACGCAAAAATCACGGAAATATACGAGGGCACCTCTGAAGTTCAACGCATGGTAATTTCAGGCTCACTTCTGAAATAAGGAGGCATTCTTATGAGAATAACAGTATGTATAAAACAAGTTCCCGATACAAATGAAGTGAAGATTGATTCGGTAACAGGTACACTCATTCGTGACGGTGTACCCAGCATCATGAACCCGGATGATAAGGCAGGATTGGAAGCTGCATTGGAACTGCGTGATAAGTACGGTGCGGAAGTGTCCGTAATCACCATGGGTTTACCTCAGGCTGAGGAAGTGCTCAGAGAGGCACTTGCAATGGGTGCAGATAAGGCATACCTTCTGACAGACAGAAAGCTCGGCGGTGCAGATACCATTGCAACATCCACAGCACTTGCGGCCGCAATATCAAAAATCGGGTTTGACCTCATAATAACAGGCAGACAGGCGATTGACGGCGATACCGCACAGGTAGGACCTCAGATTGCAGAGAAATTGAACATCCCGAACATATCATATGCTCAGGAGATTGAATTTGACGGCAACGATACTATAAGAGTAAAACGCATGTATGAGGACAGATACCATATCATAAATGCAAAACTCCCCTGTCTTATAACCGCACTCGGCGATATGAATACCCCGAGGTACATGACACCCGGCGGCATTAAGTCTGCTTATGAAACAGAAATTACGGTTTGGGGCAGAAATGATATAGATGTTGATGACATGCAAATAGGTCTTGTGGGCTCTCCCACAAAGGTTGCAAAATCATTCCCGAAGGCACTCAAAGGGGCAGGGCAGAAGACCACACTCGATGGCGAAGAAGCTGCCGACTACATCATAAGTGCGCTGAAAGAAAAACTTATCATAAGGTGATTTGCTATGAGAACAGATAACATATACAACTTCAAAGGCGTTTTTGTTTTTGCAGAACAGGTGGACGGCAAGATATCCGAAATTTCTTTTGAACTTTTGGGCAAGGCAAAGGAATTGGCTGAAAAGCTGCGTACCGATGTCACCGCCATGTTGCTTGGTTACAAAGTGGAAAATCTTGCAAGCGAACTTGCACGGTACGGTGCAGACCGAGTTATCACGGTGGATGATAAAAAACTCGAAAGCTACATGACCGAGCCGTATGCCGATGCTATCACAAAGATTATTAAGCGTTTTAATCCCGAAGTGGTACTGTACGGCGCAACCACGATTGGCAGAGATTTAGCTCCCAGAGTTTCCGCACGAGTTTTCACGGGACTCACCGCTGACTGTACTAAATTGGACGTGGATACGGAGAATCATCAGGTGCTCATGACCCGTCCTGCATTTGGCGGCAACCTGATGGCTACCATAATGTGTCCCGAGTACAGACCGCAAATGGCAACGGTGAGACCGGGCGTTATGCAAAAAGCGGAGCCGAATGACGCACATAAAGCCGAGGTGATAAAATTTGATGCCGAGCTGAAAAATAACTCGAACTACGTTGAGATTGCCGACATCATAAAAAAAGAGGCAAAGCGTCGTGACATCGGCGAGGCGAACATCTTGGTTTCAGGCGGCAGAGGCGTGGGCAGTGCAGAAAACTTTGCGATGCTCCGTGAGCTTGCCGACATTTTAGGCGGCGAAGTGAGCGCATCCCGTGCATGTGTGGACGCAGGCTGGGTGGAAAAAGATTTGCAGGTGGGACAGACGGGAAAGACCGTGAGACCCACGCTGTACATTGCGGTAGGCATCTCGGGTGCAATACAACACCTTGCAGGCATGGAAGAATCGGGTACTATAATCGCAATAAATAAGGACGAGTCCGCACCGATTTTTGAGGTTGCAGATTACGGCATCGTGGGCGATTTGAACACCATAATCCCCGAACTTATAAAAAAATTGCGTTCTTGAACTTAAACACATATAAAAAGCCTCTCTTTCCATACGATTGAGAGGTTTTTATTTTTTAATTGCTTATGATAGATATTATTGAGAGAATTCCCATAAATAAAGGCTGGTCGAGTGATAAAAAATACTGTGTTACCGACCCGTGCGGCAAAAAATATCTCGTGCGTATCACCCCTCATTCTGTGAATGCACGCCATGAGGAGCTTTTTTTGATTCAAAAAGAGTTGGAGAAATTAGGTGTTCCAATGTGCGCGCCCGTGCAATTCGGTTTGTGTGATGAAGGCTCATACATATTGCAGTCTTGGATTGACGGAGAGGATTTTGAGGACTGTATGGTGCGCTTAACTCAATCGGAAAAATACGCTTACGGGCTGGAAGCAGGGCACATACTGAAAAAAATTCACACCATCCCTGCACCTTCTGACCAGACACCTTGGCATATTCGTTTCAATGCAAAGATTGACCGAAAAATAAAGCTTTATAATGATTGTCCCATAAAATTTACAGGGGCAGAATCATGTTTGCGTTACATAGAAAAAAACCGTCATTTGCTCAATGGCAGACCTCAAACTTTTCAACACGGTGATTACCATACGGGAAATATGATGCTCCAAAACGGGCGAATAACAATCATTGATTTCGACCGATATGACTTTGGTGACCCATGGGAGGAGTTTAATCGCATAGTGTGGTGCGCTCAATGTTCAGCACATTTTGCATCGGGTATGGTGGATGGATACTTTGCAGGTGAGGTTCCGGACACATTTTGGAATTTACTCGCACTTTATATATGCAGCAACACACTTTCGTCTGTACATTGGGCTGTGCCGTTTGGAGACGAGCAGGTGAGCGTTATGTTAAATCAAGCAAACGATGTATTAAAATGGTACGACGGCATGAAAACCGTCATACCGCTATGGTATATACATTAAATTGCCAACCACTTCTTTATTTCTTCGCCGTCATGCAGCCCCTTATTATACAGGGCGAGAATGGAATCTTTGTCCTTTGTGAGCGTGTCAACACCGCATGTATCATCGGGTGATACTATAAGAACTTTGCCTTGTGCTGCATATTCTTTGGCTGCCGAAACGGAATCGTTGTAACGCTCTGCACGTTTGAGCAGGTTTTGAGCGGAAAGAGGGTACTTTCGCTTTATGATTTTTGCTATCTTTGCATCCTTTCCCACGGTACGAGGGATACTTGCAGGCTTTGTGAGTATGAGAACCACTCTGTCACAGCCCAGCTCAAATGCTTTTTTAAGAGGTACGGGGTCTGCCAATGCTCCGTCAAAATACAGCACACCGTCTATCTCAAACGGACGGTTTACTCCGGGGAGGTTGGATGACGCCATGAGCGGTCTGTAATCATCACGCCCGATGTCGGATTTATCAAAGTATTTCACTTTGCCCGTATGCACCTCTTGTGCCACCACGAAAAATTCAGCAGGGTTTTGCGCGAAAGTGTCGTAATCCAAAGGCTCGTCTGCGTCTGAATTGCACAGCGTACCGTAAATGTAATACAAATTCAGATAGGAACCTGTACGCAAGAAGTTACGCAAGCTCATGTATTCTTTGTGAAAAACGTAATCGTGGTAGAACTTTATGCTTCGGCATTTTTGACCCGCAAGGTATGTCATGAGATTTGCGCTTCCTGCCGACACGCCTATGCATGTGTCAAAGTGAATGTCATTCTCCATGCAGTACTCCAAAACGCCTGCCGCATATGCTCCTCGCATACCGCCGCCTACATCAATTATACCTGTTTTCATAACATTACCTCATTATTCATCCGTTGGGGTAGTGGAATTATTATCTGCATCCCCATGAATTTTTATAACCTCTGCAGCTATTCTGCGCCTTTGTTTTGCCACCTCGGCGTAGTGTTTTCGAGTGGTGTTGACATCCTTATGACCTAAAACATCCGCCACCAAATATATATCGCCCGTTTCGCCATACAACATAGTGCCAAACGTACTGCGCAACTTATGCGGCGTGATATGCTTCTGGGGTGTAGCAATTTCAGCATATTTTTTTACCAGTTTTTCCACGGCACGCACAGTGATTCTGCGCCTTTGCGACGATAAGAACAGTGCATTTTCATGTCCCGGGACAGGTGTTATGTTCTCACGCTCCGCTATGTATGATAGCAGGGCAGTGCGTACTTCCTCGCCGAATACGAGTACGTCTTTTTTGCCGCCTTTTCTCGTTACGGCAAATTCGTCGGATACAAAGTTTATATCATCCAAGTCTATGCCCACAAGCTCACTTATTCGTATGCCCGTGCCTAAGAAAAGTGTAATAATGGCTATGTCACGGCATTTGGTGCGTTCTTGATGTTTCTTTTGCAGCTGTGTCATGCCTTCTGCATTTTCTATGACCTCAAAAAGTCGGTCCACTTCGTATTCTTCAAGTCTTATAATCGGCTTGTCATGAATCTTGGGCGTGTCCACAATGGATGCGGGTGATGCACTTATGTACTCATGCTTGTACAGGTACTTAAAAAGCGAACGAATAGCAGAGAGTTTTCTTGCCTTGCCGTTTGCCATGTTCACCGTGAGTTTTGGCGTTACCGTGGTAGTGCCGTCGTCATGATGTGTAACGCTTTCACGCTCATACAATGAAACATATTCTAAGAAAAGTTCAATGTCGAGTGCGCTAATCTTATCTAAAAGCTGTGGAGTGACATCACGCACGCCCAAACCCTCAAATGCAGAATTTTCATTCAAAATGTAATTAAAGAACATGCGCAAGTCGAGTGCATACACGTATCGTGTGAGCGGCGTGGTCTGATTAGATATCGCACGAAAATAATTTCCGCAAAAGGGCGGTAAATCACTTTCAACCACTTTCTTGGTTTCCGCTGTGTAATACATGTGTTTCTGCATGGAGTAGTCATCGGGCATGTTTTTTTACCTCCGTATATTTATTCGCAAAATGCATGTTTTACGAATAAATCAGTTAATATTTTGCAGGAGCGAATCTGCTTTATTATAACAGCGTTGAAGATGAGGTTCCTGAGCTGTCTTATCATGTTTGCGCCAAATCAGCTTATGATAGCTTGAAAATTTATTTATTTCGGACCAAAGTTCCGAATGCAACACGCTCTGGCCGTTTGCTTTTTTCCAGCCGTTTGTTTCCCATCTTTTCAGCCACAATGTTGCAGTGTCATACAAGTATGCGCTGTCGGTGTTGATTTCTATATAAGACGGCTCAGAAAGAACGCTGAGCGTATGGATTATGCCTTGAAGTCGTATAGCATTTTTTGTGGTTGAAGATGCAGAATCCGAATACACACGATTAAGATTTCCGTCAGAAAGCAAGCTGCACCATGCAGTTTGTGTTTCCGTTTCTTTTGCTGAAATATACAATTTATAAAAAGGCATATTACATGAATCGGCAGCGTGCATACACAGTTCCGTGAGCTGATTTTTCGCATGTTCATCGCATTCGTTCATCATGCGGCTGTCTGCTGCGTTTTCAAACTCAAACTTATGCAGGCGAATATCATGAGCCATTATAATCTCAGATAAACGCACCAAGTCCGTGGAATAGTTCTCAGAAATTGAGGTTTTGTTCTCAAAAATATCACACAGGCTGTTCTGTGTAAAGTAAATTCCGACAATGCTTGAATGGGATATGGTACTCAGGCAGCGTATCACTGCGTTTAATTCCATACGCATAGCAGTGGTATTACTGCTTTTATCATGAAGCCTGTCACACGCCTTTTCATGAACCACAAATGCCGAGTACGCTCCCAAGTTTTCAAAGTGTGCAACACTTATAAAGACTTTGTACTCCTCGTCACACTGGACTTCACTTCGGATTTTATCAATTGCGCCTCGTGCAAGCTCGTCACAGCGATTATTCAGCGCATTGTCCGCATGACCCTTTACCTTGTGCCAATGAATTTCATGCAATGAACTAAGTTCCAAAAGCTCTTTCCATAAATCCACATTCAGCACAGGTTTCTTATCGGACTTTTTCCAATTATTCTTCAACCAGCTCCATATCCAGCCGTTTGCAAACGCATCGTGAAGGTATGCGCTATCGGTGTATAACTCCACTCTGCAAGGCATTTTCAGAGCTTTCATCCCCTCAATGGCAGCCATAAGTTCCATGCGGTTATTTGTGGTATCTGCATCAGAACCCGAGAGTTCTTTTCTCACATTTCCATACATAAGAACAGCACCCCACCCTCCCGGGCCGGGATTTCCCGAACATGCGCCGTCTGTATATATTTGTACGGTTTTCTTTTCCGGCATCACATTACACGCCAAAGTCCGAAAGTGCTGCTCCGCCCAGCAGATGCATGTGCAAATGGAAGACGGTCTGACCTGCGTCCTTGCCTGAATTCAAAACTGTGCGGAAACCGCTCTCATATATTCCGAGCTGTTTTGCTATCTCAATTGCAGCCTCTGTGAGGTGTTGCATAATTATCAGGTTATCGCCCGAGAGTTTTGCTGCACTCTCCACATGCGTTTTGGGTACTATGAGCACATGCACGGGTGCCATGGGTGAAATATCATGAAATGCGTACACATATTCGTTCTCATACACTTTTTTGGACGGAACATCGCCCTTTATAATTTTGCAGAATAAACAATCCATAAGTTTACCTCACTTTCAATTCATAAGGAGATTATAATTCAAAACCGCCTTTATGTCAATTAAAACCCAAAAACATTACAGATTTAAGAAAAGCTCTCTGTTTCCCGTGCGCTTTGCAAACTGTGCTGATTTCAGCGATTTTTTGAAATCGGATATCTCAGCTGTTGAGAGCGAATTGCCGTTCACATCATAAGTGATACCTATTTTTGATATCACATGCATGACGGTGTGTTGTTCGCTTTTCCAAATCCGAAATGCACGGATTACAGATGCTACGGTTAAAATAGCGAATCCAAAGGCATCTATCCCAAAGAACACAACACCGAATACCCCCGCCATACCGAATCCCATGGATAAAGATGCAACTTTTGTGCACAGAAATGAGAGTGCAGCACATGGCAGTGCGTACAGTGCTTGCAACAGTGATTTTTTACTCTTGCATAATGTGAAAGTAATGTCTTGCACATCTTCCACACGCAGAGCAACTGTCACCGTGCCCGACTTATTTGAGGTATTGTATATATACAGGTACTCATCCGTTATGATGCTGAAATCGCCCTTTTTAAAGTCACCGCTTAAAAAGTCGCGCATATTGCGCATGTTGAACACATCCACCACATGCTCCATGTGACTGAAAATTAAATCCACAATGTTATCATCGGTTGTGATATACATATCTCGCCTCCACAAAAGCTAAATGAAAAACAGGCAACACAGTTTTTGCATTGCCTGTAAGTGTAAAAGTTACGGATTGGCAGTGGGAGTGGGTTCTGCCGTGGGGTCAGGTGCAGGTGACTGAGACGGCGACGGCGACTCAACGGGTTTATTGTACTTGCGTGTGAAGCTGCCGTCCTCATTTCTCACCATTTCAAGCCACGGGTCAAGTGCTGCACCCGCTTTATATCCCGACCATACATAATAGCGCATGGGATGCATCTTATAATGAGAATCGTCCACAAACTTAGTATCTACCAGTTTGCCGTCCTTGTAATAGTATGCGTATGAATCATACAGATAACCTGTTATCGCCTTATTCATAAGACACCATTCGCCTTCTTTGAGTTTGCTCGTCTTGGTGTACTCAGTTTCCGTAGGCTCAATCTTTTTATTCAAGGTGGACTTAAATTCAATATTATCAAATTCATCCGGGAAAGCTGCGCCGTACACTGCACAGTATATGTTTTCACGTCCCGTATCCAGCCAAGAGAATACGTACACATCATAGTCGGTATCGTTTTTCCACTTGAAGTCGATGGTATCCGTGTTTATGGTTGCGTCCAAACCCGGGTCAACATATGAGCTTGCCTTAGAATGATTCTTGCGGAACACAATCTTCATGTCGGACTTAACCAACGCATTGTAAAGCGTGGTGGATACCTGACACACGCCGCCGCCAAGCTGATTTTCGGTAGCTGCACCGCCTGAAATCACGGCTGCTGCTTCACGCCAAATTTCAGGGTCTACTCGTCTGCCTATGGTTGCTTCCATGGAAAATACTTCGCCCGGCTTCACACATGTGCCGTTGAGGTAGTTTGCAGCCGTCTTTATGTTATGCACACGGTTTGCACCGTTACCTTCCGAATATGATGTGTGGAACCAGTCACGCAGTACCGTATTCTTCTTTATCTTTGAAAGTGTGATGTCGGCTTCAACCTTCTTTACGGGAAGTTCTACTTCGCCGAAATCACGTTCTCCGATTCTTTCCGTAAGCGTCTGTATGAGTGCTTCCTTATCTACTTCCAAGCCATCCACATCTTTTTCAAATCTGAACGGGTTTTTGTTTACTACGGATGAGTAACTTGCTTTAAAGTCTTTATCCAAAACTGCCTTTGCATTGACAGGCGCAACATAAACTTCCTGGCACAGTCCTTCCAGCTCTTTTTCCAAGAGGGCAGCGTCTATGGTGTATTCGATTTCATAATCCACACCTTCTTTTTCTACCTTCTCCACATACTGTTTCAGTTCCAAATAACCCGTTTCCGTAATCATTCCCAGAGCTTCACGAACAATATCTTCGGTGTTGAATTTAATATCAAAGCAATCCGAATTAAGTGTGAAAGAAATGTCCTCATATTTCAGAGTAAACTCAATATTATCCGTTATGGCACTCTCAGCTTCTTTAAGTGCGAGTACGGCTTCATTATAATCCATGCCGCCCACATCCATACCGTTTACGGTAACACCGTTGGGTATAATTTTTGCGGTGAGAAGCTCTTTTCGCTCTGCTTCATTATTTATAGCTTTTATGTTCATTCCGCCCAGCGTTATGCAAAGTACAAAAGCGACAAAGAATACGCTTGCAGTTACGATAAGCAGCGGCATAATACCTGTGAAAATCTTAAATTTCTTCTTGCTCATTTCTTACTCCCCCAAAGGATTTATGTGCGGTTACAAAAAATGCAAATTCCGCTTCTCTATTATAATATAGTCGCATCTATTTTGCAAGTCCTGTTACAAGAAAATATTTCTCCAACATCTGTGCCGAAAGCGCAAATGCAGCACCGTCAAAAAATGCTCTTGCTTTTTCCATTATCCTGTCCGCATTTGCTGTATTTTCCGGCACCGTGAGGCGCAAAGAAGTATGCATTATTGTGAGTGTACCTTCTATCGCAGCACGTACTCTGTCCTGCTTGAGTGTTTCTGCGTCATAGCCTCTGTTCAAGCATCTTATAACAGCACGCAATGCCTTCACATAATCGCCGTGTTCAAAGTAGGTCAAGATTACATAGCAATCTGCATCTGCACGTCTGTGTTGCGGCATATCGGATATGAAACTTTCAAACGCATCCTCTGCATCTGCACCTATTCGCAAAAGATTAAGTGCACGAGCAGGTATTTCATTTGCCTCAAAACCTATTCCCGAAGATGTAGGCACCACCGCCACGTTGGAAGTGCTTATACCCTCCTCCATATCGTCACATTCGGATAGGTCACGCAATTTCACCGTGGGTTCTGTAAATTCGGGGTAATCGTACACCGCCTCTTCCACTCGTGTAATCTGACGGTCCTTTGCTCCTATTTCCGCAATGTATTCAGAGAACTTATCAGCAGCTTCCGTGAGTTTTTCTGCATTTAAGAGGTCTGTGGATTCTGTGAAAATCTTATCGGCAACCTTTGCAAATACAGGATTTTGTGCATCGCTCACCACCGCTGTATGAATTATATTCATTATTCCGAGGATTATGTTTTTATTGTCGGAATTGAGCATACGGGCCATTATATCACTACGCATGAAATCTATGAGACTCTGTGATGCTGTGGCATATTTTGAACGC
This sequence comes from Clostridia bacterium, assembly GCA_017440405.1. Lineage (GTDB taxonomy): Bacteria > Bacillota > Clostridia > Christensenellales > CAG-138 > RGIG3141. Next base: position 20,171 of record JAFSHG010000001.1, read on the forward strand.
TCTATAAAGCGCATTATGGCATACGCTTTCAAATTCCATGCTTCCCCGTCATTTGAAAACATGTTGAAGAATGCATCAAAGGCATTTACTGCCATCATCATATTGTCATCGTCCAAATACTTCATGCATCTGTCATGTCTGCGCTGCATGGTTTCATTCAAAACGGGAAGCAGTGAATCGGTTGCAGGTATTACGGCCACATTGAACTCGTCAACAGAACTGTTGAATGCATCGGGAGTGTTGTCGTCAGAATCTGCATCATCCGTTTCCGGCAGTTCATACTCAGTTTTGCGACTCTTTGTAACGGCAGGCACCACCGCCCTTGCAATGAGTGCGGCTGCTATGGCTTCACATATTGCGCCCACAAAGAGTGTAACGGAGAATATTGCGGCGAACTGACCCCAAATTCCGTACATTCTGAAAAACATACCCATGAGTCCCAGATACAAGACAGTGTTTGTAAGTGAACCTGCCACGGAAGCTACGGTAATAGCTATTGCATGGTGTTTCTTATCGGGTCTCGCCTTGTTTACGGATAAAAATCTGCACAGTGCATCATATGTGCCTCGCGTTACCATGGGAATTGCCATGCGGGGTACCATGCACATCACAATAACTGCAATGGGACTGTATCCCAAAAGTGCCGCTGCAAGTCCCGACTGTGCTGCAAGCGACAGACCGAATGCCGCAAGCGTACTGCACAGACCGAATGTGGCTCCCAAAGTCAGTGAGCTTTTCTTGTTTGTGGTCATAGCACCCACGATTACGGGGATATGAATTATGGTAAGGTTTATGAATCCCAACGGAATAAGCCCCAGTGGGGTCATTCCGAGCAATGCTATGAGTCCTGCAAGGATTGCCGTTGTGGTAAGATTTTTTGTTTTACGTGTCATAATTAAACCTTCTTGTATTCTGTGCGGTTTGTGCCGCATGATTTGTATGCTTATACGGTGTTGTCCGCAAGCGTCCAATGTAATTATGCGCTTTATGTTTCCTCATGTCAAGTGAAATTGCAATTTTTATTGATTATTATATGAATTTTTAAAGCAATTAACGGTATTTTGTTCAGTTGTAATTCTATTTCCCGCACTTGAAATTTATGGATGTATGTGCTAAAATAAACGACATAAAATTTAAGAATTTTTGGAGGTAACACTGAATGAAAAAATCAGAAAGAGAAAAGTACGTTTGGTACGACAGAAAGCGAATCATATTCGGTTTGCCGTGGAGTTTCACACGTTATAAGCTTTTGGAGAAAAAACTCATCATTGATACAGGCTTCTTTTCACGCACTGAGGACGAAATCAGGCTGTACAGGATAATGGATATCACGCTTAAACGCTCATTTTTTGAGAGAATATTCGGTTTGGGCACAATTCATTGCTGCACGAGCGATAAAACAAGCCCCGAATTTGATATTGCACATATAAAAAAGTCACCCGAAGTGAAAGAGCTTCTCTCCGACATGGTTGAAAGAGAGAGAAAGGAACATCGCATCGGAATCAGAGAGAATGTTATAGACGATTACGACATGGATGAACATGACGATACAGACCCCGAAAACTAAAAAATGCATTATGGGCTAAGCCCAAAACCTTATAACGACATAAAGAGAGAGAGCAAATCGGTTATATGCCGAAAAGTCCTCTCTTTTTCTGTTAGTGAAGTTAAGTTTAGTACGCTCACTGCATTTTTAGGTAATCTTCCATGAAGGCGGAAAAATAGCTGTCACCTATTTGCAGTTGCTCACCGTTTGAGAGTACAAGCGTGTTTCGCACTATCTTTCGCACATGCCGCACATTTACAAAGGCACTCCGACTGCAACGCACAAACTGCGGCGGCAATTCATTTGTGAGTACACGCATTGATTTTCTTTGCAGAATCTGTCTTTCACGCATATGAATTTCCGTGTAGTTTTTGGCAGCGGTTATGCAGATTACTTCACTGTATCTGAGTACCACTCTCTCACCGAACTTGGTTATAATCTCATGCTGCTGTTCGCATTTTTCGCCGTGCAGAGCAAAGATGTGTCCCATACACTCATACACCTGTTCCCTCAGGTCGGGTGCTGTCTTTACTATAAAGCGCACAGCATTTACCATGTATCCCTTATACACATATTCCATGAGCGATGAATAAAAAATCTTGGGCAATTCGGGATACATTTGGCATATAATCTGTGCGGTTTCCAATCCGTCCGTACCCGTCATGGATATATCCAAAAATACGGCATCGGTACCCAAAAAGGCTTCTTTTTCTTGACTCAACACCGCATCGCCCGACTCGTATTCCGAAACACGCACATCTATGCTCCGTTCATTTGCCCAAGTCTTTATGAAGTTTGAAAGCAAGTATCTGTCTTTTGCACAGTCATCCACAATCACGATATTCAGCATGTTTCTTCCTCCGACAAGGGTAAAAATATGTTGGCTTCAAATCGGTCAGAGCATGGGTTGAAATGACATGCACCGCCGTATTTGCGAACGAGAAAATTTATCCGTGCCAAGCCTAAGCCGTGTTCCAATGAATCTTTCTTAGTGGTCAAAAGCCTCTCGTGCAGTTTCTTATAATTCCCATCGCTTGAATTTTCCACATATATGCGCAACATATCGTTTTCAGGTGTTACAGATAAACGTATGTACGCTTTATCAGTTATTTTTTTGCTTGCTTCCAGTGCGTTGTCCAGCAGATTGCCGAGTATGGAGCAAAATTCCGTAACCGGCATGGGAAGACGCTCCGGTATAAACAGTTTTGAGGAAAAAGAAATTCCTGCTGTATCCGCACGCATCATGTGTTCGGATATGAGTGCGTCCAGCGAAACATTTCCCGTATTTATGCGCATTTGTACCTGTGCAGGTTCGCTCAGGAGCTGCTCCACATACTCGCATATTTCATCCGAGTTTTTGCTCATGCCGAGTATGGTACGCAAATGCAGATTAAAATCATGCTTGTTTGTTCTGAGAGCTTGCAGCATGGCACCCATCTGTTCGTAATGTTGCAATTCATCTTCATGTCGCCTTGCAACCATACGCTCGTCCACATACTTTTTATTCACCGAGGCAATTTTATACGACAGAAAAAGCGATACCACGGATACAGAAAGCATGGCAAGCGACATGTACAAAAACGGGGATACGGAATGTAATACATCCGCTTTTGATTGAGCATACGAGAGTATGGCGGTGACGGAGCAAAGGCTGACTTGCATTATACCGAAAGTGGTGTACATGAGTTTAGGCGTGATAATGAGGTCCTGTGTCCTTATTCCCACCGTTATGAAGAAAAACAGAGTGAGTAAAATTACATATATCCAAACAGTGTAAATCCCCGACTCTCCCGTTACGCCATAGCCCGTGATATGTAAAAAGAGCATGGAAAGAGTCCTTGCCGTTACGGAAAAAATGCGTGCACAAAAGCCGAACAGATATCGCATGTTCACGGAACGGTCAAAGCAAAACATAGCGTACAAAATCTCGGCGGTCATCAAAACCGCAGTAAATATGAACGTACCCGAAAGCGAAAACAGATAAAACAGAGTGGATAAAAGTGCTATGCACGGCCAACCGAATACGGCATCCTTGCGTCTTTTTACATCATACCCCACACAGAATTTCAGTATCATAAAGAGTATAAAGGCTTCATAAAAGCATACGCATATATTCACTAAATCCCAAAGAAAATCCGTCATACATCACCTGTTACATGTCTTTTTATGCGACGGTCTGCAACTTGCGTTCAAGTATTTTTTATCAAAACCCGAGTGCCAAATAGGTCTTGCAATGCAAAATATGCTGCTTGTCCGCAAGCTGAACCTTCAGACCGTCAAATGGAGGATGAGATGAGAAAGCGGAACGTCCTCGTGACTTATTTTGAGGAATTACCGTTCTCATATATTATATTAACACAGTCCATATACAGTAGCAAATCGGTTCGTCCCTTAAACTCAAGTTTCGTCCCTCGATTAAAAATATATTATTTTAAGCGGTGGGGCATACATTCAAGTACACGCCCCACCGCAGTTCGTGGCCATATGCTCAGTTCCACTCGTTTACATACACCGGCGCAGATACGCTGCACGAGCTGCAATCCAACTGTTTTGCACCCGCATACAGTTTGAGTTCATTAACCTCACCATACTCTGCCGCCGTGAGGTACACGGCCTCATACACCGATTGAAACACGCCGTCGCCCAGCGTTGACATGGTTTCGGCTTCCTCTGAGAAGTTCACCACTGCCACGCCGTCAGTTATCTCAGCCGAAATTATGTGTGTATCTTCCGGCAAACCGTTGTTTTGTGCGGCGGATTGCTTGCAGAACATATCCATTGCCTGTGAGAAGTTTGCCCCCTTGCTGCTGTAACCTGTCATGGGCAGGTTATAAACACAACGTGAATCGGGTACATAAAAGCTCACCGTGTATATATCAGTATTTGACATGGTTTCCATATCCGTCATCACGGGATTTAGCATGAAGGCACGCATCTCCTCATCCACTGCCGTGCCGTGGTGTAAACTCTCTTTTCTCTCACCGTCAAAAGTCATGCTCACCGTTTCTATACTTTCAAACTCGGTGAGTGTATTCACCACGCTTTGCAGGAAAATCTGCTCCGCCTCGGCGTTTGGAAGCATGGGCATGTTCTGTACATCCAGTTTTGCGTTTCCGTCACCGTCGATTTTAAGTTCAAACCCTGTGCCTTCGGGGATTACAGTCTGCACTCCTCTCCTCAGTGCCTCATTGGAATTTTCGTCGGATGCCACCAAGTATGACAGCGCACATGCGGCAATACCTTCTTCCCAAGGTATCTGACGCATCACGGGGATAATGTATCCCTCGTCCGTGGCGTAATACAAAACCGTCTCACGGAGCGAACCGCCCAACATGCCTTCGTCTTCCGTAATGGGTACGGTGTTTTCGTGACTGCAACTGCAAAATAATAATATGGAAACAAATATAACTAAAAATAAGCGACGCATAACAGCACCTCCAATACTTGTGTTATAGAGTATTCGGTAAAAAGCACTGTTATGCGTGTTGATAGGCATATATGTTAATTATAAAACACCTATATCCACATCTCCGTCCGAAAAGGTGATTGTACCCGTTTTTTCCTCCCTCAATCGCTTTGCGGTAGAAATGATGCTTCCGTCCTTGTCACGCACAGCGGCAAACCCCCTCAGAAGAGTTCCTGCGGGTGAAAACGCCTCCGTAGTTACTATGTGTTTTTCAAGTTCCGTTTCTGCTGCTGTAAGGCGCATCTGCACGGTGTCGCATATCCCCTGCCCCATTTGAGATAAGCGCAACTCATACATGTTTATCATGTTTTCGGGATTTGTGAGAGTTTGTGCCGTGAGATTAAGCTGACGTTCATTTTGCAAAAATACGTCCGTTACATATGATTTTATCTGTACCGCATATCTGTCCAATGAGCCGCATATTTCATCAAAAATCGGTACGGCAAGCTCTGCTGCGGCAGAAGGTGTGGGCGCACGCATATCCGCCACAAAATCCGTCACGGAATAGTCCGTCTCATGTCCCACAGCCGATATCACGGGAGTTTTACATGCAAAAACAGCTCTTGCAAGTGATTCGTCATTGAAGCACTGCAAATCCTCCATGCTTCCGCCGCCCCTGCCCAGTATTATCACATCGGCAAGTCCCGATTTATCCAGAATCTCCAAGGCAGAGATAATCTCCCTCGGTGCATCCTTTCCCTGTACACTGCACGGTGAGAGTATGATATTCATGGTGGGGAAACGTCTTTTTATAACGTTTGCAATATCGTGCAACACAGCTCCCGAGCGTGATGTCACCACGCCCACCGTCTTTGGCAGATACGGCAGAGGCTTTTTATGCTCTGCGTCAAACAGCCCTTCACTCTCTAATTTCGCTTTCATCTGCAAGAATGCCAGATACAGTTCGCCGTCGCCCACCCCGTGCATACTCTGTGCATACAGTTGGAACTGTCCCTCTTTGGAGTACAGTGTGGCATGGCCCGATATAATAACTCGCATTCCGTCTTTCGGAGAGAAATTCAGACCGTCCGCATACCCCTTGAACATCACACAGCGCACGGACGATGCATCGTCTTTTAATGAAAAATAACAGTGACCCGATGTGTAATACCGTTTGAAACCGCTTATTTCGCCCTCCACTGTTACATTTTTCAGTACCCTGTCAGACGAAAGTAATTTTTCTGCATAGAAATTCAGTTCCGAAACCGATATGGCATCGGAGTTTTGAGGCAAAACAGATTTACTTTCAAAAAAATTACTGCTCATAAAATAAAAATGCGCATGTGCGTTTTATTTAACATGCGCTCAGATGATTACCTGTTTTTCATATCCTTTATGAATGCACTCAACACCGCATTCACATACGAATATTTCTTTTCGTCCGAATACTGCTTTGTGAGTTCCACCGCTTCGTCCACCACAGCTCCCTGCGGCACATCGGGCGTATATATGAGTTCAAAAAGTGCTATTCGGAGTATGGTAAGCTCTATCTTTGAAATGGTATTCGTGGACCACTCGTTCAGATAGTCGTTCAGTTGCTCGTCTATCTCTTCAATGTGTGCTTCAACACCGTCTATAAGAGTTTGTGCAAAAGCTATATCCGCATCGCTCCTGCGCTGCATTATCTTATCGAAATTCTCCGTGCCTGCATATGAAATATCGACCGTTTCGTCGTAGGTTGCATTTCCGCCCAGTAATCTTGCAAAAGCAATCTTCATTGCAATTTCCCTGGATACATGTCTCATTGTCTTTGCCATTTATAATTACCTCGGTATCAGTCGTCTCCCAATTTGTCCTTGTTGTTTTTCTTTTTATCCAACATAGCACCCACATACACACACACACCGGCCACTATGGTGAGAAGCAATGTGCGCCAAAATCCTATCTCAAAGCATAAAAGAACATACAAAATACCTGCTGCCGCAAGAATTATAGCCCACTTATGTTCGCTCAAAAACCCCTTAAACTGTTCCATAATTACCTCCCGTTATGCATTCTTCTTTGCCTTATACGGCAGTATTATAACTTTTACTTGCTTCAACACTATTCCCGTTTGCCCCTCTATGGAAGCGCAAAGCTCACGTTTGAGCTCGTCCGCAGCATTCAAAAGCGCTGTATCCGCCTGAGGTCTTATTCTGATATACATGGAAATATCATTGCCCGATTTTTCCACATCCGCAGTGCAGTCCTCCACAAATCTGAAAGACATACATTTTTTCTTTGCCATCATGCGCAGAGCTTCAAATGTTATCTCAGACGTACCGGGCTCATGAGTGTTGAGTAAAACCGTATCATTGCGGTTTATCAGACGATATTTGGATGCACGGCTCACGATTATGAGCAGGCTTGTCCCCACTATGAGAGTAAGCACAATGAAAAATACCGCACAAAGCGTTTCCAAACTGTCATTGCGCAAGTTAAAGGTCAGTATGCCGTCAAAATACGGTATGCTAACCTTCACAAACTCCGCAAGAATAGTAATCACGCTCGCTGCAAAATTCAAAAGTGCAAGCAATACAAGCAAAATTTTATCCGATGTTCTCATGATATTTCTCCTTTCGGAATACGGCAAAAACTACTTTGCTTTCTTCTCCTCCTCAAAATTCACGCCCTGTACCACCACGTTTACGGATTTCACGCAAAGTCCCGTCATGGTTTCCACAGCTTCCTTCACTTCTCTCTGTACAGCCACGCATGTGTCCTGAATTTTTGTATCATACTTCACAGCCACATTTATCGTGATATCCACATCGGGTTCTGCAATTTCGGTTTTTACACCTTTTTTGAAATTCTTAAAACCCAAAAGTTGCACTATGCCGTCTGTTATTCCGCCCGTCATGCCTGCTATGCCTTCCACTTTCAAAGCAGCTATTCCTGCAATGGTGGATACCACATCCGGGGAAAATATGACGCTGCCGCCATCATAATTTATCATATTCATTTCATTGGACTCTGACATATAAGCCTCCTAAACCAAGTTTTATCAGTCTAACCATCCTTTTATCAACTCATTATAACAGATTTTCTCCTCTTTGGGAACTGTTATTTTTATCTTTTTATAATATATAATCTACCTTTGCACGCTGATTTTAATGTTTTGAGCAGGTTCACCTGTTTCACGCATGACTATATCGAGTATTTGTGCCACATGTTTATCATTGAGTTCGTCCGTATTTACCACCACGTTCACGGAACCTTTATGGAAAGTGACGGCAGCGTCAGTAAAGCCCTTAGCCCGTATTGCGCTTTCAATCATGAGCTCCGATTCCATGCAGGACACAATTTCCAGTTTTTGTGCATTGGCTTCTTTTTCCGTTTCGCTGTCCGTGTTTTCGTCTGCGAGTATGGATTCCAGATACTCAATCTCCTTTTCCCTCACACTGTCCCTGTTATCACGAAAAGCCGTGTAATAATCCACGTTTGAAATCACGGCGGTATCTGCGTCCGATGTTCCTAAGCCCGATGCATTGTCTTTTTTCTCTTTTCCGCTCACATTTATAACAACGGCTATCACAAAGAGAATGAGTATAGCAGCTATTGTTATGTTGCGTTTGTTAAATAAGTTCTTGTTCATAAAATTCATCTCCTTTTCGTTTAGTTCAATATATGCGTATCTGTTCATAATAGTACAGGCAAAAGCCAAGTCCGAAAAACTTTTTTCTCTCTGCATTTTTAGTCAAAACCGTATGTACTTTTGGGTAAGACCGTACTTTTTTTGTGTTGACACGAGAGTGGAATTGTTATATCATTATAACAGATTTTTGCGGAGGTAGTGCATATGAGCGAACAGCAAAATATTAAGTCACCCACGTCATCTTTTTTGAATATGCAAACAAACATCCTTGCAGCACTTGTTCTTATTGTTCCTGCGCTGTTTGCATGGATTCCGCTCGTGGGTTTCTTTGCATGGATTATACCCATGGTGGTTTTCATTGCAGAGAATAAGAGCAATTTTGTAAGATACTGTGCGGCAGAGTCATTTTGCATAGGCATCTTGCGACTGGTGTTTGATGTGGTATTCAACAGCATCAGAAATATGGCTTTGCGCACGGCAGCACTCTATGGTTCAAACCCCGAGTATGTGTCATTTTGGGGAGCTGTGCAAAATCCCGGAAATGTCGCACTCGTAATGGGCAATATCATAGCAGTAATACTCACACTTATATGTGCGCTTGCAGCACTTCTTGCATTCAGTAAAAAACTCGTGCGCCTGCCTCTTGTATCGGGCGTTGCGGATTTCATGACACGGGAGCTCAGACCCCGTTTTAAACACATCACATATAACAATTGATTATTCAGGAGGTAAAAAATGGCAGAACAGAAAAAAGTATTAAAGCGCAGCGAAGTACCCAAAGAGTACACATGGGCAACGGAGCATTTTTATGCCACGGACGAACTTTGGTATGCAGACTTGGAAGCACAGCAGTGCTTGGGTGCTGAAATGGAAAGTTTCCGCAACACACTTAATACAAGCGGCAAACGCCTGTATGAGTATTTTGTATTCTGTGATAAACTGAATCAGAAGTTTGAGTTCTTGGCAAACTATGCCCTGAGAAAGAGCGATGAGGACACTTCAAACAGCAAGTATCAGGAGATGCGCAGTAAAGTTATGAGCTTTATCGTGGATATAGAGAGCAAAGCGGCTTTTGCAACTCCCGAAATTTTGGCTATCGAAGACTCCGTTTTGGAAGGTTTTTACAAGGAATGTCCCGAGCTTAAATTATACGAGCGTCATCTCACAAAGATACGCCGTCAAAAAGCACATGTGCTTTCCGATGCAGAGGAGAGAATCCTTGCAGCAGCAGGCGAAATTTCAAGCGCACCGAATCAGATAGGTTCGGTATTCAGAAATGCCGACTTGAAGTTCCCGAATGTTTCAGATTCCGAGGGCAAATCACATCAGCTCACACAGGGTTCTTTCATACCTCTCATGCAGGGCAATGACAGAGGCTTGCGCAAAAACGCATTTGAAACATTCTACGGTGTTTTTGAAGGTTTCCGCAACACCACGGCAGCATTTTTGGACGCTCAGGTACGTCAGCTCATGTTCTATGCCAAGGCACGCAAGTACAACAGCACGCTGGAAGCGTCACTGGACAACACCGAAGTTCCCGTTACCGTGTACCATAACCTCATAAAGACGGTAAACGACAACATGAAATACATGCACAAGTATATGAAACTCCGCAAGAAAATCATGGGTGTTGACGAACTTCACATGTACGATATCTATACCAATATGGTAGAGGATGCAGAAAAAGAAATCAGTTTTGAAGAAGCAAAAGCTACATGTTTGGAAGGACTTGCCCCCTTGGGTGAAAAATATCTGGACATGCTGCGTGAGGGCTTCTCCAATCGTTGGATAGACGTGTATGAAAACGAGGGCAAGCGCGGCGGTGCATATTCATCGGCAGGCGATCCCCACCCGTTCGTGCTTTTGAACCACAAGGACACGCTGGACTCCATGTTCACTCTTGCTCATGAGATGGGTCACGCTCTGCATACCTATCATTCTAACTTGCATCAGCCCCCTGTATATAAGGAGTATGTGATATTCGTAGCCGAGGTTGCGTCCACATGTAATGAAGTGTTGCTCATGAGACATTTGCTCTCAAAGACTCAGGATAAGCAAGGCAGAGCATACCTCATAAATTACTTCTTGGAGCAGTTCCGCACCACGCTTTACCGTCAAACCATGTTTGCCGAGTTTGAGCTTCGCATGAACGAGATAGCAGAAGCAGGCGGAAGCCTTACTGCCGACACTCTCTGCAATGAGTACTACAAGCTAAACAAGAAATACTATGGCGATGACATGGTGGTGGATGATTACATCAAGTATGAGTGGGAGCGTATACCGCACTTCTTCTTCAATTACTATGTATTCCAGTATGCTACCGGATTCTCTGCTGCTGTTGCAATCGCAAACAGAATACTTTCAGAGGGTCAGCCCGCTGTGGATGATTACTTGAAGTTCTTAAGTTCCGGCTCATCACAAGACCCCATCTCACTCCTCAAAATCGCAGGCGTGGATATGACAACCGCAAAACCCGTAGAAGATGCTCTGAAACTCTTTGGTGAACTCATCGACGAAATGGATGAGCTTATGAGCAAATAAAACTCGCATCATTCATAAGATAAAGGGAGAAACAAAATCAGTTTCTCCCCTTCTTTTACCAATAGCTGCTCCAAACTCATTTTATCACATAAGTTCCTGCAAACAGCGGTATTCCCACACTGCTGTCATAGTGCATGAGCAACAAATCCTTGCCGTATGCTTCCAGCCTGTTATAATACCGACTGTCATACAGTTTTTCAGACTTTTCCGTCTTTGTACTGTATCTGTACAGTGTGTAGGGATAATCGTCCTTGGGCTGAGAGGTCTCACCCGATTCGCTGTCTGTACCGCTGTGACGATTCTCCACGTAGTACAGGTACTCACCGTCATCCGACCACACGAAATCATAAACTGCGAACTTATCGGTTACGATTACCTTCTTGTCGGTATCGGTGTTTATAACATAAAACGAATACGTATCATTTGAAGCCACCAAGCTTGCGGTGGTTACGGCTGCATATTTGCCGCAAAACTCAATGCCGCTGCCTGCACAAAACTCACTTTTCACACCCGTTTCGGGTCGCAAAGAATATATGCGTGAGCCTTTATCATCGGTGGACGCAAAGTACAAATGTCCGTCATGTAAAGTCAGACTACCCTCATCCGTTTCACCGTCATACACCGTGCTTGTACGTTTTGTTTCATCGTTTATGGCAAAGTCATACATGCGTACCGTAATTCTATCATCGCCGCTTATGGCATAAAGTGCAGTGCCCGGTTCATTCCATATAAAATTGCTGATACGCTTTCCGAATCCCGAGTCCGACAGGTCATACAAAAGCTCCGTGGAAATCACATCAAACACATAAAGATGCGAACCCGCCGATGAATTTTCCAGTATTGCAAGCCTACGGCCATCGGGCGCATACTCCACCTTTTCTATGTTTTCAAACTCAAAATTCAGGTACCTGCTGCGCTCGTCACCGCTTTTTATGTACACTTCACTGTGTCCGTTCACAAACTTTTCGTATAAAACCCCGTCCTGCGTGGTGGCAAGGTAAAACCCGTCGGAAACGAATACATCTCCTACCTGTGTTTTGCCGTCTCTTCTTAAAATCGGCTCTGCATACACCCTTGCATTATCACGGAGCGGATTATAAATAGGCAGTTCGTTATAGTATTTTGCTATTACCTCAAAACTGCGTGAATAAAGCGGGTACTCCTCGCTCAGCTTTTGGAGATAATCTTTGGCGTCCTTTTCCTTTGCAAACTCGCCCGAAATGAGTATTTTTTCACCGCTGCGTGTGAGTGTGGGTATCATTTGCGAAAAATCGGAAACGCCGCACGAGTACGAGTCAAAGGTATTGGAAGTCACGTAATATGCATATTCGTCAACACCGTGCTGCGCCTGCAAGGGTACAGCAGATATGACAATGGAAGATTTTTCCTCACGCACATTGAACGCCATATCCTTTGAAAACTGGAAGTAGAGTTTGGACGTTTTGGCATCAAAAAACATGCCCAAGAGATTGCCGCTGTACTCATGTTTTCCCGTAATCTCAAAGTCGGAGTATGCAATCCCCTCAGCATAGAGCGTTAAAGCATATGGTGAAGTTTGCCTCCCCACGGTATACTTCGGGATAACGCTGCCCGAAACTTCGCCCGAACCTGCAAGGTCACTGCCGTATGAAAACTCCACGGTAAGACCTGTGAATGCACCGTCCTCCTCCACTTTAACATTTTTTATA
>JAFSHG010000020.1 GCA_017440405.1 Clostridia bacterium
GACCCGGAAAAAGCGTGTTGCCGTCACAGGAGAGTAAAAAGGTGTATGACCCGTTGTCTGTTGAAAAAAACACAAACGGCGGCGGATTCATGGGCGTATGATGTGAAGATGCACTGTAAACAAGATTTGTAAAAGGAAAGGAAAAGATGAATGAAAGATAAAGATGAGCTTATACGAGATATAACTTTCGGAAAATCGGAGTTTGACGCATCACAAGAGGAGATTGCCATGCTCTACGACCTCTTTGAAGAGTACAGAGACGCATATGTGGGCGAATGGGAACGTCTGCGCAAATGCGACAAGCTGTATCGTGGCGCACATTGGGACGATATCCCTTCTGCCGACTCGAATGAACCCAGACCCGTGACACCCGTGATACAGTCTACCGTGGAAAATGTACGGGCAGAACTTTCCGACTATTACCCGGAGGCTGTGATATGTGCCGATGACAGGCAGTATGATAAGGCGGCGGAACTTTTGACTGCCGTGATACGTGAGAATCACTTGGCATGTGATTATGAGGCGGAGTATGAAAAGATATTGTACGACCTGCTTGTGGGCGGTTATGCCGTGCAGGAAGTGGGATATGACCCGGAGATGTGTTCGGGACTCGGCGGTTCATACATACGACACTGTGATGTCAGAAACATAATGTTTGATCCGTGCGCCGTGCGAGTGGAGGATTGCAGAGCCATTTTTAAGTTTTCGGCTCACAGCTATTCTTGGTTTAAAATGCATTATCCTAAGTTTGCAGACTCCATGATTTTTGATGAATACACTCTAAAAAGCACAAGTGATGACATACTGCACCCCAATCGTGGCGACGAATCTTTGCTCATTGAGTGTTGGTTCAGAGAATATGATGCAGAGGCAGGCAAATACAGGGTGCACATGATAAAAATGGCGGGCAGAACCAAACTGGAAGACTCACGTACACATATGAGTGAGGGGATATATGCCCACGGCAATTATCCTTTTACCGTAACAAAACTTTTCACGAGGAAAGGTTCATGCCTGGGCTACGGCTATGCGGATATGTTTGAAAAGCAACAGGTGCTGTCGGACAAGCTGGACCAGATAGTTTTGAAAAATGCGCTCATGGCATCGCATAATAAACTTCTCGTGAGCAGTGCATCGGGATTCGATGTAAACGACTTGCGTGATTGGTCAAAGGAAGTGCACCGTGGTGAGAACATAAACGGTCTGAAATGGTTTTCCACCGCACCTTTGCCCTCATACATAATAGACTACGTAAATCTTATGCGTGACTCTGTGCGGGAAGAATCGGGAACAAACGATTTCTCACGTGGCCAGGCAAGCGGCGGCGTGGTGGCTGCCTCCGCCATATCTGCGCTTATTGAGATGAGTACGAAGCGTGCAAGGGGCGTGGCGAAACGCTTGCACAGGAGTTTTGCGGACGCTGTCAGAATGGAGATTGAAACGGAAAGGCAGTATTCGGTGTATAAGCGTCCCGTGTATTTGGAAACGCACGAACCTTTTCTGTACTCATGTGCCGTGCTGAATGATGAGGACGAATATCCGCTGGAATTTCGTGTCACGGTAAAGGTGCAGAAAGAAAACAGATTTTCTGTACTTGCGCACAATGAAACCATAATGAATCTGGTGGAAAAGGGCATGTTGACTCCTGATGTGGGCTTGGAGTTGCTCATATTTGACGGCAAACAGGAGGCACTTCAAAAGATGAAAGCGAAACGAGAAGAAGATGCAGGATTCAAGCAAGTATGAACATGTTTTAAGTGAACTTTATAATATGTGCACAGACACTCAGAACAAGCCCACGGATCGCATTGCAGCGGCAAAACTCCTTTTGGAATATTTAAAGGAGGGGCAGTGCAATGACGGTGAATTGCGCATTGTGTTTGACGGAGTGGATTCTGCACTTGCAGAGTAAAAAAAGGGGCAGAACTTCGTATGAGAAAGCTCTGCCCGAGTTTTTGTTATGAGTTTTATGCTTCAAAGTAGTCTCCACGCTTATAGTCATAGAGTGCGCCCGATGTAAGGAAGTCGGGTGACTCCAAAACCTTGCCTGTACCTATGGCAACGCATGAGATGGGGTCTTCTGCTATGTAACAGGGAACTTTGGTCTGTTCTGCTATGAACTGGTCCATGCCGTACAAAAGTGCACCGCCGCCTGTGAGGCATATGCCTGTCTCCACAATGTCACTTGCAAGCTCAGGGGGTGTGCGCTCAAAGAGTGTTTTCACACTGTCCATAATCTTTGAGAGAGGCTCACGCAGAGCGTCTATCATGTCGTTTGAACCGACAGCCACGGCACTCGGCAAACCCGAAACCAGATTTCTGCCCTTTACATCTATGAAGACCTGCTCCTTGCGAGGATATGCAGTACCTATGCGCAATTTCATTTCCTCAGCGGTACGTTCACCTATGAGGAGGTTGTACTTTCTGCGCATGTGATTTACAATGGCCTCATCAAAGCGGTCACCTGCTATTTTTATGGAGTCGGACAAAACAGAACCGCGCAAAGATATGACAGCCACATCGGTAGTACCGCCGCCTATATCTATTACCATACTGCCCTTTGGCTGAGATATATCTATACCTGCACCAACAGCCGCTGCTATGGGCTCGTCTATGAGGTAAGTATGTCTTGCGCCTGCTTCCAGTGTGGCGTCTATTACGGAGCGGCGTTCCACTTCCGTTACGCCCGAAGGCACGCATACCACTACACGAGGCTTGTAGAACATTTTAGGTCCTACTACTTTTCTCAAGAAATGATGAAGAAGTCTTTCCGTGATATCGAAGTTCGATATTACACCGTCACGCAGGGGGCGCATGGCGATGATGTTACCCGGGGTTCTTCCGAGCATTCTTCTTGCATCTTCACCTATTGCTATGATTCTGCCCGTTATCTTTTCCACTGCCACCAC
>JAFSHG010000004.1 GCA_017440405.1 Clostridia bacterium
ATAGCGGATTGACAGGTTATAAACTGTTTCATAATCTACCGCTGAGTTTATACCGCCTGCAAAGTAGCTCTCTGAAAGTGTGCCGAAGTTCTTTCCTATAAGGCCGCCTATCCAGTACAAGCCTTCCACACCGCCTTCAAATCTGCAACGGGTTACAGTACCGGAGTTTGAACCGCATATGCCGCCTGCGCCGCCTCTGTCCATTTCAATATCCAGTGAACCTACATTACCGTACACGTAACAGTCTGAAATAGTACCGCTGTTGCTACCTGCAACCACACCTACATTTGCATCACCGAACACGCCGTACTGGTAAGTCTGGTTGTCAAAGGGCTTTGTGATAAATACAGCGTTGCGAATTGTACCTGCATTGTGTGCAAAGAGACCTACATTTGAGTAGTAGTAGCCGTCGTCATTGGACATTGCTACTGCATAGTCAATGTAAATACCCGAGATGGTGTAACCGTTTCCGTCAAACACGCCTGTGAAGTCAGTATCCTCGTTCTGTGCGTTTTCCCAGTCCCAACCAAAGGGCATTCTGAGTGTGCCGCCAAGATCAATATCACTGCCGAGCATGTAATTGCCGTCAAGGTTTGAGTTTATGGAGTTGAACGCCTGAGAGTTCTTTACAACTTTATATGTTACATTGTCCACGGTTACAGCGGGATAAACTTCTATGCGAAGTGTGGAGGGGTTAGGTGTACCGTTTGATACCGTAACTGTTGCGGAATAGTTCGCATTGTTCAGTGCATAGCCCTCGGGCAGAGTGATGTTTGAAGCATTCAGAGTGTTTGTGCCTTCCATGAGGTGAAGTGTACCTGTTCCAACACTCTCCTTGTTGAACACATCATAATACGTAACGGTAAAGTCTATGTAATCGTAGTCGGGTGTGGGGAGAGGCTCTGTGGGATTAGGGTCTGTGGGCTGTTCCGACTCATCGGGAGTAGGAAGCACGGGTTCCACGCCTTCCCAACGTGCATAGAATGTTACATCATGTGCGGGCATTATGAAGCTGTCGCCCACTTTATATATAACATCCGTTGCATCCGAAGAAGTTGTGTCAGATGCATTCATATCGGAAGATGTCATATCCGTTGCATCAAGATCCAAAGTGGACCATCCGATGAAAGTGTATCCCTCTGCATCTGCTGCTGTACTTAAAGTAAAAGTTTCGCCCTCTGTTACCTGTACATTTTCAGGAATCATAGCATTTGCTTCTGTGGGAAGACCTGATGTATACATTACCTTAAATGTTCCTGCAACCATATCATAGTACACATTGGCAGTTTCAAGGGCCACACATACTCTCAAAATGAAAGCTGCGTCTGCTGTATTCAATGCACCGTCTTTATTTGCATCCACTATCATGAAACCCTCATGTGTAGGCGTTGTGAGTTCTTCACCAAACTCAATTAGCTCTGCACAACTTTTGAGGATTGCCGTAGCATCGCCTGTGTTCAGTTCGCCATCCTGTGTTGCGTCACCGTAGTAATGCATCTCGCCCTGCTGATCTCTATGCAAGTGCGCACTTGCAAATGCTGCAACGGGAACAAGTGCAAATACCATTACAAATACCATAAAAATGGCTGCAACTCTTGTCTTTTTCATATCATATCTCCTTAACTGTATTGGGAGCTCAAAAGCACCCTTATTTTCATTATACCCATGCACGGGTCCCCGTTCAACGGAGATTTTCTCACAGAATCTGCATAAAACGATATATTTCAGTTACCATTTCGGAATCATTTTAATTTTCACATAAAATTCAGTATGTATACAGTCAACACCGCATCGACATACAGGTATTGCTCTACGGTGTTGAGTAAAATAAAAAAGCCCCTGCAACACGCATGTACGGTGCAGAGGCTCTTAAAATCGGTTTAACTGAAATATTTCACACCGCTGCGGAATATGCCGCTTTGAAAGTCTCCCGCAACATTCTTATACAGTCCGTCCGTGTGTCTTTCACTGTGGCCCATTTTACCCAACACCCTGCCGTCCGGGGATGTGAGGGCTTCTATCGCCATTTGCGACATCGGTGGATTGTAATCCGTATCCATGGTGGGTTTACCCGAAACATCCACGTACTGGGTTGCAATCTGACCGCCTGCTATGACTCTTTGCAACTCCGCTTCGCTCGGGAATATCACCCTGCCCTCACCGTGGGATATGGGTACAGATATGATATCGCCCACATTCACGTCAGAAAACCACGGCGACAAACATGAGCTTATGCGTGTACGCACTATTCTGCTCTGATGCCTGCCTATGCGGTTAAAAGTCAGCGTGGGAGCTGTGACGTCAGTATCTTTTATCTCGCCGTACGGCACAAGACCCAATTTTATAAGAGTTTGGAAACCGTTACATATACCCAGGACAAGTCCGTCACGGTTTTTTATAAGCTCATGTACTGCGTCCTTTATGCGTGGATTCCTGAACACGGCAGATGAGAATTTTGCACTGCCGTCAGGCTCATCGCCCGATGAAAATCCGCCCGGCAGCATAATAATCTGAGCATTTCTTATGAGTTTTTCAAGTTCCAAAAGGCTTTCTTCTATGTCGCCCTTTTTGGTGTTTCGTATTATGAGCGATGAAACCTTTGCACCCTCACGCTCAAATGCCGCAATGCTCTCATATTCACAGTTTGTGCCGGGGAAAACAGGTATTACCACCGACGGTTTTGCTATGTGCAATGAGGGTCTTTTTTCGTTTCTCAGCGCATACGACAATTCTTTCACATCGTCCTTTTCATGCGAACCCGTGGTGAAAACTTTTTCCAAAGTTCCCGTGTATGCTGAGTATGCATCGCAAAGGCTAACCTTTGTGCCGCAAAATTCCAGCACGCCCGAATCTTTCACAGTACCTGCACTTACACATTCTTCGGAATCAAAGTACTTTTCAAGCTGCACATTCTCTTCCAACTCAAATATAACCGTACAGGGGTAACGTGAAAAGAGTTTTTCCCCTCCAAGGGTAAGTTTTGCACCCAGACCGTTTCCGAATGCAGCTTTTGCAATTGCAGTAATTATACTGCCCATACCCACCGTGGAAGCAGAGAGCACGGCACCTGCATGTATTGCACTGTGCAAGTGTGAGAGTCCTTTTGCAAACGAGGAAAAATCGGGTATTCCGTTCTCGTCACACTTAGGTATCATGGCATACAGAGAACTCCCCGCTTTTTTAAGTTCGGGAGATATTACCTTGCGCATGTCCTCAGGTACCACCGCAAATGAAATCAGTGTGGGCGGCACGGATATATCGTTGAATGTTCCGCTCATGGAGTCTTTACCGCCTATTGCAGCCACCGAAAGCGAACACTGAGCATAAAATGCGCCTAAGAGTGCCGAGAGAGGTTTTCCCCACTTGTTCGCATCTTTTCCCAGTTTTTCAAAGTATTCCTGGAATGTGAGCCTTGCCCTTTTTGCATCGCCGCCTGCCGTCACAAGCCTTGCAAGTGATTCCATGACGGCGTACATTGCACCGTGGAAAGGCGACTTTTCAGACAGATACGGGAAAAATCCGTATGACATCAATGTTCCCGTATGGGTTATTCCGCCCGTGGGAATTTTTGCTGCCATAACCTGTGTGGGAGTGCTTTGATTTTTACCGCCAAAGGGCATGAGCACTGTATTTGCACCCACCGTAGAGTCAAACATCTCCACCAATCCACGCTTTGAGCACTCATTCAAGTCACCCAAGCGTTTTATAAGTTCTTCCTTTGCATTTTCGGGGGCTTTTTCTTCAAAACTTATTCGCTTTGCGGCACAGACTGCATTCATGCTTGCGGTCACGCCGTTTGTGTCTAAAAATGCACGTTCCAAATCCACTATGCATTTTCCACGCCAATACATCTTCATGTGCGCATCGTCCGTAACCGTTGCAATGTGAGTGCATTCCAAGTTTTCACTCTCTGCAAACTCCGTGAATTTATCGGCATCTTCCGCTGCAACCACCACTGCCATGCGCTCCTGTGACTCTGAAATGGCAAGTTCCGTGCCGTCCAAGCCTTCATATTTTTTCGGTACTTTATCCAAGTCTATGGAGAGTCCGTCTGCCAGTTCGCCCACAGCCACACTCACGCCGCCTGCACCGAAGTCATTGCAACGCTTTATGAGTGATGCAACTTCACGTCGTCTGAAAAGCCTCTGTATTTTTCTCTCCGTGATGGGATTGCCTTTCTGCACCTCTGCACCGCAGTTTGCAAGCGATTCTGCCGTATGCGATTTTGAAGAACCCGTTGCACCGCCGCAACCGTCTCTGCCTGTTCTGCCGCCCACAAGGAGTACAGCATCCCCCGGCAAGGGACGTTCCCTTTTTACATTTTCAGACGGAGCAGCCGCAATGACGGCACCAACTTCCATGCGCTTTGCCATGTATCCTTCATGATACACCTCGTCCACCAAACCCGTGGCAAGACCTATCTGGTTTCCGTATGAGCTGTATCCGTGCGCCGCCGACTTTGTGATTACACTCTGAGGGAGTTTACCGGGGAGAGTTTCGGAAAACGGACGCAAGGGATCTGCCGCTCCCGTTACTCGCATTGCCTGATACACAAAAGACCTTCCCGAAAGCGGGTCACGAATAGCACCGCCCAAGCATGTGGCAGCACCGCCGAAAGGTTCTATCTCCGTGGGATGATTATGCGTTTCATTCTTGAACATTATGAGATATGGTATCATCTCACCGTTCACATCCACATCACAGCGAATGGAACATGCGTTTATCTCCTCCGATTCGTCCAGATTATCGAGAGTACCGTTTTTCTTTAATATTTTTGCGGCAATAGTACCCAAGTCCATAAGAGTCACGGGCTTTTCTCTGCCTGCATACATTTCTTTGCGAGCTTTCATGTACTCAGCCCACACCGTCTCCATCTCTCCCGTTTCATCGTTTTCAAAACTCACATTCGTAAGTTTCGTGGTGAAAGTGGTATGGCGGCAATGGTCGGACCAGTATGTGTCTATCACCTTTATCTCGGTAATGGTGGGTGAGCGTTTCAGGGCTTTATAATGTTCCTGTATGAACATGGCGTCCTCAATGGACATTGCAAGACCCCTCGTTTTTATAAACTCCTGCATCTGTTCCCGTGTGTACGCATTATAATCCGATAAAATCTCCACATCCTCGGGAATATTCGTTGCCTCGGTGAGTTTTTGCGGAACAGCGACGTTACCCTCACGAGACTCCACGGGATTTATGAGGTATGAGCGCAATCTTGACATATCCTCCTCGGATAATTCGCCCTCAAATATAAATACTGATGCAGTCCGCACCACGGGAGATGACTCGGGTGCAATGAGTTTTATACATTGTTCGGCAGAATCCGCACGCTGGTCATATGTACCCGTTTGCAACTCACGTATTATGAAATGAGAAGCTGAGGGCATTTCATACGACATTATATCCGCATTAGGTTCGCAAAAGCATGATATACATGCCTCTTTGAATGTTTCTTCGGATATGCCGCTCACATCGTAGCGAGCCAGAACACGCACGGATTTTAAATTGTAAAGCCCAAGCTGTGCCACAATATCCTTGCACAAATTCTGAGCTTCCACATTAAAACCGTCTCTTTTTTCCGCAAAAACACGATATATCTTTTCCATGTCCTTTTCACCTCAATGAATTTTTCCGCCTATATCACGGCGATAAAATGCGTTATGGAAGCTTATCTTTTCCACCGCTTCATAAGCAGATTTTACGGCGGTCAAAACCGTATCGCCCTTTGCACATACACCCAGTACACGACCGCCCGATGTGAGCATTTTTTCGCCGTCACGCTTTGTACCTGCATGTATCACCCATGTTTTTTCGCTCTCTGCGTCTGCAAGGCCTTTTATCTCAAAACCGTTCTCATATTTATCGGGATATCCGCCGCTGGTCATTACCACCACACAGCAGCCGCCTTTTTCCCATGCTATATCGCATTCGGAAAGAGTTCCCTCTCTGCACGCCTGCATGATTTTCAGCAAATCGCTGCGGAGCATGGGCAATACCACCTGTGTTTCGGGGTCTCCGAACCTTGCGTTGTACTCCAACACGTATGCACCCTTTTTCGTGAGCATAAGTCCTGCATACAGAACGCCCTTGAAAGGACAGCCCATATCTCGCATTGCCTTTACGGTGGGTTGCAGTATGTTTTCTTCCACGTCCCTTGCTATCTCCTCGGTGTATGCAGGGGTGGGAGCAAATGCACCCATGCCACCCGTGTTTTTACCCAAATCACCGTCATATTGACGCTTATGGTCCTGACTTGATATCATGGGCACCACGGTTTTGCCGTCGCAAAAACACATAATGCTTGCTTCCGTACCCTCTAAAAATTCCTCAACAATAATTCTTGAACCTGCATTTCCGAACATACCGCCGCAAAGCATATCATCCACGGCGTCCTCGGCTTCCTTTTCCGTCTGAGCTATGATAACGCCCTTTCCCTTTGCCAAGCCGTCTGCCTTTATCACGGTGGGTACGCCCGTCTTTTTTATGTAGGCCTTTGCCTTATCGGGGTCTGTGAAAACTTCCGCTGCCGCTGTCCTTATATTTGCTCTCTGCATAAGCTCTTTTGCAAAGACTTTGCTCGCTTCAATCTGTGCCGCCTTTGCATCGGGGCCAAATGCGGGTATGCCCGCTTCCTCTAACCTATCCACCATGCCCATTGCAAGCGGATCGTCAGGTGCTACCACGGCAAAGTCCACATTGCGCTCTTTTGCAAGCTTCACCATGCCGTCTATATCCGTTGCAGATACACTTACGCATTCCGCCAAATCTGCAATTCCGCCGTTTCCCGGTGCACATATTATATCCGTCACTCCCTCCGACTCACGGAGTTTTTTTATGATAGCATGTTCTCTGCCGCCCGAACCCACAACTAAAATTTTCATATATCCTCCAAATCATCAACTATGCTTAAAATGTCTCATGCCCACGGTTATCATTGCGATACCCAGTTCGTCGCACGCCTGTATGCTCTGCTCGTCATTCTTTGAACCGCCGGGATGAACTATGGCAGTGATACCTGCCGCTGCCGCTGCTCTCACACAGTCGTCAAACGGGAAAAATGCATCAGACGCCATGCACGAACCGCTTGTGTTTTCACCGCCGTGCTCTATTGCCTGTTGTGTTGCCCAAATTCTGTTTACTTGTCCGCAACCTATTCCGACTGAGGAATTGTCCTTTGCAAGTGCAATGGCATTGGACTTCACATGCTTAACAATGCGCCATGCAAACATTAAATCCTGCATTTCCTTTTCTGTGGGCTTCCTCTTTGTAACACATACCACCTCGTCCATGAGCTTCATGTCACGTTCCTGAACCAAAAGTCCGCCCGAAACACGCTTACAGTCATAGCCCTCACGCCTTACGCCCTTTGCAGCGGACGGCAATTTCAAAAGGCGAATGTTTTTCTTTGCGCTCAAAATCCCGAGTGCCTCCTCGGTGTAATCGGGAGCTACCACTATTTCTATGAAAATCTTGTTTATCTTCTCCGCCGTTTCCTTATCCATAACGGTGTTTACGGCTACAATGCCGCCGAAAATGGATGTGGGGTCTGCATTGTATGCCTTGTCCCAAGCCTCAGAAAGCGTGGCAGCACTTCCCACACCACAGGGGTTTGCGTGCTTCACTGCCACCACCGTGATTTCCTCAAACTCACTTAAAAGTTCGAGTGCGCCGTTTGTGTCTGCTATGTTATTGTACGAAAGTTCCTTGCCGTGGAGCTGTTCCGCACTTGTGAGTGCACCCTCGGTGTTTATTAGCTCCTTGTAATACCTTGCATTCTGGTGCGGATTTTCTCCGTAGCGCAAATCCTGCACTGCTTCAAAGGGGAGAGTGAGCGAATCGGGGAATGTGATGTTGCACTGTTTTGACAGATAATCTGCTATGAGTGCATCATATGCCGCGGTGTGTGCAAAAACTTTGTATGCAAGGTAACGCCTTGTTTCATATGTGGTATTTCCCGTTTCACGCAGTTCGCTCAAAACTCGCTCATAATCGGCGGGGTCTGTGAGTACGGTAACATCGTTATGATTTTTTGCAGCGGCTCTTATCATTGCAGGACCGCCTATGTCTATATTCTCTATGGCGTCCTCAAAAGTCACATCATCTTTCTGTATGGTTTTCTTAAAAGGATACAGGTTTATGACGGCTATGTCTATGGTTGCAATGCCGAGTTTATCCAACATTTCCATATGCTCTTTGTTTTCTCGCTGTGCCAAAAGTCCGCCGTGTATCATGGGATGCAGCGTTTTCACTCTGCCGTCCAAACATTCGGGGAAGCCTGTGATATCACTCACATTCGTAACTTCCAAACCGCTGTCCCGCAAGAGTTTTGCGGTTCCTCCCGTGGATATCAAAGAAAAACCCAAGTCGCAAAGCTGTTTTGCAAAATCGCCTATACCCGTCTTATCGGATACTGAAATAAGTGCGTATCTCTTTGTCATGTCATAAACCTCGTCTGTACAGATTTTGTGCAAAATAGCACAAATGCATTATAGCATGAAACGTGAGTTTTGTACAGTACAAACAGATGCATGTTTATTACTTATACTGCATTTTTTGCAGATTAAAATTTGACCCCGAGTCACTTGCGTATGCAACCGTATTTTTGTATAATAAATGTGTAAACTTAGAATATGAAAAGTAAAACTTTTGAGGAGGGAAAATATTTTGCTGAATGAAATATCTGCAAGCCGCATACTGGAAGCGGCACACGAAACAGGCGGTGATTTTTCCGAAATTTTCTTGGAAGATACTTCAGAACATCGCATGACGGGTTTGGACGGCAAGACGGAAACCGCTTCATACTCACGCAGACACGGTGCAGGAATACGCATTCTTTGCGGCGATCTGAGTGCATATGCATACAGCAGCGACACATCGGAAGAAGCACTCATAAGGACTGCACGGGCAGCGGCAGCCGTTTTAGAGGAAAAAAAGAAAGGCAAAGTCATGCCCTTTGGGTATAAAAAGTATTCAACACCGCAAGCCATACGCTTTTCGGACACCACGAATGATAAGCGTGCCAAACTACTCCTTGACGCAATGTCGGCGGCAAAGGCATTTTCACCCGAAATCACACAAGTGTCAGCAACCTACATAGACGTGCAGCGATGCATAGAAATATACAACAGCGAAGGTATCCATGCAGAGGATTTACAGCCTCGCACAAGGTTTGCGGTAAATACCGTGGCATCAAACGGTGAGGACTCTCAAAGCGGCTATGACGCACCCGGTTTTTCAATGGGTTTTGAAGCGTACAGCACAAAAATAAACGTGGAACAAGTGGCAACGAATGCGGCAAAGACAGCAGTTCTCATGCTTCATGCGGACGATTGTCCCGCAGGCAGAATGCCCGTAGTTATAGATGGTGGGTTCGGCGGAGTAATACTGCATGAGGCTTGTGTACATTCTTTGGAAGCCACATGTGTTGCCAAAGACAACTCCGTTTTTTGCGGAAAGCTCAATCAGCGCATAGCAAGCGACTGTGTAACGGCAATTGATGACGGTACAATACCCGGACTTTGGGGCAGCGTGAACATAGATGATGAAGGATATCCCACGCAACGAAATGTTTTGATTCAAAACGGTATCTTAAAATCATATCTGGTAGACAGATTGGGTGCAAGACGAATGAATCATCCCATGACAGGCTCATCCAGACGCCAAAGCTATACATACGCCCCCACTTCTCGTATGAACAACACATTCTTTGCCCCGGGAAACGACGACGAAGAAGAAATGATAAGAACCATGGGCAACGGTCTTTTTGCCACACGCATGGGCGGCGGTTCTGTGAATCCGTTCACGGGTGAGTTTTGTTTCTCCGTAGCAGAGGGCTATTTGGTAAAAGACGGCGTGATAGTAAAGCCCGTAAAGGGTGCAACACTCGTGGGGCTTGGGTCGGAAGTGTTGCTTAAAATAGACAAGGTAGGAAAAAACCTTTGGTCTGAACCCGGTATGTGCGGTTCGGCATCGGGTATGGTACCCGTCACGGTGGGACAGCCGAGAATAAGGGTAAGCGAAATTACGGTTGGCGGCAAAGGAGGTACGCTGTAATGACACTTAAAGAGTTTAAGCAGGAGCTTTTGGAAAAATCGCTTGCGGCAGGATGTGAGGCGGCAGAGGTATATTGCACGGAGGGCGAATCCTTTACCGTAGGTACACTGGAAGGCGACATTGAAAAATACAAGGTGGCAAACACGAGGAGTCTTTCTCTGCGCGTGGTGTATGACGGTCAGGACGGTTTTGCCGCCACGGAAGTCTTTGAAAATGCAGACGAACTTGTACGCTCCGCCATGGATAATGCAAAGAGCATCACTTCGGAAGATTTTCACCCCATGCAGGGTGCGTCCGAATACCAAAGCGTAGAAACACCGCATCAACCCCTTTTCGACTTGAATGCAAGAGAGCGAATAGAACTTGCACGCAACATTGAAGCCCGTGCAAAAGCAAGCGATGAGCGAGTGAAGCGTACTACGGGCTGTTCGGTGAGTGTAATACAAAACACCACCACGCTTGCAAACACGCTGGGACTTTCAGCGCAACACACGGAGAAATTAGGCACCATTTCACTCGGGCTTGTGACAAGCGACGGCACGGACGAAAAAATGAGCGGCGATTACTTTTTCGGAAGTGACACCCGTGATATTTCGCACATAATAGATGAGGTAGTGCAGGACGGAATCATGAAATTGGGTGCATCCCCCGTTCCCCCGGGAGAATACAAAGTCCTTTTCACTGCAAAGGCTTTCTGTGATATGTTGGACTTATTCAGCAGCATTTTCTCTGCATATGCAGCGCAAAAAGGTATGTCACTTTTAGCAGGTAAAGAGGGCAGCATGATAGCGAGCGAATGCGTGACGCTCTGTGACGACCCGTTTTATGCGGAGTACCCTATTCCCTTTGACATGGAAGGCGTGCCCACATTCTGCAAAAATCTCATAGAAAACGGCAAGCTCATAACGCTCATACACAGCCTGCAAACCGCAAAAGCCGAGAATAAAACCACCACGGGCAACGGTACACGTTCGGGCGGTTGTGCTTTCACGAATGTTTACATAAAGCCGAGTACACAGAGTTTTGAAAATCTGGTTTCAGGCGAGAAAGTACTTGTATTATCGGAACTTGACGGTGCGGGAACGGGTGTAAATGAGATAAGCGGCGACTTCTCACTCTCTGCCAAAGGCGGTCTGTATGAAAACGGCGTGCGAGTGCGTGCTGTGAATCAGATAACAGCAGCAGGAAATTTCTATGAGCTGTTAAAGCGCATAACGGCGGTTGGCGATAAGCTTGAATTTGTATCAGCTTACAATTCGGGTGCAATGGGATTTTTAGGTTCTCCCTGTGTGCTGGTGGACGGACTCATGATAAGCGGCTAAGGAAAGGAACTTATACATGAAACTCATATCATGGAATGTAAACGGACTTCGAGCTTGTGTGACCAAGGGTTTTGCGGATTATTTCAATTCCGCTGATGCCGATATTTTCGCAATTCAGGAAACCAAACTGCAACCGGGACAGATAGACCTTGCATTTTCAGGTTACGATTGCTACATGAACAGCGCAGAGAAAAAGGGCTACTCCGGGACAATGGTATTCACGCGACTGCACCCGATAGCCGAATTTACAAACTTTGACGCATGGCGTGCATTGTGTCCCGAAATTGATATCCCACACGGTTTTGAGAGCGAGGGAAGAATATTGACGCTTGAATTTTCGGACTTCTACTTCATCGACGTATATGTGCCGAACTCCCAGCGAGAACTCACAAGATTAGAGTACCGTATGCAGTGGGAAGATTTATTCCGCCGTTTCCTAATTGCGCTTAATTCGCATAAGCCCGTCATTGTGTGCGGCGATATGAATGTGGCGCACAAAGAAATAGACCTCAAAAACCCAAAGTCCAACCGAAAAAATGCAGGTTTTACGGACGAGGAACGGGGAAAAATGACGGAGCTTTTATCGGCAGGCTTTACGGACAGTTTCCGTCACCTGTACCCCGACCGTGCGGATGCATACTCATGGTGGAGCTACATGGGCAACGCCAGGGAAAAGAATGTGGGATGGCGCATAGACTATTTTATAACGAGCGAATCGCTTAAAAATAAGATAAAAGATGCTTTTATTTCCCCGGAAATATTTGGCAGTGACCATTGCCCCGTGGGGCTGGAAATAGATATTTAATTTTAATTTTTCATCAAAAACGGAGGAGTTATGAACAGAATACTGGTTACGATACCGCTGACACAGGAACAGCGAGAAAGATTGCAGGCGACAGACAGCACCGCAAAGATAGAATACATAATGCAGAACAAGCTGCAAGCGCAGGATGTGGCAGACAGGGATATCATAATAGGAAATATCCCCATACCCTTTATCGCAAATGCAAATGCGCTCAAATGGTTACAGCTCAATATGAGCGGCTATGAGGGATATCCCCAGGCAATGCCGCAGGGCGTACCCGTGACAAACACGAGGGGCGCATTCGGGCTTGCAATATCGGAACACATGCTCGGAATGTTGCTCATGCTGAAAAAGAAGCTGCATCTTTACAGGGATAATCATAATGCTGCCACGTGGCATGACGAGGGAAATGTGACAGCAGTGGAGGGTTCCGTGGTGCTCGTGGTGGGACTCGGAAACATAGGCAGTGATTTTGCACGGAAAGTAAAGGCATTGGGCGCATACACCATCGGTATAAAGCGTGACTTGTCCAAAAAGCCCGAATACATCGACGAGCTTTATAATCTGGACAGGATAGACGAACTTATCCCGCGCTGCGACTGCATTGCGCTTTCCGTACCAAACGACGAGAGTACATATAAGCTCATGAACCGTGAGAGAATAAACATGATGAAGCAGGGTGCAGTGCTTCTGAATGTGGGCAGAGGAGCAGCGGTTGATACAGACGCACTTGCCCACGCCGTGAGCGAGGGCAGGATAATGGCAGGCGTGGATGTCACAGACCCCGAGCCTCTCCCGTCCGACCACTTGCTCTGGAAGCAGGAGAATGCCATTGTGACACCGCATATAAGCGGATTTTTCCACTTGCCCGAAACGCTGGACAGGATTGTGGACATAGCATGTGATAATCTGCAAAGGTTCAACAACGGCGAGATTTTAAATAATATAGTAGGATAACGGAGTAGCTTTTATGAATTATAAGACCGAATACCAAAGATGGTGCGAAAGTCCCTTCACGGAAGAAAATCTGAAAGAGGAGCTTCTTGCACTTTGCGATGAAAAGGAGATTGAGGACAGGTTTTACAGAAGCCTTGAATTTGGCACGGCAGGTTTAAGAGGCGTTTTGGGCGCAGGTACAAACAGGATGAATCTGCATACCGTGCGTCAGGCGTCACAGGCGCTTTCCGATTACATACATCAGGATGAATCGGCAATGAAAAGCGTTGTCATAGCGTATGATTCCAGAAATATGAGCCGTGAATTTGCGCTCTGTGCTGCACTCGTCTTGTGTAAAAACGGAATTAAAACTTTTCTTTTTGAAAGTTTGCGACCCGTACCCATGCTGTCATTCACGGTACGCCACCTAAAATGCACGGCAGGTATTGTGATAACCGCAAGCCATAACCCGCCCGAATACAACGGGTACAAGGTTTACGGCAAAGACGGTGGGCAAATGACGCCTGAAAAATGCGCTGTTATAGCTCAAAACATAGAGGACACGGATGTGCTGTCCGTGGAGTTTATGAGCGAAGAAGATGCCAAAGGTTGCGGACTTTTAGAATACATAGGCGAGGATGCAGACAATGCGTATTATGATTACACCATGTCGCTTTCCCTGCACCGTGAACTCACGTATGAACAAAAAAATGCCGTGAGCGTGGTGTATTCGCCTCTGCACGGTTCGGGACTCGTACCCGTCACAACGCTGCTTTCACGCATGGGTTATGATAATGTGTACGTGGTGGAAGAACAAAAATACCCCGACGGCAATTTCCCCACGGTGCAAGCTCCCAATCCCGAAAATCCTGCTGCATTTTCACTTGCCCTTTCACTTGCAAAGGCAAAGGACGCAACACTTGCATTTGCAACGGACCCGGACTCTGACCGTCTCGGTGTATGTGTTGCAGATGAAAATGGAGATTTTATCCCGCTCTCCGGCAATGCCATAGGCTCTCTCCTCATATATTACATACTCTCGTCACTGCACGAGCAGGGTAAGATGCCAAAGAATGCGTTTATAACAAAGTCCATAGTAAGCACACGCCTGGCGGACAAAATATGTGAACATTTCGGAGTCTCATTGAGAAAGGTGCTCACGGGTTTCAGATACATTGCACAGCAGATAGAGGAAAGTGAGCGCAAAGGGAACGGAGAATTTTTATTCGGTTTTGAGGAAAGTTACGGATATTTGGCAGGTACACAGGTGCGTGATAAGGACGCATGTTTGGCATCCATGTTGATTTGCGAAGCGTGCGCTTATTATAAGTCAAAGGGCAAGTCACTCTTTGATGTTCTGCGTGAAATGGAGCAAAAGTTCGGCGCATATGTTGAAAAGGGCTTGTCTTTCAACGTAAAGGGCAAGGACGGCATGGCAGAGCTTGCAAGTTTTATGGAAAAACTGCATTCACAACCGTGCAATGAGTTTGCAGGTCTTGCCGTCACACGCTGCACGGATTATAAAAGCGAACGCATCACGGACTACGTGATACACACCGAATGTAAAACCACACTGCCGTGTGCAGATGTCATTAACTACGATTTGGGCGAAGATATTTGGGTTTGTCTGCGTCCCTCGGGCACAGAGCCTAAGCTAAAAGCCTATGTGGGCGTGCGTGCAGATAAAGCGTCACAGGCAAACGATACGGCAGAGCGCATTTGCAATGCCGTGACAGATATGGTGAAGTCGGAGCTAAACGCCTAATTTCGCATTTTAAACAGAAAAAGACGGCAATTCGCTTGCCGCCTTTTTGTTATGCGTTATATTTATTCACTCTCGCCGTCTTCTGACTTTATGTCAACAGGTTCTATGAATGTGATTACGGAAGACAACACCTTTTCGGGTTTTTCCTCATGCATGAGATGTCCTGCATTTCTCACCACAGCGGACGTTCCGCATTTGAGTACGTCAAAATACGGCTGCACTGTTTCTGCTGTACGCCACTTATCATCGGCAGCTAAGAGTATATGCACCGGCGTCTCTATCTGAGAAAGGGCCTGTAATGTATCATGCTCATCATAGCTGGAAGTTAAGAGCCGCACCGCCCTGCGTGTATCGCTGTCTGCGAGCGGTTCGGAGTATTGCGACACCATTTCATCGCTTATGAGAGTAAGGTCCAAGAAACATTCACTGAGTATGTTCCTTATCATTGCAGGCTGCAAGAACATGGCGGAAACAGCACCGAAAAATCTGCTCTCCATCATTCTCACAACGGTGGGCATATACTGCGTAACTCCACCCGGGGACATGAGTATTATACGCCCCACTCTTTTCGGATTTGCAGCTGCAAACGAAGCTATCACCGCACACCCGAGTGAAAATCCTATGAAATGTGAGGACTTTATTCCGAGTTTTGTGAGGAACATGCCAAGAACCGCCGCCTGTTCTTCCACGCTGTATGTGCAGTACGGTGAAGCATCCGAATATCCGTGCCCCATGAGGTCCACTGCAATTACTCTGAATTTGGAAGATAATTCGCTCATTAGCGCATTCCATGTATACAACGACTGCCCTGCCGAATGCACAAGAACTAAGGGTTCACCTGTACCCTCGTCTGTGTAATGTATCTTAAAGCTTATGGCTGATTGGTTTTTTCCGAACGGCAATTCAAGCTCTAAATTCTTCCCTATATGCTCTGAATTGACGAACCGTCTGGGCTGGAGTGAATTCACACAATACCTCCAATATAATTATTCTCTTATACTATTCTACATTTTATATCCGCTCTTTGCAAGTACCATTATATTAAATTTCAGAAAAATTTTATCATATGCAATAAAAATTCTGATTTCGCACAAAATATAACCATGTTGAAGAATGCTGTTTTATCTTTTATCTTAGGCGCAACCGCCTATGTAGCCATGGAACTCGTATTCCGTGGCAGAAGTCACATATCCATGGCACTTGCCGGCGGGATATGTATGCTCATTTTGAATATTCTGTTTACACACATGAATATATCACTTTTTACCAAATGCCTTTTGAGCATGGTCGTTATCACGCTGGTAGAATTTGTAACGGGCGTCATTGTAAATATTTATATGAACCTGAATGTCTGGGATTACTCTGCCCGTCCGCTGAATGTGTTGGGTCAAATATGTCCCGGGTTTTCGCTGCTGTGGTTTTTTATGGGCATTCCCATATCCTTTGCAAGCGACTTTATAAATAATACATAACACACTGTACAGGAAAAATACCGAATTTACCATTTCAACCAAAATTGCCTGCACATATAACGATACAGCGCACACATACTAAAATCGGAGGTGCAATATATGCAGAAAAATTATAAGACAATATGCGGATTCATTTTATGTTTTCTCGCATTGTGCCTGTTTGCAGGTTGCAGCATACGTGAGCCAAAGTATGAAAAAGACACTGCCATTGACGGCATAGACGTTTCGGGATTGACTCGTGCCGCTGCCTCACAGGGAATATCGGACTACCACAAGCGACTTTTGAGTGAAATTTCCTACACCGTAAAGACCGAAACAGCCTCAAAGGTTCTTTCGGCCGAGGAGTTGGGCGTGAAATTCAACACCGAAAAGGCACTTTCAGATGCCATGGAAAGCGGTGGAGAAGTCACATCTTCCCTTACGGTAGATACGGATAAGGCACGTAAAGCCTTGGAGGAGATAAGTC
Source organism: Clostridia bacterium (assembly GCA_017440405.1). Lineage (GTDB taxonomy): Bacteria > Bacillota > Clostridia > Christensenellales > CAG-138 > RGIG3141. The sequence goes on from JAFSHG010000004.1 coordinate 16,820, forward strand.
CCTTGTTGAGCAAAAAGGCTGTGGATGCATATGCCGAGTATGACTCGTGCGGCGAATTCAGATTCTTTGAGGCAACAGACGGTGAAACACCCGATATTGATGCCCTGCTGAAATCGTTGCAGGACGCAGTGCAAAGTCCGAAGAGCCAAGTTTTGACTGCAAAGATGAAGGCGGTTGCACCTTCCGGAATGAGTTTTGAAAAGCTGAAAGCAAGCAATGCGCTTATTTGTGAATTTACTACTTTTTTTGATAAGAGTCCATTAAATGCGGAAAATCGTGTAAATAACATAGTTAAAGCCGCAGAAAAAGTAAACGGATGCGTACTTTCTCCCGGTGAAAAGTTTGACACCAATGCCATTTTGGGCGACAGAAACGGCGAAAACGGTTGGTATAAAGCCCCGGGTATCAGAAACGGAAAGTATGAGTCAGAATACGGCGGCGGCGTGTGTCAGGTTTCCACCACGCTGTATAATGCGGCACTGCTTGCAAACCTTGAAATTGTGGAGCGCACTCCGCACTCATGGCCTGTGGGGTACATAGATATCGGCAGAGACGCCACCATAAGCACGGGAGGCCCCAACCTCATATTTTCAAACAACACACAGAGCACTATAACCATAGCGGCCATAACGGACAGGAACAGACAGTCTGTAACCGTTCGCATATTCGGTACGAAACCCACTGGGTACTCGCTTGTAAAACTCACCTCGGAGCAGACGGGAACAATCCCCGTTCCGCAAACAGAATATGTGAAAGATACGAGTTTGCGTATAGGTGAATATGTCACCGACCGCAAGGCACGTGAGGGGAAGAAAGCCGTGACTTATCGCACATTTTACGATGAAAGCGGAAACGAATTGAAAAAAGAAACTATCTCGCACGACACATACAAGGCTTTTTCTGCCATCGTGCATTATAACAATTGAAATTTCCAAAACAAAAGCGGAACAAGCACCTAAAAAACGCTCCCTTTTGCAAAGGGAGCTGACGCCAAAGGCGGTTGAGGGATTACTTTTAGCCGAGTCTCATCTTTTACAATCCCTCCGTCACGGCAAGCCGTGCCACCTCCCTTTACACAAGGGAGGCTTTTCACTGCCTGAAAGGTGAGTTAATAACTTTTAGTCGGTGTTTTTATATTCGTGGGCGCAAATACAGTACTTTTCAAAGGAATGACAGAAGAATAAGCACTAAAAAAGCTCCCTTGTGTAAAGGGAGCTGACGCCAAAGGCGGCTGAGGGATTGTTTTGAAACAAGTCCTTTTCTTTTATGAGATTATCAGAACTCAGTTATCATACCTGCTGCAT
>JAFSHG010000021.1 GCA_017440405.1 Clostridia bacterium
AAAAACTTCTCTTTTCTCGTGAAAAGAAAGTTTTTCCCCTCTCAATGCAAAACGAAAAAATCTCAAGAAGAAATCAAGGCTTGTACACGGAAACGTTTGAGAGCCAACCGTCCTGTGTGGGCGTGATATCCTCACCAGTAACAGGAGCATCCAAAACTTCCAGCTCGCCGCTCGAATATTCAAAGTAAAACACAGAGCCGCCTTTTTCCACCACGAAAATCACACCGTCATCAATGGCTGCCACGCCCTCTGCTGCTTGATACGACATGAACATTGTGACTGCGCTCGTAGCATCTGAAAAGGCACTGCTGTAATTGCTGTTTGAAATTGGGCCCGATATAGGGTTTTTATCCTCGTTCGGTCGGGGCGACGGGGTGTTGGTTTCAAGAGGAAAAGTATCCGGCACGTCACTTTCCACAGGTACACATCCCAAAAATGTAAAGATAATTAAAAAGATTAGTGCAATACATAAAAGCTGTTTCATGGTTCGCCTCCAATATTTTATTCAGATATAACGTACACGCTCACATGCTCCGATATGCCGTGAATATCGGAAATATCAAGCGCCGTGTAATCGCTTTTGCGGAAGAGTTTTTCATGCATGTACAGCATGGAGCTGTTCTCGTACTCCATTATGACGGTAACATAGTCCTTTTTCCAAACAAATACTGTTCCGTCCTGCACATCTTGTCCTGAATCAATCATACTGTTGTGCGTGTCCACTATGTCGTCAAACGCCTCGCTGCAAACTTCATCATACTCATAAACTGCCCATGCATCGCCGTTTTCTGTTTCTTCGCATGTGAGCTTTGCCCAGTAATCATATGAAGCATCACCGCTGCGCCAAATGTCAAAATCTTCATCATCTTCGTTTATGAAAACTGCCTCTTTACCCTTCACTTTGTACTGATACTCCAAACCCTCCGAGTCCAATATGTATATGAACGCCTTGCCCGCGAGATTCCCGTATTCCGATAAATAATTATCCAACACCTCTTGTGCAAGCTCGTCCACCGAGTCGGAGGGTGTTGCCACCTCAAAATCCGCATCAATGCGATAAATCATTATACCCCAGTCATCGTAATACGCCTCATTTATGTATAGGAGCTTGCTGTATGACCCCTTGTAATCGCCCTCGTACATGAGTTGAGCTGCGCCGTCCTCCACGGAAAAACAGCACGCCTCAAATGTATCCGCATTATACGCTATGAGTATATCCCCGTCCAACACTGTGTAATTTTCAACGGTCTCCTGTGCATACCCCAAAACAGTATCCAAATCAGTGCTGCCCGATACCGTACTGTCCGATGCAGAAGACGAAATATTAAAATCAGATTGTAAAACACCGCTTGAATCGGTGGTTGCGCCATTGTCTAAGATATCGCATCCCGATGCAAACATTACAAAAGCCGACAATACACATATAAGTGCAGTGTAAATCATAATATCTTTTTGCCTCAAAACTGTTTCCCCCTTAGGTTTATCCTTGTTCTTTCTATGATACCATATTTAATATATTTTGTCAATGCAAACGCTTCTCTGAATCAAAAATCGCCATGAATTTTTTTGAAAAAAACATAATAAAACTGTTGCTTTTCTTAACACAATAGGTTATAATATATGTAAGCAACAGTATTTCACAGGCAGAAAAAGAACAACAGTTGCAAAGAGGCAATAAAAGGTCGGCGGAAATGCTGTGCAGACAGGGATGTATGCTGTTTGTGTGATTCAAAAAAAACGGTTTGGAGTACATGAAGGTGCAAATGGTTTTGCGTAACCGTAAAGTACCGGGCAAAGGTCGCACAAACGGCGTACATGGACACACGGGAGTAACTGTAAATATCGGACATTCCCCCTTCGTCGGGGCTGCAACCTCCTAATGTATCAGCCCCGACATTCGCATGTTTAAATTCGTATCAGCGTCCACAATAAAAACAGGAGAAAACATGAAGCTTTCTCCTGTTTTGTTATTGGTAAGTTAAATTACTTCTTTATGATAGCACCGAACTTACATGTATCCATACAAGCACCGCACTTGATACACTTAGCAGTGTCAATGGTGTGAGGCTGCTTCACAACGCCCGAGATAGCTCCAACGGGACACTGTCTTGCACAAGCTGTACAACCCTTACACTTGTCAGCGATAATGGTGTAGTTTGTGAGAGCAGAACATACGCCAGCGGGACATCTCTTTTCACGGATGTGAGCGTCATATTCGCTGCGGAAGTAACGGATTGTGCTTATGATGGGGTTGGGAGCAGTCTGACCGAGACCACAGAATGCAGAAGCCTTTATGTTCTCTGCAAGTTCAAGCAGTCTTTCAACGTCGCCTTCTTCGCCCTTGCCCTCAGTTATCTTGGTGAGGATCTCAAGCATTCTCTTTGTACCGATACGGCAGGGAGGACACTTACCGCAGCTCTCGTCCACGGTGAACTCGAGGAAGAACTTTGCG
>JAFSHG010000022.1 GCA_017440405.1 Clostridia bacterium
AACAGAAAATTTATACTTTTTTCGCCAAAACCCGTTACTCTTCCTCGTCCTCATCCGAATCAAACGAATCCCCGTCCGAGAACATTCCGTCATCATCGTCGCCGCCAAAGATATTCTTTGCTATATCTGCGATTTTCATCGGCGTCCTTTTACGTCTTTCTTCACGCCTCTCTTCACGTCTTTCTTCACGTCTGTTATCACGGCGTTCTTCCTGCGGTTCATAGTCACCGTCATATTCTTCTTCATAATCGGGCTCAACGTCCACAGGGTCTTCCTCTGCATAGTATGCGTCCGCACTGCTCTCCACCGATTCATATCTGGTCTGCATCTTTCGCACGCCCACTCTGTCCCTTTCGCTGTGCACGGCTTTCACACAGTTATGCAGACAGCGTTCCGCTTCATCCAAAAGCTCCGCCGTTTCTATCTGTGCATGTTCATATGTGTCCTGACACGCTTTTTTGGTAGCTTCTATCATGTTGTCCGCCTCCAATTTAGCCTGCAAAGTCACCTCATGCTCGTCAATCATACGGTCACGTTCAAGCTCTGCATCTCGCCTTATTTCCTCTGCATGTCGCTTTGCTCTCTCTCGTATACCGTTCGCATTTATGGTTGCCTGTTCAACCATTTCATCGGCTCTGGACTGTGCAATTTCCAGTATTTTTTCCGCTTCGGAGATTATGGCCTGGGCACGGCTCATCTCCTCGGGTATGTGTATTTTGATGTCGCTTATGAGTGAGTCAATCTCGTCTACATCTACTTTTTTGCTGTTCCCGCCAAAACCTGTGGGTCTGCAATCTTCAATGTAATCCTCCAATCTTTCTATTGCGTCGTAAATCAACATTCCTTCCATATCATTCTTCATTACCGTTTCCCGTCCTTTCCATTACTTCATCGTATATAACACGGGGAACAAACCCCGATATATCACCGCCGAACTCACATATCTCACGCACTGCGGATGAGCTGACGTGTGTGTTCTCCGGTTTTGAAAACAAAATCACAGTTTCAATTCCGTCACCTATCTTGGCATTCAAGTCCGCCATTTTCATCTCATTCTCGTAATCGGACACGGAACGCACCCCACGAATGATGGCACATGCTCCGTGTTGTTTCGCAAAATCTGCCGTAAGTCCCACAAAACTCTCTGCATCAGCATTTTTTATGCCCATGTCATCAATCACTTTTTTTATCTGTGTCACACGCTCTGCATGTGTGAAAAGTCCCGTTTTTTTCTTATTCACAAGCACACCCACATGCACATAGTCAAAGAGTTTACAACTGCGTGCAAGTATATCCGAATGCCCCAAAGTGAACGGGTCAAATGAGCCCGGCATAACTGCAATTCTCATAAACTCCCTCCGTTTTTTCTGAAAATCGTGACGGCTGTTGCTCGGTACAGTTTGTGTGAAACGATACTAAGCCCCTGCGGTGGAGTCAACACCTGCTTTTCATCATGTTCTGCGACCACAATGGCGTCATCCGACAAAATATCGGCATCGCACAACATACAGAGTGCATCCTGTGCCAAACCGCTGCTGTAAGGCGGGTCTATGAACACCAAATCAAATGCTTGTCCTTCTCTCTGCATTCTTTGAATCAATGCGGAATAATCTATGTTGTACACCGTGGCATTTTCAAACCCCAACTTTTTCAGATTAGAGTTTATAACGCCAAAACATGTCCTACTGTTGTCACAAAATACGGCGTGCTTTGCGCCCCTTGAAAGTGCTTCAATGCCCAAATTGCCCGAACCTGCAAACAAATCCAAAACGTTTCTGCCGTAAATATCAAATTGTATTGAGCCGAAAACGGATTCTTTTACGCGTTCCAAAGTGGGGCGTGTATCCATCCCCTCGGGAGCATCTATTTTTCTGCCCTTGGCAGTCCCCGTAATTATACGCACCACTTACCTCCGTCTGCACTTTTACAGACTAAGTTTAGCATATCAACCAATTTCTTGCAAGTGGGACGATTAATTTTTTGCAAGAGGGGTGTTATTTTGAATGTAAAAAACAGTGTTGACAAACTTGCACTTTTATTTGTCATCAACACCGTATGTAAAGCAGATATTCCTCTATTATTTTGCATTGTATCTTGCACCCAAACCGTATTTTTTCGCAAAAAAAAAGGGAAACCCTTTTCGTGGGATTCCCTTTCAAAGTATGTTTTTCATTAAGAATAAGAGACTCTTCTGCTTACGGACGATATAATTTCTGTACCTTCGGGCAATTTTTCCATGCCGACCGCTACAATCACTTCGCCCATCACCTGATTCGCAATCTCATAGTACAAGAAGTCAATATTCACGGTCACTTTGCCGTCTTGTACCCGTACGCACGGCACATCCACGGCCACCGGGTCAACAGCAGCCGGCACATATATGAATACCACGCAATTGTCATTTTCAAAGAATTTATCATCGAATCTTGTGCGGATGTCATACCTTGTCTCCTCCGGTGTTGACACACTTAGAGTGCTTAACTCATCCGCAAACATATTTCCCACTCGTGCGTCGTCTGACATGCAGAAGGCTTCCAAGTCTTCCATGCTCTCTGCCACGTACATTACCGAACCTACGTAATCCATATCTACGGGTTCATTATTTAATATATATGACTCGTACCAGTCATTTGCCACCCAGTTCTCATTGCCCCGTTGCGGTCTTTGTAAGTAGTAGCGAGCGTACATAGCCGGCTTATCCTCGGATTCCGAATACGCCAAAGTGCCCAATATGTGTACTGCATCGCCCGTATTTACGGCACCGTCCACATTTGCATCCATTGTCGCCATGTGGTGTTCCACGCCCGTGCCATTCTTAAACTCGTATGTGCCTACGCATACACGCAGTACTTCCGCAGCATCACCCGTGTTAATCTGTCCGTCCTGGTTTACATCACCCGCTCTTCTCTGCAACGCATTTACAGAAACTGTGCATGTAAAAACAAAACAGACGACCAACACCATTGTTAAAATCTTCTTTTTCATGATATCGCCTCCATTCTAAAAATTATAATAAACACCTATACTACCAGAAATAAGCATATCCAACACTTGCAATTTTTTGTGGGATTTCCTTTCAAAGTATGTTTTTCATTAAGAAACAACGACTCTGTGGCTTATGGACGGTATAATTTCTGTACCTTCCGGTAATTTTTCCATTCCAACCGCTATAATCAATTCTCCCGTTATCGGAATCGAAATCTGATTGTACAGCAAGTCTATATTCACAGTCACTTTGCCGTCTTGTACCCTTACGCACGGCACATCCACGTCTCTCGGGTCCGTAGAAGCCGACACATATATGAATACCACGCAATTGTCGTTTTCAAAGAATTTATCATCGAATCTTGTGCGGATGTCATACGTTTTCTCCTCCGGTGTTGACACACTCAGAGTGCTTAACTCATCCGCAAACATATTTCCCACTCGTGCATCATCCGACACGCAGAAAGCTTCCAAGTCATCCACACTCTCTGCCACGTACATTACCGAACCGCCGTCATACACAGGTTCATTATTTAATATATATGACTCGTACCAGTCATTTGCCACCCAGTTCTCATTGCCGCGTTGCGGGTCTTGTAAGTAGTAGCGAGCGTACATAGCCGGCTTATCCTCGGATTCCGAATACGCCAAAGTGTACAATATGTGTACCGCATCGCCCGTATTTACGACACCGTCCGCATTTGCATCCATTGTCGCCATGTGGTGTTCCAAACCGTCGCCACTCTCAAACTCGTACGTACCCACACATACACGCAGTACTTCCGCAGCATCACCCGTGTTAATCTGTCCGTCTTGGTTTACATCGCCCGCTCTTTGCGGAAACGCATTTACAGAAACTGTGCATGTAAAGAGAACACATACAACCAACAGAATTGTTAAAATCTTCTTTTTCATGATATCGCCTCCCTTTTAATATAAATTCTTCTCAAACATTTATATATCTCTCCCTATTGTTAATATTATATTATATCATCCAGATTCTGTCAACCTTTATTTTGTATTTTAACTTTCTTTTTTCTTCTTTCTTCGTTTCTTCTTGAGGGGGGATTCTTTTTTATCTTCTTTTCCTTTTTGAAAGGGGAAAACCGTACCTTTGTGACCAAATGTAAGGTTTTCCCCTCTCAAGCTCTCCCCTTTCCTGCGAAAGTCACGATGCTTGTTTTTCCTTGCTCCTTCTTGAAAGGGAAAAAACTTTCTTTTCACGAGAAAAGAGAAGTTTTCCCCTCTCAAGCTCTCCCTTACCCATCCCCATTTCCGCTTTTCTTTAGAAGATGGTCTAAGGGGACTGTCTAACTTTGCATTCCCCCTTGTCAGACTGGTGAGCGCAAAAAAGATGCGAGTATATAATATATGTATATCTTCCGAGACGGAATTTTAGAGGTTCACTATTGATTAAGGATTTCACTACTCCGCTTTTCTTTATCTTATTGGCGAGTGAAGAAGGGGTGCAAG
>JAFSHG010000023.1 GCA_017440405.1 Clostridia bacterium
ATTCAGTTCATATAAAGCGGTTTTATGTGGATCTCATTTTTGTATTACAAATGCATTGGGCAAGCCGATGCTCCCACATCACAAAAAAACCGCAGAAATTCAATCTGCGGTTTTTAATTAACTCACTAATTTACTGATTCAGAATTATTCTTCGTCAGCTTTGAAGCCCTGAAGGAGGCTTGCAAGTGAAGTGGTTGTACGCTCCTGCTCGGGAATCGTGTAATCCTCTTCCTCACGACGACTTCTGCGCTCGGGTCTGTCGCCGCCCTCTTTGCGCTGCTCGTTGCGGCGAGCACGTTCTTCTGCTGCCTGCTGACGTTCCTTCTTCTGCTTTTCCATTGCTTCACGCTGTTCTGCACGGCGGCGGTCACGTTCTTCTCTCTCTCTTGCAATTTCAGCAGCTATTTCGGGATTCTCATCCAATATAGCTTCCTTGCGGCTGAGTGCGATACGCTTTGCCTGTGTGTCAACGCTCAAAACCTTAACTCGTATTGTATCACCAACCTTGATTTCGTCTTCAATGTTCTCCACACGTCTGGGAGCAATGTTTGAAATGTGTACGAAACCGCGGATAGTGGGCTCCAAGTCAACGAGTGCGCCGCTGGGCAGTATAGCACCAACTTTGCCCTCTACAATAGAACCTACAATATATCTTTCTTCTGCGCTTGCCCAAGGTCTGGGGAGAAGCTGCTTGCGTCCGAGTGATATACGGAGTTTTTCCATGTCTACGTCCAAAACGATAACGTCTATTTCATCGCCCACGGAGAGAACATCGGAAATCTGCTCAAAGGGTGTCCATGAAATTGCACCTGTAAGGAGAAGACCGTCTATGCCTTCGCCCAAACCGATGTCAACAAATGCGCCGAACTTTGCGATACGGGTAACTTTGCCGTGCATTGTCTTGCCTTTTTCCAAGGTTGCAAGCTGTGCACGTCTCTTTTCCTGCTCCTCAGCTGCCAAGCTCTCTTTTGCGGATGCAACTATGCTTACGTTGGTACCCGACTGATTCTTTGTAACTTCCAAGATCTTTACTTGGAGAGTTCTGCCTACGAATACCTTTAAGTCTCTTACAAAGCCATAACCTGCCGAAAGCTGTGATGCGGGAACAAATACTCGTGTTCCCTCAACAAATGCAGCTACGCCGCCCTTTACTTCCTCTTTGACTACAGCATCGAAAACCTTGTCCTTCCACTTCTCTTCATCAAGGAATATGGGATTAACCTTCGATTTTTCCTGTGACCTTGTGGTGAGAAGAACCTGACCCGTACCGTCATTGGTAGCCTTTACGGTAACTTCGATTTCATCGCCGGCCTTTAATGACTCGTACATGTTCTCAGTTGAATACTCTGCTGCGGGGAGAATGCCGTCTGCTTTATACTGCAAATCAACTACAATCTTCTCGCTGTTTGCTGATATAACTTTACCCTTGACTTTCTTGCCCTGATAAAGTCTTACTTCAGCCTGAGCATTCAGAAGTTCTCCAAAGCTCTGTTCTGTTGTGTCGTGATTTTCCATTCTTAATACCTCCATAATCATCCAATCGGGTGTCGATGCACCTGCGACATTTCCTATTATACCATGTAAATCGTTATTTTCAAGTGGATATTCAGAACATTTTTCGATATAGAGCACATTTTTACAGTTTTTTTTGCAGATTTCCGCAAGTTTTCTTGTGTTGGAGCTTTGCTTTGAGCCTATCACCACCATAGTATCACACTCACGGCTCATCTTTTCGGCTTCCGCCTGCCTCTTTTCCGTGGTATCACATGTGGTATCAAACACCAACGTATCTGCTGCTTTTCCCTTTATCTTTTCCGCCAGGCTCAAAAATTTCTCGTGCATGAATGTGGTCTGTGACACCACACAGTACTTTCCTCCGCTTTCTATCTCATGTAAATCACTCTCATCCTGCACCACATATGCGCCCGTACAGTTTCCTGTTATGCCCACGGTTTCGGGATGGTCTTTGGTACCCACCACTATTATCTTTCGTGCTTTGCACTGTTCTTTTACTATGCCATGTATGTGTTTTACAAACGGGCATGTGGCGTCATGCACCTGTATCCCTCTCATTTTGCACTCGTCAAAGATGTATTCGGGTACTCCGTGCGCCCGTATTACCAGCACATCGCCGCTTTTCAGTTCATGAAGTGAATCTACAGGATATATCCCCTTTGCTTTCAGCCTGTCCGTAACTTCGTTGTTATGTATGAGTGCACCGTATGTGTAAATGCGTTCATGCTCTTTTGAGAGTGCCGTTGCCATATCCACAGCACGCCTTACGCCGTAGCAGAAGCCTATATTCTTTGCAACCCGTATTTCACGCTTTTGCATATCAGTCACCTGCAAGCTCTCTGAGTTCGTCCACACGTTCTTCAAACAGTGCGGTTAGTCTGTTTATTGCAGCGGACTTTGACCCCTCAAAAGCGTATTCCTCAGGGGTTATCACATCACCTATGTATAGTCTCGGTCTTTTGAACAGTTTGAAATTATCCTTCGGTATGTAGGTGGGGAGTATGGGAACTTGTGCCTTTATCGCAAGAAATGCAGCTCCTTTTTCAAATGCATCCGTCTCATCCGTAACACAGCGCTTGCCCTCCGGAAATATTCCGAACACTCTGTTCTCTTTCAATACTTCCATTGCCTTTTTCATGGACTTCATATCGGCATTGCCTCTATCCACGGGAAAAACCAGAAAGCCCCTGAAAAACCATTTGCCTATCCATGTATCAAACAGCTCTTTTTTTGCCATAAAATGTATAAATCTCGGCAGTATGCACGCTAAAAATACAGGGTCTTTCATGGTGCGATGATTGCATATCACTATTGCACTGCCCTTTAAGATTGCCTTGGTGTTCTTTATACCGTAAACCTTTGGCATTCTCACCAGCCAATACAACGGCTGAACTAAGAATCTCAGAATGTAGTACAGCATTATTTCTCCTCTGCCATTGCGATTATTTTATTACATGCTTCCTCAGCAGTCATATTCGTGGTATCCAACACGTATGCGTCCTCTGCCACTGCAAGCGGTGAGGCTTTTCTGCTCGAATCCTGTGCATCACGGGTTTTTAGTTCCTCTGCAATATCCTCCAAGGTGGCGTCCTGTCTTATGCCCTTTTGCTTAAAATCCAAAAAACGCCTCTTTGCTCGTTCCTCCGGTGTTGCCGTAAGAAAAATTTTCACATCCGCATCGGGCAAAACATACATGCAAATATCCCGTCCGTCCAGTATTACGGGATTTCCCGCCGCAAACTCTCGCTGCAACTTCACCATATGCGCCCGCACTCTTTCCACCGTGCCAAAGTCCGATGCTGCCTGTGCAATTTCCCCTGTTCTGATTTTATCCGTGACATCTTCACCGTTCACATGCACGTGTTGCTTTTTTTCTTCATCAAAACTGACTTTAATTTCTGTATTTTCTATGTGCCTCAACACTGCATCCAAATCCTTATGTGACACTCCGTTTCGGATTGCCGCATAGCCAAGCGCACGGTACATGGCACCCGTATCCAGATGATAAAGCCCTAACCTGTCTGCAACCATTTTACACACTGTGCTTTTTCCCGAACCTGCGGGGCCGTCAACTGCTATTGATATATTCTTTTTCATGTGTTTATGCCTCCAAATTATGTTCTGCTGCACTCATGCCTGCCAAATATCCTGTGGAATATGCTATTTGCAGGTTATATCCGCCCGTTTGAGCGTCTACGTCCAATACCTCACCAGAGAAGAACAGTCCGCTCACCAGTTTTGACTCCATAGTGGACGGATTTATCTCACGCACATTTATTCCGCCACGGGTGATTATCGCCTCATCAATGGGTGCTGTCCCCGTCACTGTAAGCGGCAGTGCTTTTAACAGATTGCAAAGCGACTCTCGCTCCTCACGGGTTATGTCGTCCACAATTTTGCACGGGTCTATATCGCTCAGGCTCACCGCCACATCTATCATGCGTGACGGTAAAAGGTCGCAAAGTGCATTCTTAAACTGTTTGCGTGTATGTTTTATAAAATCGTTTTGCAGTCTTTTGCTCAGTTGTTCATGAGAAAGCGCAGGCTTCATGTCTATAAAAAGCTCCGTTCCCTCGGGCTTATCTGCAATGATACCGCTGAGTGTAAGCACGAGCGGCCCTGTCACGCCAAAATGTGTGAACATCATCTCACCCATGTCGCTGTACAGTTTTTTCTTTCCGCAATATGCCGAAAGCCCCACATTTTTCAGTGAAAGTCCCATGAGTTCCCGTGGCCAACTCTCACGGGTTACAAGCGGCACCAGCGATGCCTTAGGCTCTGACACGCTATGTCCCAAAAGTCTTGCAAACTCGTATCCGTCGCCATCGCTTCCCGTGGACTTATAACTCACGCCGCCCGTGGCTATGATTACACAGTCAAAGTGTTCCGCATCACCGTTTTCTTGTTTTACGATGAAGCCCTTGTCATCCTTTACGATTTCCTTTACACGACAGGACAGCTTAATTTTTGCTCCGCTGTTTTGCACATGTTTCGTGAGTGCCCGTATTACATCGCTTGATTTATCAGAAAGAGGAAATACTCGCCCGCCCCTTTCTTCTTTCACCTTTACACCGTTTTTTTCTATTAAGGTTATGATGTCTGTATTTGAAAAGGAGTAGAAGGCACTGTAAAGAAATTTCGGATTCTTCAAGACTGCCTTGAAAAAATCCTCCATATCTGCGCTGTTTGTTATATTGCACCTGCCCTTTCCCGTGAGGAAAAGCTTTTTACCCGTTTTTTCATTGCGCTCATATAAAACGGTTTCACAACCTGCGTTTGCTGCTGTTGCCGCTGCTATCATGCCGGCAGGGCCTGCTCCTATTACCGCTGTTTTATTCATCATTCGCCTTTCTTTTGCCATGCGGCCAAACGTGTACGCATGGGGTCTAATGCTTCACTCTCGCATCTTTGCGTCAGCACGGGCGTGTATGTCACATAGCCGTTTACAATCATGCTTTCATCTGATTTTTTGTCATTGTTTTCTACGAGTGACCACGGCGGCATAACATAACTGCCGTCGGGCTGTTTCACATATTCCGAAGGATATTCACGATGACTCAGGTGTGCTATAACAGCACCTTTTATCTCATCGTAAGGCAAGTTCGGCACATTCACACTCATGAGATTACAACAATCGGAGTTTTCCAGATAAAAATTCACTGCGTCCATACAAAGTCGTGCTGCGTCTTTTACATACCTTGCATTATGGCTCACAACAGAAAGTGCTATGGAACGGAATCCCATGAGTGCTCCCTCAGTGGCAGCACCGAGTGTTCCCGAGTAAAACACATCTGTTCCGAGGTTTGCGCCCAAATTTATCCCCGAAACAACGAGATTCGGCTGCACATGAAGCGTACCTATGGCAAATCTCACACAATCTGCCGGTGTTCCCGATAGGGAGTATGCATGTACATTTTCAAGCTCCGGGAGTTTCACTTCTTTCAGTATGAGTTCTTTCCTCAGAGTAATGGAATGAGAAGCACCGCTCCTTTGACTTTCCGGTGCTACCACATAGAGTTCATGCTCTTTTGCAAGCAGTTTTGCTATCTCATATATCCCCTCGGCAAATATTCCGTCATCGTTTGTCAACAGAATCCTACTCATTTTTCCTCCTCGAACTTTTTCAGCGTAATATTACATTTGGAGCGAGAACACCGCCCCGCTCCAAACACTTTATACGTCCGTAAATTTTACCGTGTTAAATCTTCCACATAAAGCACACGCGGCTCATTTGAGTCCGAAGCGGGCTTAGGTGCAGAAGCATTTGCACGTTTTTCAAAAAACTTCTTTGCATTTTCGGGGAAGAGTGCGTATGAAAGCACATCCTCATCCGACTTTGCAAGTTCGCCCAGATCCACACGGTATTTTTCAAGCTCCGGCTTTATGAGGTCTGCGGGTCTGCAAGTTATGGGTTTTGCGTCACCGAGTGCCTTTTTGCGAACATCCTCGTTCACCTTGCCGGGCAGTGCGCCGTATTCACCTGCAAGTACCGCACGTGACTCTTTGGTAAACATCTTATAACGCTCACCCATTATCACGTTCATAACCGCCTGTGTTCCCACTATCTGACTGGTGGGAGTAACCAGGGGTGGATAGCCGAAATCCTCACGCACACGGGGAATCTCTGCCAGCACATCGTAATACTTGTCGGAAGCGTTCATTTCTTTGAGCTGATTTATGAGGTTTGAAAGCATTCCGCCGGGGACCTGATATATGAGGGTGTTGGTATCCACGCTCAAAACCTTTGGATTCAACACTCCGTCTTCTTTCAATCTGTCTGCCACCTTACGGAAGTGCTTTGCCGCCTCGGACAGTGCTGCAAGGTCGAGCCCCGTGTCACGCTCTGTACCCTTTAAGGTTGCAACGAGCGGTTCTGTTGCGGGCTGAGCCGTACCGTTTCCAAGCGGTGAAAGTGCACAGTCCACAATGTCCACACCTGCCTGTGCTGCCATTAGGTATGTCATATCGCCCGTACCCGTGGTGTTGTGTGTATGCAGATGGATGGGGACGCTCACCGATTCTTTGAGCTTTTTCACCAGCGAGTATGCGTCATAGGGCAAGAGCAGGTTTGCCATGTCCTTCACACATATCACATCTGCACCCATCTGTTCCAATTCACGGGCAAGTTTTACAAAATATGCCTCATCATGCACGGGGCTTGTGGTGTAGCTGAGAGCAGCCTCACATATTCCGCCGTACTTTTTGGTATACTTTATTGCAGATTCCAAGTTTCTGACATCGTTCAGTGCGTCAAATATTCTTACAACGTCTATGCCGTTTTCGATAGCTTTTCTGCAAAACTGTTCCACCACATCATCTGCATAATGCTTATAGCCCAATATGTTCTGACCACGGAAAAGCATTTGCAGTTTGGTCTTTGGCATAGCTTTTTTGAGAGTACGCAACCTCTCCCACGGGTCCTCATTCAAAAAGCGCAGGCATACATCAAAGGTTGCGCCGCCCCAGCACTCCAATGACCAGTAACCCATGTTATCGAGCATTTCACATGCAGGAAGCATATCTTCTATGCGCATACGGGTTGCTGCCTGTGACTGATGAGCGTCACGAAGTATGGTTTCCGTAATGAGCAGTTTTTTATTGTTTTCCGGTATAACTAACTTTGACATTTATCCTACCTCCGTTATCCGAACATTGAAATAAGCACGCCTGCTGCTATTGCAGAGCCTATAACACCTGCCACGTTTGCTCCCATCGCATGCATGAGCAGGAAGTTTGACGGATTCTCTTTTTGACCCACTATCTGCGACACACGTGCTGCCATGGGAACTGCCGATACGCCTGCCGAACCAATCAGCGGATTCATCTTTTCCTTGGAGAAGATGTTCATAATCTTTGCAAGGAGTACGCCGCCTGCCGTGCCGAAGCCGAATGCTATAACACCAAGCAACAAAATACCCAACGTCTGCCAATTCAGGAAGTTTGCCGCAGATGCCGTAGCACCCACTGAAATTCCGAGGAATATGGTGACGATATTCATGAGTTCGTTCTGAGCCGTCTTTGAAAGTCGCTCCGTCACACCCGTCTCACGCAAAAGATTGCCAAACATGAGCGCACCTACAAGCGGTGTTGCCGAGGGAACAATCAAAGCTACTATTGCAGTAACCACGATGGGGAAGAGTATCTTTGCCGTCTTTGAAACGGGTTTGAGCTGACGCATTACTATGTTGCGCTCTTTCTTGGTGGTTAAAGCCTTCATTATGGGCGGCTGAATAACAGGCACAAGTGCCATGTATGAATATGCTGCTATGGCTATTGCAGGCAAAAGCTCAGGCGCAAGTTTCGTGGTAACATATATTGCCGTCGGGCCGTCCGCTCCACCTATGATGCCTATGGAACCTGCCTGCTTTGCAGTAAATTCCAGCCCCTCTATTCCCAGATTTTTCATGTACACCGCTCCGATGAACGTTATGAATATACCGAGCTGTGCAGCAGCACCCAAGAGCAAACTCTTTGGGTTTGCAATGAGCGGACCGAAATCCGTCATAGCACCCACACCTATGAATATGAGCGACGGGTATATGCCCAGTTTTACGCCCAGATACAGATAATCTATGAGCGAACCCTGTGCTGCCAAAGTAGCCCAGTTTATGTGTGTTGTTTCATTTATAAATATGTGCGAATGGTATATGGGC
>JAFSHG010000024.1 GCA_017440405.1 Clostridia bacterium
AAAGGCTACAAAGGCAAATTGCGAATTCCTCGGCTGGTATGACGGCGATGTACATGTGACAGCCCCCAAGACTATCACAAAGGACCTCACACTCACCGCTAAGTTCAGCGATGCTACATACACACTCACTTTCAAAGCAGGCGAAGGCACAGGCTCCGCTTATGAAGTAGACGGCGTATCGGTAGGCAACTACACACTTCCCTCATTTGCAACCACGGGTCTTACAGCACCCGACGGCAAAGTATTTGCAAAATGGGAAAGCAGCGGCGTTCAGTATAATGCAGGCGGTACTTATTCAGTAACAGGCGATGCTGAGTTCACAGCAATATATACTGAGAATAAGTTCACTGTAACGTACGACAAGACAGCATATCCTTCCGCAACAGTTCCCGCTGATAAAAAATACACGGTAGGTACTGCAACAGTAACTTTGGGCGAATCTGAACTCAAATACTATGCACTCACAGGTTATGCAACCACTCTCGGCGGTTCAGGACTTGCAGCAGGTGCTACGATAGACACATCATCATGCAAAGCAGGCGAAACAGTTGTGGTTACACCCGCATTCGCACCCAAGACGATGAACGTAACATTCTCAGGCGGCGAACAGACTGCAACAGGTCTCCCTGCAACATACAACGGTAACCTGATAGATAACAAGACATACACTGTTCCTGCAAATGTTCCCGCAGCAGACGGTTATAAGTTCGTATCATACACAGTAACAGTATCGGGCGGCGCAAGTGATACACTCACAAATGTAAAACCCGGTGATGACATTGATGTTGATACATACGAAGAAGACGTGAATACGGCTGTTACACTCGCATTTGTTGCACAGTGGGAAGAAGATGCACCCGAAGTAGCAGATGCAGTTTGCTACTATGGTAACACATGCCGTGACGCATCGGGCGATCTGGATTATAAGACCACTCTCACAGACGGTTATACACCCGTAAATATCCTCGGTAATTCAGACGAGGCAGTAAACGGCGTATTCACGGTAAGCCACACCACAGGCGGCGGCAAGACATTTAACAGAACATTCACCATGGACGCAAGCACAATGGTAACAAGCGGCGGTGTGAACTATGTGAAGTGCACAGAAACCACGGATTGGAGTGCAATAAGCGATATTAAGGTTGTGGAAAAGACAGCAGGTGCAACAGTAACAGGCTCTGTAGCACTCTCCACGCTTAAAGCCGCATCAAGTGCAACATATGTTGGCAGTGATTCAAACAGAATAGATTACGTTCTCATTGAGGATATAGACTGGAGTGCTGCATGGAATGCTCCGGGCGGTGGCGGAACAGGTTATACCTCATATTTTTACAGCCATTTTGACGGCATGGGCTATGCGGTAAATGCTATAAGCGTAAACCAGTCCACAGCAGGCACCTCTTCTGCATATGCAACAGCAGCCTTCCTCGGTAAGCTCTATGGCTCGGGAACATCTCGTATAACTGTTCAGAACATTATGCTTCCGAACGCATATGTCATTTGTAATGCCGGCTATTGCCCGGTAGGTATAGTGGCAGGTATGGCAAACTACGCAAATATCACAAACTGTCACACCAGCGGTTTTGCAAATAACGCAAAGAACCCATACGGTGTAGGCGGCATACTCGGTTATTCACAGATAGGCAGCTCAGGTCAGGGCAATGTGACCATTACAAACTGTTCTTCAACGGCAAACATGCAGAACTCAGCTAGCGCAACAGGCGGTATCTTGGGCAAGGCTATCGGTCAGAATGTAAGCGTGCAGCGTAGCTGGTACAATGGTAACATAAACAGCAGCAGCAGTTGTGTTGCAGGTATAGTGGGCTATGGTACATCAGGTACAACGTTAAGCAATTGCTGGTCCGCAGGCAACTACTTCTTTAATGCTGGTGCTGCAACAGCAGGTTGCGGCGGTATAGTAGGAAGATATACAGACCCCGTGGTGCAGAATTGTTATTCTGTGGCAAAACTTTATAATAAACTTACAACAACCTCATGGACTAAGGCAGCACATCCCATAGGTTACCGTACAAGCGGCTCTGTGACAGACTGCTTCTTCATAAATAACGGTTTCTATTACAAAGCAACGGCATCGGGTACAGCACCGAATTGGACATTCAGCGGCACGACATATAACATTACGGCAGTGTCGGGCGCAACAGAGTGTGCAGATGCAGCAGCTCTCATAACCAATGCAAGTGCTAAGTGGGATAGTGGAATTTGGAACTTCTCAGGTACATATCCCGAACTTGTTTCAAATCCCGGTATGCCCGCATAAAACGAGTTTTTCGGTGGTTCTTTCATAATAGAAAGAACCACCGATTCCAAAAGAGAGCGAGAGGATTAGACAACAGTTATCTTTATCATCTGACGGTATTTCAGCAGTCTGTGAATAGCATGGCGGAATAAATACACATAAACGGAGCATATGAAACAGGCATTTTTTGAAAGGAGAAAACTACATGAATACAAATAGGAGTAGAGGTTTCACACTGGTAGAACTCATAATAGTAATTGCTGTAATCGGCGTTTTGGCAGCAATACTTATCCCTGTGTTCTCCAATGTGATAGACAAGGCAAATTCCAAGTCGGCACTGTCCGATGCAAGGAATACGATAGAACAGTACATAGTGGATGTTGATTCATATGAAGAAGACTTTTACGCTTCGGGTGATGCACCGCAGAAGATAGTAGTGGCAGTAAAAAAAGCAGGTAATTATTATCTGTACGGCTATGATATGAAAACAAGGGGTTCTTTGCAGGAATCCATACATAACCCGTTCAAGGACATAGAAAATATAGACGACCTCATGCAGAAGTGGTCGTGGAATGAGAAAAAAGGCGATTTGAATGTTCCCGAATCAGGCGCACAGCCCGAACCGGGTGTGGAATACGATGTGGATGTACACGGTGCATTTTATTTCGTGCCGTATGAGGGCAGCACACCTAAAGTGGAGCTAAAAGCTATAGGCACGTATGTATATCCCGATATTTCAGACCGTATGACCGCCTCAATGGGTGAGGATGTGGCAGTTTTCCACGGCATACTCTTGCCGGGCGAATTTGAAGCGGAAGAGCCTGTTGTGCAACATACACTCAGATTTGATGCAAACGGCGGCGAGCTTACATCGGGCACAGCAAGCGTGACCTTGGATAAAGGCACGGACATCTCAAGCTACATTGAGAACACAACAGCCCAGAAAAATGACGGCTCCGTATTCTTGGGTTGGACAGACGGCACAAATAACTATAATGCAGGAGCAAGTGTACCTACAACATTGCTTAACTCGGATATCACTCTCACAGCAAGGTGGCAAGCTCCGCAAGTTCCGGGGACGTTCACAGTGAAGATTGACTTAAACGGCGGTTCGTTTGACGGAAAAACAGGCACATACACACTCGGTACATATAATACCGACGGCAGCGTGACGCTTCCCGGCGGCGGCAGTAATCTGCCCATTGCGTCCGATGTATCGAATCTGTTCTACCGTTGGAAGAACACCGCAAGCGGAGTTACATATCCGGCAGGAAGCACATACACAGACGGTGCAAGTGATGGCGATGTTATCACATTCCAGGCAATATACACCAAGGCGGATTGGATAAACTTTGACGGTGGCACCTATGGCAGCAGCGCAAGCAGTTATAACGATTTGGGTGCAGTAAAGAGATCCACGGGTGTATTTAATCCCCAAGACCCCCTCGATTGCGGATTCACGGGTCAGAGCGCAATGAATGACTGTGAGGCAAGAGCTCTTGCAGCAGGTTACGAATTTGCAGGCTGGGACGTGGACATAAACAGTGACGGTGTTATAGATTACACATTGCCTACTTCGTTCGAGTTTTTAGGCAGTACAGCAGGTCAGAATGTAACGCTTGTTGCACACTGGACGCCCATAAGCTGAACTCTTAATGTCAAAAGGTGAGGGCATATTTGCTTTTACCGTGATATAAAAATCCATAACTGAAAGGAATCTACGATGAAAAAAATTACAAAACATGTAAGCCTTTTGCTTATCGTTTTCATGCTTTGTACCATGCTCTGCCCCATATTTGCATTGGCAGAGGGCGAAGGTGAGAACACAAACCCCACCGAGGGACAGATAGCTGTTCTCTTGGGCGATGCAAACGGTGACAATGCAGTGAACACGGCAGATGCAACCGTTATTTTGAAACACTGTGCAAACATTGCTATTATTACGGACAGCATCCGTCTTATCGCAGCTGACGTGGATAAAAACGGTGCGGTAAACACCGGTGACGCCACTCAGGTTCTGAAAATGAACGCATTCGGCACAGAACCCGAAACAGTTTATGTGGACGACCCGAATTTGCCGAACCCCACAGATGAACCTACGGATGAGCCCACACCTACACCAACACAGGCGCCCACACCTACACCAACACAGGCACCTACACCTACACCAACACAGGCGCCTACACCTACACCTACACCTACACAGGCACCTACACCTACACCTACACCTACACAGGCGCCCACACCTACACCTACACAGGCGCCCACACCTACACCAACACAGGCACCTACACCTACACAGGCACCTACACCTACACAGGCACCTACACCTACACCCACACAGGCTCCCACCAATAATATTTATTTCTACGGAAATACATATTTCGGCAGTGACATGAACCTCATATACAGCGAGGGTTCAATTCCCGTAAACAGTCGTCCTGTTTCCACATTCCGTGCAGATTCAGAGGCAGGCGGTGTTATCAACATGAATTATACATTACCCGACGGAATCACAAACATTACAAGGACATTCCGTGCAACAGGTATGGCTACACGAGTAAATAATGTGGAGTACTATCAGGTGGAAGAAACCACTGATTGGAGCAAGGTGCACAATGTAGTTCTCATTGAAAAGACAGCAGGCGCAACTGTTCCCGGGTCTGTTTCACTTGCCTCACTGAGCGGTTCAAGCTCCGAAACCTATATGGGTACGGAAGCGTCAAGAAAGCAGCTCCTTCTCATTGAAGACATAGATTGGAACTCATACTGGGTAGCAATGGGCGGCGGTGCAAATTTCTATAAATTCTTCTACTCACACTTTGACGGCTTAGGCTATGCAATAAACGGCATAAAGGTTCGTCAGTCATTAAACGGTTCAGACAGTGACTATGTGGCAGTAGCAGGCTTTATAGGCAAGGCAGACGGCGGTTCCATAAAGAATTTGAGCCTGCCCAATGCAGATGTTCGAGGTACTGTACCCGGTACAAACGCATATATGTCACTCGGTATAGTAGCTGCTATGGCACATAATGAAAACATTACAAACTGTCACACAAGCGGCTATGCAGAGCTTCCGAACAGCCCCTGGGGTTGCGGCGGCATTGTGGGATATACACAGACACGCTATAACCAGTACGGTCAGGGCGGTGTTCGTGTTACGGGATGTTCCTCCACGGCAATGCTTATAAATGACAGAAGCGCAACAGCAGGCATCATAGGTAAGGCTATCGGTCAGGAAATTTATGTGGACCAGTGTTGGTATATGGGCGACATATACAGTGCAAGCACGAATGTAGGTGGCATTATAGGTTGGTCATCTGCAAATATGAGCAAGTATGTCACAAACTGTTGGACAGCAGGCAGATACTTTGGCGGCAGAACAAACGATGATACGCCGCAAATCGGTGGAATTTGCGGTCACGACATGGTGAATATCAGCAACTGCTATACTACGGCATACATATATAACAGGGTGACAGCAAACCTGGGACACCCCGTGGCAATGGCTTCATCGCAGTATTCATTCTTTGTGACAGGCAGATACTTTGCAAACTCGTCTGCATCACTCACCCGTGACGCAGATAATAAGGTTACATCCATAAACTTTGCAGGTAATCTTTCCACGGGTTACGGCAGCTATGGTGCATCGGGTGTTGGTGCGGACATGATAGTGGCGCTTGCAGGCGTTGCTACATCCACATCGGGCATTTGGTCAATGGCAGGTGCATATCCGCAGCTCATAAATAACTACGGTTCACCCGTAGAATAAGCCGAAAGCACGGTTTTGATGAATTGGGCAAAACCGTATGCGAATTAAATCGTGAGAGGAAAACACATTCGTAAAAACGGTGTTGTTTTCCTCTTTTTACAGTCAACACCGACTGTCATACGGGTCATGCGAATCCAAACTAAGTTCACAAAGAATAAAAACAAGCCATTATAGTTTGCTTTTGAAGTAGGTAAATATCTCTAAATAGTAAGGCGGGCAATATATTGTGCAACAGTGTATTTTTGCCACAATATAAATGCGAATCCTTAGAATACCCAATGAAGAACGAGTAAAAAATGCTGAATTATGGGGAAAAAATAATGTTTCCGCTTTGTAAACAGAGCTAAAAATTAGGGCATTGGACTTGCGTTTTTACGGAAAATATGTTACTAATATACAATAACCCGTGTGCTGCACAGGAGAGATTTGCATGGGCGAAATATATTACAAATTTGGAGTACGTATAAAAATGATAGGACTAAAACGCATATCGGCACTTTTGATAGCGGTAATAATGTTTTTGATGCCCACGGCAATACAGGCAACGGAAAGGGTCCCCGCAGCAGCATTTGAACTTATCTACGGAGATGCAAACTTAGACGGCAAGGTGTCCACGGCGGACGCAAACAATATGCTCGCATATTGCAACGGTTCAAAGGCTTTAAATGCGATGCAGTATATAAACGGTGATGTTAATGCGGATAACTGTGTAAATACAGCGGATGTGATGCTGGTCATGAGGTATTTGGTAGGGTTGGTGGAATATCTGCCGTACTGCCCTACAACGACAGTGAGTGGGAGTTCACTTTCTTTTATAAATAATACATTCCCTGCCCGTGGCGGGCGAATCACATTTGGAGAATCGTATCCGCTCCGAGGTATAATTTCATCCAAATATGCGTTAAAAAAAGTACAGATAGTAATTACGGACAGCAGACAGGGGAGCGTAGAGATTGACGAAAAGGTCATATTTGGTGCAGGCGAGTGCGTGTGCTATTACAATACGCAAACGGCTGAAAATGCAATTGATGACGCTGTAAAGTTCGCAAAACTTACAACGGGAGAAAAGAACTTAAAACTCATATGTTCAAACTCAGTGGAGGAGAATGTAGTGTTATACGAATCCACATTCAAAGTGGGTTTCATCTATGAGGAAGTTGCAGGTCATGTGTACAACAGGGGTGATGATGTCAGTCCCACGGAAGCTCGCAAGGTACTCTCTCTGCTCAACCGATTGGATTACACAAACGATGTGGGTGCAAAGATTATCTCCGCGGGCATGGGAAAACTGGGCGAAAGCTACGGAACTATGGATTGCAGCAGGTTTGTACAACTCTCCGTGCGTGAAGCCATAGATTTCGGGCTTCCCCGTACATCGGTGGAACAGGCACTGTTCTGCAAGGATAACGGATATCTTGTGGATTTTGATGAAAGACGTGCAGGCGATTTGGTATTCATGAGCAGGACATACTGTGACTGCGGAAGATATCACGAGGTGCATCATGTGGCACTGTACATAGGTTTTGCAGACGGTACGGATTACATAGTGGAATCCACCAGCAGTTTAGACGGTGTTGTAATACGCCGAATTTGGGGACATGCGACAGGGACTTGGGTAGTAGACAGCATAGGCAGAGTCCGTAATTGAGAAAAAGGGAGTACAAAGTATGCAGAGAAAAGGCACATGTATGAGAATACTTGCGATACTTATTGCTATATGCACATGTATCGTGTATTCGGGAGCAACACATGCACAAACACCCGATGTACTCATGTTGGGTGATGCCAACTGCGACGGAAAGGTAAACACATCGGATGCCGTACAAATCCTGAAAGAATGTGCAAAAGTATCGGAATTGGACTTTTATGGCAGCATTGCAGCCGACATAAATGTTGACAATTCTATAAATACAGCAGATGCGGTGGGACTTTTAAAGACCATAGTATCGGAAGATGACGCATTACAGCCCATAGAGAAAATGGGCGATTTGTCCAGACCCGTGTTCTATGCGGATTTGGACTATTTAGTACTCTCTGACATGGAGCACCCCGTTCTCGTACTCAGCGAGTACACCGCACCTGCCGTGGAAGCTCCGGGAAGTCCCGTTGCATTCGGATGCGGATATATGTTACACCTCACGGAAGGTAAGGACTATGTATTTGAAACGTGCTCGGCAGGCGGAGCAGATGTGGATACAAAGATGTATCTCATAGACAGCGCAAACAATGTATTTCTCACAGACGACAACAGTGGTGACGGTAAATTTTCAAGAATAGAATTTCATGTATGGGAGGGCGGCATATATAAGCTGCTTGTAACGGGAAATGACGGCGACGATGTGGGAAGCTGTGTACTTAGTTACGGTGAGCATATGTATCTCGAACCCACAGAAGCACCCACGGTAACTCCTACGGCAACACCAACGATAACTCCAACTGCCACACCCACGGCAGAACCCACAGTATCGTGTGAACCCGTGGAAGGCATAGTGTTTATAAACAGAACCGTACCCGAGGAGGGTGCAGTGGTACAGTACAAGATGCCGTACACATTAAAAGGTACCATAAGTGCAGATGAAGCCATAGTGAAAGTGCGTGCCGAGGTTCAAAACCGTGCCGGTGAAGTGGAAAAGAACGTGAGCCGCACGATTTCGGCCGATTTGGACTTGAAGCGATATTCACTCACAGACGGCGGTGCAACATCCATAGACGGCAAATTGCATTTTTCGGAACTTATAATAGGAACTAAGACGTTTAAGCTGTATTGCACGTTAAAAGGTGAGCAAGAAAAACTGATATTCAGCAGCAACTTCTATGTGGGCGCAACAGACGATATGCTCTCGGGCAATGCGTATGCGGGTTCTGCTGCATTGTCATCGGGTGTTCGACAGGAAATACTGGACTACATAAACGATTTGGACGAAGATAGCGACATCACCCGTGTAATCATGGAGGGCATAATACGGCTCGGAATATCATACGGCACGGGTTCGGGACAGTTAGACTGCTCTTCATTTGTACAAGCCGTGTATAATACTGTGGGTGTAAATCTTCCCAGAACTGCGGCAGAACAGGGCAGATACTGTTATAATCTCCATGGCGAAATTTCAAAAAACAATGTACGCACGGGCGACTTGGTATTTTTCAGGTCCACGGGCTGCAATTGCGGAAGATATAAGGAAATACACCATGTAGCCATATTCTTAGGGCCTGTGGACGGTGTGAAGTATTACTTGGAAGCATCCAGCGGCAAGCACAAGATAGTGTTGCGCAGAGCTTGGGGCGACGGCGATACAAGCGGATGGGATATTGAGTTTTACGGACGACCGTATTGATTGTGCAGTGTTGGGGAAAAATAAAGAACATGAGCATAATACTTGAATGTGAAAAATGGGTGCGAAAACTCGGTGTCACCATTGCCACGGCAGAAAGCTGTACAGGCGGACTTGTGGCATCTGAAATGGTGTCTGTGCCGCATTCGTCGGATTGGTTCTTGGAAGGTTGCGTTACATACAGCCCCGAAGCTAAAATCACACGCCTCGGAGTAAATCCTGAGAGTATAGTGAAGTACGGCGTGGTAAGCGGTGAGGTGGCATGTGAAATGGCAAAGGGCGTGCGATGCAATCTCGGTGCGGACTGGGGACTCTCTACCACGGGTTATGCAGGCCCGGGCGGCGGTGATTCGGAGAACCCGGTAGGAACAGTGTATGTTGCGGTGTCAAATGAGTTGGGCGAAAGGAGCATACGGCTCAGTTTAAGCGGCGACAGAAATGAAATCCGTTTGCAGGCAATGCAGAGAGCGATTGAATTTCTCATATCGGAGATGAAAAAGCAAGACTCTAAATAAAAAGCAGGGCAAAAAATCTGCCCTGTTTTTTCATCAATTTTTATTTAAGGCTCTTTCCCAGTATAAGAAAGAAGGCCAAGTTTCATCCGAAAATTCTGCACGTATGAGTGAACACAGATAGGAAAGTCGTGCATTTATGTGCGGATAGTGTAATTGTTCGGGGAATTCATCCCACATTGCATATTCAAACAAGCGTGACATATCTTCCATGAGCGAAGTGGTGCTGTATTCATCCAAAAAATAGGTGTTTTCCGCATCAGCATTTATGTATTCGCTGAAATCACCGTTTTCAGTGAATTTGAAGTCCTCGGGACAGTGTTTTAAGTATTCGTAAACGTCATAACTGTCGCTTCCGAATATGCGACGCTGCATCACATGACACATTTCATGATGTATGACGGAGCGGTATGAGTTTACGGAACCGTCACGGACAAAGCTTTCAAGCGACGTGAAACCCATGTCCAACAGCACATTTTGGGCATACTCGGAATGCACGTACTGACCGATGACATCATAGGAGGCAGATTTTGCCTTAATACCCGTGGTGAGAAGGAATGCAAAAGTGCTGTCCGAGTTGTTTTTCAGCTTTTGCAGCATACCTTTCGGGTATTCCGAGAGGGCGTCATACAGTGTGCACAGGCACTCGGTGAGATATGTTTTGTCAATATCGTTTGGAAAGTGAGTCAACACCGTGCCGTACAAATTATGGTCCTTGGCATATTTGATTGCCGAATCACCGTAATAAACGAGTACGCCGAAATCATTCTCTATTCGTTGCTTTATGTAATCGGGGTTTGTGAGGGGCGTTGAACTGCAAGGCGTATAGTCGATGCTTTTTTCAAAAACTTCTGCATATGCGCTTATGTCCTCCAATCCGCTTTTGTGCAAGAACCAAATGAGTGTGCGGGAGCGCATACTCGCATCGTCTGTCACTGTCTGATAGTTTATGCACATGGCACTTCCGTCCGAGTTCAAACTGCCTGCGTAGGTACTTATGCACCCCGGTGTTACATATATTCCGCCGTCGTTTGAAACCGTGACACGGGACAGCGCATCTCCGCTTTTCATGTCATATGCAGATAAAACGAGCGTATTTTTGTCCTTTGAAATATTGTTCATAAGTGTGGCGAGAGTGCCGCTTTTACAGTTTGCCGCCGTCATTTCATATTCGTCCGTGTAATCCGTGCGAGTCAAAACGCCGTCAAACCAAATGCCCGATGTGTAGTATGAATTATGCCCCGAAGCATAATATCCGTTATCTGAATACACGTTCATGTCAAACAGCGAAGATTCCTTTATCTGTGCCGTTTTTGAGTCCAAAAGGAATGTATGACTTCCGGAACCGCTTTTTGCAACGGCGTCAGACGAGAAGTTATATGAGCTGACATTCATGTATTTGCCGTCCTGCGTCATTTTAAATGACAGATGCTCATTTTTATCCTCTCTTTGGAAGAAAATTGCGGTGCTGTCACTATCGAGATAAACTTTATAAATCACGGGTTCACCCGAATAGCTGCAATAGTAAATTGCATTTTCATCCGAGCTGTAACCGTAGCTCATATCCCCCACAGAGAGGTTTGAAAGTGTGGGGAGGACACATGAGAACTTTTCTGTTTCTTTCAGTTCCATGTCCAGCATAATTACTTCACCGCTGAAAATATTTATTATCACAACACCGTTTGCAGTTTTTGTTATTACTCCACAGCCGGAATATGAAATCGCATCCTCCATCACAAAGGGCAGGGTGTAGCGTGATGATATGATTCCCGATGTCATGCTATATACTGCAAGATAAGAGTCCTCACCGCTGTCAGCTACAATAAGGAGGGAATCCGTATCAAAAAACACAGCATCACGGATGATGTATTCATCGCCTGTTTGAGCTGCAATATTATCTGTGATATCCAGGACACCGTTTGCTGCTTGATTGCCCGGTATCGAAATGGGTGGCACAGTCGCGGAAGATGAGGGTGGGGGGACTTCATGTCCATGCATTTGCAATGTACACGAACACAGTATTGCCGTTGATGCAAGCGCAAGTATGAATAATATGAGCCTGAGTTTCATAAATACCTCCGAATACGCATCAGTGAGCGTGCTTTTTTACGGGTGTAATGCATAAGGGGATTGCACCGTAATTGCGAACAGTTACATGATGCAGGGAACAAGACGGCAAAACATTCTGCATGTATTGCATGTATTCACATGAAAATTCATGTGGTATTATAGCGAGTATTGTACCCATGAAACCGCCGCCGTGTATTCTGCACGCACCTTTACAGCCCGAGAGCGCAAAGAACCGTTTTGTAAGTGCGAGTGCAAGTGCGAGCGACTTATCATGCAGATAATCCAAATACACATTTTGCAAAAGCAGTACTGATGAGTCGCCCGATTCGTTTATACAATCCAAAAAAACATTTATATCGCCCGTTTCAAGAGCAGCCAGAGCATTTAGCACACGCCTGTTCTCCTCAAAATAATGCATGGCACGCAAAACGGATCTGTCGCTTGCCGATTCTTTTACAGCACTCAAACAACTGTAAAATTCAGTTTCATCCACATCACACAGTAGGTCTGCACCGAAAAATTCGGCAACACTGCGCATTTCACTAACTATGTGAGAATAATTCTTTCCGAGCTTGGAATGGCTGCCGCCTGTGTGTACCATGAAAATGCTGTAACGCTCAGTGAGGCTTTGGGGATTTACGGGCAACACGTTTGGAACATTGCCTGAAAAATTCATGTGCAAGCAGCCGCCGTATGCCGATGCAGTCTGGTCCATAAATCCGCATGGCTTGCCGAAAAATTCCGACTCTGCGTACTGACCCATAACTGCAATTTCAAGCGGTGAAAATCTGCCGCCGTTGCACATGGTATTCGAAACCGTGGATATCAGGTTTTCAAAGGCAGCAGATGATGAAATACCCGAGCCTGCGGGTACCATGGAGTCTATGCATATATCCACGCCGCACACATTTCCGCCGTGTGATTTTATGTATGAAATTATGCCTCTCACCATGGCAGAGGACTTACCTTTCTCCTCGTAAATCGGCATTGTGCGGCATATATCAACGGAAAAAGGTCTTTGACCGCATGAACGTATGCGCACGGAGTCTGTGCCATTGTACCATGCTGCAGCTACGGTGTCTTTATCTATTGCGGCCGCTAAAACCATTCCGCCTTGATGGTCTGTGTGATTTCCGCAAAGTTCAATCCTGCCGGGTGCAGAAAAAAGCACGGCGTTGTCCGCGAATTTATGCAGGTTTGAAAATGAGTGCAGAAGCGAGTCGAATCTTATGTTTGCAGCTTCCGTATCATTGTACAGAGCTGCCATAGCCTCTGTTTTGTTATCAAAAACGGTTTTCATGGCGTTTCCTCAAAGATATTTATATTAAGCTCAGTCATTTTGCGACGCAGTTCTTTCAGATCCGCCCACGCCTCACGCTTTTTCTTTTCGTCATATAAGAGTGCGGCAGGGTGATATGTGGGCATTATGAATATGCCGTTTCTCTCTACCCACTTGCCCCTGTCACGGGTAATCTTAAAATCTTCACCCAACACATAACGCACGGCAGTAGCACCCATGCAAACTATGATTTTAGGAGATACCAAAGCTGTTTGTTCCCTCAGATACGGCAGACATGCAAGTGCTTCATCGGGATTAGGGGTTCTGTTGTTTTCGGGACGGCATTTTACCACATTTGCAATATACACTCTGTCACGCTTTATATCTATGGCGGCAAGCATTTTATCGAGCAACTTTCCTGCATTGCCCACAAAGGGAAGACCTTGCCTGTCCTCCTCTTGACCCGGGCCTTCACCAATCAGCATGACATCTGCGTGTGCATCACCCATGCCAACTACGACATGGTTTCTTTTTGTGCACAGACCGCACTTGTTGCAGTTGCAAATATTTTCATAGAGCGTTTCCCAATTACAGCGCATATAAGTCCTCCAATACTTGCCGGGCAGTCGGTTTTGATGAAAAACTTATGCAGCAAGTCAATCTATTGTAATTATAGCAGGAATTGTGCTATAATAAAAGTCAAGAGGTGTGTATATGGAAAAAACTTTTATTATGCGATTGACAAGGGCGTGCGCTGTATTTGAAACAGTAAAAATAACAGGGCTTTCTTTGGACATAAAGCCCCAAATGTTGACTGTGATAAGAACACCCCATTCCGACGCTGTACGTGATATGATAACGGGCGATGCGCTTGCATATGACGGCACGGTGGTTTTGGCAGGTAAAAATGTTGCACAGTGCAATGCAAACGAGCGTAGAGTGGCTAAGATGCCGCAAGTCCTCACATGCGACGATATCAGAAAACAGATGCGTGATGCGGTGCGTGAGGGTGTGGATAATCCCACTGTATATGAGAGAAAACGCAGTGAGTTGCGTGATAAAATTGCAGAACTTAAAAAAGAAAAAAAGGCAGATGCACAAAAGCGCAAAAGCGTGGATGAAGCCATAAAAAAAGCAGAGATAGATATTACGGCGCTGGGGCTTAAAATGAACAGGCGAAAGTCGGAATTGGAGCTGAATATGAAAGCTGCAAAATCGCTTCTTGCAAGCATATCCTCGGCAGATTCCGATATGCGCAATGAGCATATGGAAAAAATGCAGGCAAAACTTTTCAGTGCAAGATATGAGTTTGCCATGTACTCTCATAAGCATATGTCGGACAGCGTTTTGAACGAAAGACTGGATTATGTGATGAAAAGACTCTCCCTTTCGGAGGCAGATGAAATTACAAAACTTTTTGCGTGCGCATATGTGAAAGCACCCGAGCTTATATTATACTGCGGCACTCTGGACGATGAAAAAGCAGAGCGTTTGAACACGCTTGCATATGATACCGGCGTGGCTGTGGCAGCAATCATAAGCGATGATGACACTGCCTACGGCGGCGAACCCGTAAACGTGGATAAAAAGCATTTCAAGGTGATTGAATGAACCGAGTTCATGTTGAGTTCATATTGAGTTCATATAAAGAGTGTATTCTTAAAAAGGTTTTAGGCATTTGAATGGCTTAGCGAAAAACATCATGCGAATACAATGGACACAGGTGTTTTTATTTACAAATATTTAGGAGGCAGACAGGAATGAAAGGCGCACTTTTAATGACGGGAGAAGAGTACTTCACAGACATGAAGCGTATGCTTACCGGAGTTAAAAATGTAGAAAAGTATAACTGGCTCATAACGGATTTTGACGGAGATCCGGGAAGTGCAAAATTGGAAGAGCTTCTTCTTTCGCCGTCGGGGTACTGTTTTTTACCGGGCGAGGAACTCTTGAAATTGGTAAAGCGTAAATTCCAGTGGGAGTGGGCTATGCTCACAGCGTTCAAACCCACGGTAAAGTTGGAGGAGATTTTGCGATATGAGCTGCCAAAGGCAAGCAATGAAACTTTCTTCGATGAGAGAGTTACCATGCAGCACCCGTTTGCGGAGATCGAACTCATAGCATATGACAGCTCAATGTTCATATGCATAGCAAAGAGCTACACACAGGTGAAGTTTTTCCGTGAAAAGTTCCCCCTTTCAGTAGATCTTCACGATTATAACGTAGGAATGTAATATGAAATCAGATAAATGAAGGCGACCGTATGAGTCGCTTTTTCTTTGTCAAAATATATATGCCCATTTCATGGAAAAAGGAATTTATGTGTGTTATAATGAAAAGCGGAAAGGAAAGGTGCAGTATGAGAAAGATAATTGCATTTGAAGGAATAGACGGAAGCGGAAAGACCATGCAGTTTAACATGCTCACGAAATATCTGCAAAAGCAGGGATTTTCCGTGGCGGGAAAGTCGTTCCCCGTGTATGACAGCTTTTTCGGCGGAGTGGTGGGAAAACTGCTTGCAGGAAAAGACAGTGAAAATGCTTCCACACTCGGACCCATGAGCATGGCTCTGTGGTTTGCCATGGACAGAAAAGCCGAGTTTGAGAGGGATGATACAGATGCTGAATATCTGGTTTTGAACCGCTATGTTCTCAGCAACGCTGCATATCAGAGCGCAAGGTGTAAGGAAACGGGAATGACGCCCGATGAAATGATAAGTTGGGTCATGGAGCTGGAACATGATAAGCTCAATCTGCCCGTTCCCGATATTTACATATTTTTCAACATAACAAAACAACAGGCAGATTCCAATGTACGGAATAAAGGCTTCCGTGATTATGTGGGAGACGGCAAGGATGTGTATGAGGACTCGGACGAAATGCAGACGGGCGCAAGGGCAGGGTACATGCGCTGTGCAGAGCGGTTTGAAAATGTTCGCATACTGGAATGCATGAAAGACGGAAAAATGCTTCCGCCGGAGGAAATACACAGAATGGTTCTTGATACATTGGCAGATAATAATATAATAAACAGGAGGTAAACCATATGGATAAAACAAGAAAAATAGGAATCTTAACAGGCGGCGGTGATTGCCCCGGATTAAATGCCGTAATAAGAGGTGCGGTGGAATGCTGCTTAAATGCAGGTATTCACGTGTACGGCTTATATGACGGCTGGAAAGGCGCACTCACGGGTGAGGGACGATACCTCAATTACAGTGATGTTGATGAAATACAAACAACAGGCGGCACCATACTCGGGACATCCCGCACAAACGTAATGAAGATAGACGGCGGCGCAGAGACAGTGCGTGCAAGGATGCAACAGCTCGGATTGGAGGGACTCATTGCCATAGGCGGCGACGACACATTGGGTGTTGCGAACACATTGAGAAAAATGGGACTCAACATGATAGGCGTGCCAAAGACGATTGACAATGACCTTTCGTGTACCGATGTTACATTCGGTTTTGATACCGCAACAAACATTGCAATGGAGTGCATAGACAGGCTGCATACCACGGCAGAATCACATTCACGCTGCATAGTGGTGGAGTGCATGGGCAGACATACGGGACATATAGCACTTCACGCAGGACTGGCTGCAAATGCTCACCTTATACTGATACCCGAATTTCCAAAGTCTTTCCGTGAAATATCGGATTTTGTGAAGTCCAGACATGTGAGAGGTAAAAAATACACCATCATAGTGGTGGCAGAAGGATTTGAACTTGCAGGCGCATCGAACGATGCGAATCTGGAAGAGGACGCATTCGGCAATAAACTTTTGCCCCAAAAAGACTTGGCAAAGAATCTCTCCGAAATGATTGAAGATGACATCAGAAATGACGACACCATGCCCGAAGATTGCAAGAACTTTGAGTGCCGATACGTGGTTTTAGGACACATACAGCGTGGAGGTGCGCCCACATGCGCAGACAGAGTGTTGGGTTTCCGATTGGGTGTGAAAGCAGGACAGTTGGCTGCAAACGGCGAGTACGGCAATATGGTTGCACTCTCGAGCAACAGTATAGTTGCAGCGGATTTGGATAGGGCTGTCACAGAGCGAAAAGCCGTCAGTCCCGAATTGTACGCTGCGGCAGAACTGATTTTCAGATGAAGTATCGGATTGCAAATAAAAGCAACATATGTGCAGGATAAAATACATAGAAGCCCCATTTGAGGGCTTTTATTTTTTTGCCGAGCTCCCCTGAATACATAGAAAGAAGAGGAACGCTCAGGAACACGCCGAACATGT
>JAFSHG010000025.1 GCA_017440405.1 Clostridia bacterium
CATGCCACAGACCCCGAAACGGTAACTGTAACATTTACCATGCCCGAAAATCATTATTACATGTACATATATTCTGATGAGCATAATCTGGGAGAGTACAGGACCGCACAGTCGCTCACTTTAGAAGTGGAAAAAGGACATGTACTTACAGAGGAAGATGTAGAGCCTTTCACGGTACATTGCCCTGACAATCATGGAAATATTCACAAATACTGCCGAGTCACCATGACGGGTTGGGACAGAGACCCCGTGGGTATGGAAATCACGGAGGATACGGAGTTTTTTGCACAGATGAGCGAGGACGCTTGCACCGTCACGGTACGCATGGATGAGGGTTGCTATGTCGCAGGCAGTGACCGCTATGAATCTTTCGATGTGGAAGTGGATAAGGGATATACCATAACAGAGGATGATGTAAGAAGATTTTCTACTGCACATCAGTATTTGGACACGATGGGCGGTGGACCCACTTATGATATTGTAGGTTTAACACCGGAACCTCTCGGCATGGTGGTAGAAGAAGATATAACCATAATTGCAAACGCAAAAACGCGTATTTACTTGGAGTATTATTTGCCCGACTTTGAAACGGGTGAATATTACACTTTCATCGGTTGGCCTAACCACTTTGCTTATCGTGGCGAGCCCTACCCAAGGGAAGAACTCATGGATATTGATTCTGCTCTTGAATCTAAAAATCTCGATGTAATAGAAGCGTACTGGGATGTGACGGACGAACAACTCAGTGCTGTATATGCCACTTCTTTGGGGTGTTTTGAGATTTACGGCAAAGTCACTCTGCGTGGCGACTGTAACCAGGATATTTTACGCAACACAGCGGATGCCGTAGCCGTATTGCGATATGCTGCAAAGCTGCACACATTCACCGAGGTACAGGAGAAGGCGGCAGATACCAACAAAGACGGCAAAGTAAATACCGCCGATGCAGTTTTGATGCTGCAATATGCGGCAGGGATTTCCGAGCAAAGTTAAAAAAGGAGGACAACAATATGAAAAGACTTATACTGCTATTACTTGTGACATCTATGCTTATCCTATTCACTGCGGCATTGTCACATGCCACAGACCCCGAAACGGTAACTGTAACATTTACCATGCCCGAAAATCATTATTACATGTACATATATTCTGATGAGCATAATCTGGGAGAGTACAGGACCGCACAGTCGCTCACATTGGAAGTGGAAAAAGGTCATGTACTGACAGCGGAGGATGTGGAGCCTTTCACCGTACACTGCCCCGATACTCATGCAAATGTTCACAAATACTGCCGTGTCACCATGACGGGTTGGGACAGGGACCCCGTGGGTATGGAAATCACGGAGGATACCGAGTTTTTCGCACAGATGAATGAGAACACTTGCACCGTCACGGTACGCATGGATGAGGGTTTCTATGACATATGTAATGAGAGGTATGAATCTTTCGATGTACATGTGGATAAAGGATATACCATAACCGAGGATGATGTGGAAAGATTCTCTACCGCTTTTATGTATGGACCTCCCGGCAGTAAGCCCCAATATGAAATCATAGGTTTATCGCCCGACCCCCTCGGTATGGTAGTAGAAGAGGATATAACCATTGTGGCAGACGGTATAAAACGGGTGTACTTTGCATACTACACTCCCGATTTCACCACGGGTGAATACAGGTTTGACCATGATTCGAGTTATGACTATGTGTATGAGGGTACAGCACTAAAACGCGAGGACCTGAATGACATTTACAAATACATAGATGCGGATAAGGACGACATAGTAGAAGCGTACTGGGATGTGACGGACGAACAACTCAGTGCTGTACATCCCACTTCTTTGGGGTATTTTGAGATTTACGGCAGAGTCACTCTGCGTGGCGACTGTAACCAGGATATTTTACGCAACACAGCGGACGCCGTAGCCGTATTGCGATATGCTGCAAAGCTGCACACTTTCACAGAAGTGCAGCAGAAAGCGGCAGATACCAACAAAGACGGCAAAGTGAATACCGCCGATGCGGTTTTGATGCTGCAATATGCGGCAGGGATTTCCGACTGATGTAAAAAAAAACAAACATGAATTGCTTGGGGCATAAGCTCGTACTTCGGGTACGCCCCTACTTTACTTTTGCATATGATTCGCCGTTTATTAAGTAATACGGCGACTTCTTTTTTACAGAACACGAGCTTTGGTATCCATTTTTGGTTTAAGTTTGATTTTGGGGTAATTTTTACCGTTTTATTTGCCGTGTTGATTAAAATATATTTATTTTTCGGGGTAATACCTATTTATTTTTGAAAGTATATATGCTAAAATGAAAGACGGCAGCGTATGCCTGTTTTATGTACATAACCCGATTAGATTGCCAAATCGTGTATTGTACCGATTGATATCATATTTGAGGAGGTCAGATTAAATGGCAAACATCAGCAGTGAACGTGTTGAGCTTTATAAGCAGCTTGACGAAGTAATCGCTAAATGGAAGGATGAACAGGGAGGCCTTATCCCCATTATGCAGAGTGCACAGAGAACCATCGGTTGTCTGGACGAAGAAGTACAGACTTACATAGCAGATGCTCTCAATATCCCTGTAACCAAGGTTTACGGTGTGGCTACCTTCTACTCATTCTTTACTCTGGAAGCTAAGGGCAAGTACACTATCAATATGTGCCTCGGTACTGCATGTTATGTACGTGGCGCACAGGGCGTATTTGACGAGCTTTGCAAAGAACTCAATGTTCAGCCCGGCAGAACAACCTCAGACGGCCTGTTCACACTCGACGCAATGCGTTGTATAGGCTGCTGCGGTCTTGCACCCGCTATGATGATTAATGATGATGTGTACGGTAAGATGACCCCTGAAAAGGTTCATGACATCATCGAAAAATATCGCAACTAATTCAGCTTTTTCGGAGGTTATATATGATTAAGACAGTTGAAGAACTCAATAAAGTTCGTGAAGCCAATTTTGCCACTGTTGCAGGCCGTGAACACGGTGCTGACATGGGTGGTAAGCGTCAGGTTTTGGTTTGCACAGGAACAGGCTGTACATCATCAGGTTCCAGAAAGATAATTGACCTTTTCCGTGAGGAAATTAAAAAAGCAGGTCTGGAAGATAAAATTACGGTAATCCGCACAGGTTGTTTCGGTCTTTGTGAAACAGGCCCCGTTGTTATCGTTTATCCCGAAGGCGCATTTTACAGCCACATTAAGTTGGAAGATGTAGAGCGCATCGTTCGTGAACATTTTGTGGGCGGCAAAATCGTAAACGATTTGCTTTATGCACACAGTGTTGATGAAAAAGGAAACATCCACCCCTTGAACGATATCCCCTTCTACAAGAAGCAGAACCGTGTAGCTCTGCGTAACTGCGGTGTTATCGACCCCGAGAAGGTGGAAGAATACATCGCTCGTGACGGTTATAAGGCTCTTGCAAAGTGCTTGCATGAGCTTTCTCAGCAGGAAGTTATAGACATTATAAAGGCATCGGGTCTCCGCGGCAGAGGCGGCGCAGGCTTCCCCACAGGTAACAAGTGGCAGTTTGCACACAATCCCGTAAGCGAAGTTAAGTATGTATGCTGTAATGCAGACGAGGGCGACCCCGGTGCATTCATGGATCGTTCCGTACTTGAGGGCGACCCCCACGCTGTTCTTGAAGCTATGGCAATTGCAGGTTATGCAATCGGCGCACAGCAGGGTTACATCTATGTTCGTGCTGAGTACCCCATTGCAGTTGACAGACTCCGCATTGCTATTGACCAGGCAAGAGAAATCGGTATGCTCGGTAAGAACATATTGGGCACGGATTTCAGCTTTGACATCGACCTCAGACTCGGTTCGGGTGCATTCGTTTGCGGCGAGGAGACAGCTCTTATCGCTTCAATCGAGGGCATGAGAGGCGAACCTAAGCCCCGTCCTCCCTTCCCCGCTGTTAAGGGTCTCTTTGGCAAGCCCACACTGCTTAACAACGTTGAGACATATGCAAACATCTGCCAGATAATCCTCCGTGGTGCTGACTGGTTTGCAGGCATGGGTACAGAAAAGAGCAAGGGTACAAAAGTATTTGCACTCGGCGGAAACATCAATAACACAGGTCTTGTGGAAGTTCCCATGGGTACAACTCTCCGTGAGATAGTTTATGACATTGGCGGCGGTATCCCCGGTGATAAGAAGTTCAAGGCTGCACAGACAGGCGGACCTTCGGGCGGTTGTATCCCTGCTGAGAAGCTGGATGTAGCTATTGACTATGATAACCTTATTGCTATCGGTTCCATGATGGGTTCGGGCGGACTTATCGTTATGGACGAAGACACATGTATGGTAAACATCGCAAAGTTCTTCCTCGAGTTCACCGTGGATGAGAGCTGCGGTAAGTGTCCTCCCTGCCGTATCGGTACAAAGAGAATGCTTGAGATCCTCACCAAGATAACTGAGGGCAAGGGCGAAGAAGGCGACGTTGAAAG
>JAFSHG010000026.1 GCA_017440405.1 Clostridia bacterium
CAGTAAACCGCTCCTATTTTGTTTATAGCATATATTATGTAAATGCCTTCGGGTGTTCCGGGCAGAGATGATGCTACTACGTCATCTTTTTTTACACCGTAAGCTTTTAAGGCTCTTGCGACCTCATCTATTTTTTGAAACATTGTCTCGTATGAAAAATTTTTTCCGTAGAAGGAAATTGCTGTACTACTAAGGCAGTTTTTTGTCTCTTTTTGCAGATACTCATATACAGAATAGTTCCCCGGGATGTACTCATCATAATAGTCCGTCATATGTATTTCTATTCCTTTCATCCTTCAAAAATTACATGCCTTTAACCTATTTTGCCTTCGACAAATGTCATTATACTCAATCTTTGAGTAAATGTCAATACTCAATCAATGAGTATGATACGCTTTACCTACAAAAAATAAGAGTGGGTAAATGCTATGGATTACAGAGAAAGAATGAGAGAGTTGAGAGAGGATCATGACTTAACCCAAGCAGCACTGGGGAAGGTTTTGAACAAGTCACAGCAGGGTTATAATCATATAGAAACGGGTAGAGCAGAACTCAAAATTGAGGACTTGATAAAGCTTTGCGATTTTTATAATGTTTCTGCGGATTATTTTATAGGTCGTACAGACAATAAATAGAAAGAGTCAGCCTGTAAAGTCTACCATGTTTTTAAATATGATTAAACAAAGGGCAATCTGACTAATAAGCTTTTATATAATCAAATGCTCCCAAATCAAGACCTTTTCTTTTTCTCGTTCATCTTGTTTTTGGAGTTTTTACATTTGATTACGCCGTTCTTGAAGTGTGTATCCTCAAACTTCTCGAAATAAACAATAATCCGAACCCGTCTCCCCCCAGAGGAGACTCGGTTCGGATTATATTGCTTTGGTGCGGGTAGCAGGACTTGAACCTGTATGTCATTGCTGACACACGGACCTGAACCGTGCGCGTCTGCCAATTCCGCCATACCCGCATGACTTTGTAATTATATAATGCACGGTCGGTTTTGTCAAGGGTGATTTTTGCCTTGATAGTCAACACCGCCTGTTTCTTATTGTTCGCTTCCAATTGCAGGTTCACGCTTTATGCTTGCACCCAAGTACATCTTGTGCTAAAATATGCTCATGTGTCCGCATTGCGGAAATAATTTTTTACGGAGAAATATCTAATGACCACTCTTGATTCCATAAAGACAGAGGCACTGTCTGCACTTGAAAAGGTGACTTCCACGGACGAGCTTTCCGAGCTTTCCGTTTCCGTACTCGGGAAAAAAGGCTCACTCACCGCCATTTTGCGCACAATGGGTCAGATGACGCCCGAAGAACGTGCCGCAACTGGAAAACAAGCAAATATCATAAAAGCCGAATTGGAAAAGGCTTTTGAAGAGAAAAAGTCCGCACTTTCTGCCGCAGAGCAGGAGCGTATGTTCCTTTCAGAAGCCGTTGATGTCACCGCACCGGGTAATAAAATCCTCCCCAGAGGCAGGCTGCACCCCATGACTCAAACTTATCGTGAAATCCGTGATGCGCTCATAGGTCTTGGCTTCACCATGTTTGACGGCCCCGAGATAGAATATGACGACTACTGCTTCACAAAACTCAATCTCCCGCCCGATCATCCTGCACGAGATATGCAGGACACCTTCTACATAAATGACAAGGTGCTCCTTCGTACACACACATCACCGTGTGAAGTGCGTGCAATGTTGAATCTAAAACCGCCTTTCAGACTCGTAATACCGGGCAGAGTTTTCCGTGTGGACGAAGTGGATGCAAGTCACAGCCCCGTTTTCATGCAGATGGAAGGTCTCGTGGTGGATAAGGAAATAAACATGCAGAACCTTAAAGGAACGCTGCTTGAATTTGTTCATGCCGTGTTCGGTGAAAATGTGGATATCAGAATGCGACCCAGCTACTTCCCCTTCACAGAACCCTCCGCCGAGGTGGATATATCTTGTACCATTTGCGGAGGAAAAGGTCATGTGGACGGCAAACCGTGCAGGATATGTAAAGGTACAGGCTGGATAGAAGTGTTGGGTTGCGGCATGTCCAACCCCCACATCTTGGAAAACTGCGGACTGGACTCCAAAGAATGGAGTGCGTTTGCATTCGGCATAGGCGTGGACAGAGTAACAAGCCTGAAATACAGCATAAACGATATCCGTCACGAGTATGAAAATGACGCTCGTTTCCTCAACCAGTTTTAATGGAGGTGTACTATGAAACTACCGCTCAAATGGTTAAAAGAATATGTAGATTTTAATGTCACAAACGATGAGTTCGTGGAAAAAATGATGTGGCGTGGATTTGAAACGGCAGAAGTCTTGGATGAAATGCCCGGCATACACGGTGTTGTGGTATGTAAAATTTCAGAAGTTCGCCCCCACGAAAATGCAGAGAAGCTAAACGTCTGCATGGTTGACATAGGCGGTGCTGAGCCTATTCAGATTGTCACCAACGCAAAAGAACTTCAAGTGGGTATGCAGGTACCCGTCGCATTGGACGGTGCAACCCTTGCGGACGGTTTTGAGATAAAACGCACAAAAATGCGCGGCGTGGAAAGTTTCGGTATGTTCTGCGGCGGCAAAGAACTCGGAATCACCGAAGCCGATTACCCGGGTGCAGGTGAGGACTCCGTACTCGTTTTCCGTGAGGAACATCCCTGCGGACAGAGAATACAGGAAGCGTTGGATTTGGACAGCGTAATATTTGACATAGAGCTTACGCCCAACCGTTCGGATTGTCAGAGCATAATAGGCATTTGCAGAGAAGCAGCAGCAGCACTCGGTCAAACTTTCCATGAGCCGCAAATCCCCCACATGCAAGGCGTGGGAAATGAGTCGGATTATGCTTCCGTCACCATAAATAATACTGAACTTTGCCCCAGATACACGGCACGAGTTCTGACGGACCTCGTCATAGAGCCTTCCCCCGAATGGATGCAGAAAAAACTGCGCTCGGTGGGTTTGCGACCCATAAACAACATCGTGGATATCACAAACTACGTCCTCATAGAGTACGGTCATCCCATGCACGCATTTGACTTGGCATGTGTGAAAGACGGTGCCATTGTGGTGAGAAACGCTGAGGAAAACGAAAAAGTAGTTACCTTGGACGGCAAGGAACGCATATGTGACTCATCCATGCTCCTCATTGCGGACCCCGAAAAAGGAGTCGGTCTTGCAGGCGTTATGGGCGGCGAAAACTCGGAAATCACGGAAAATACAAAGGCAGTCCTCTTTGAGTCCGCCGTATTTATCGCAAGCAACATTCGCTCCACTTCCAGAAAGCTCCGTCATACTACGGATGCAGCACAGCGTTTCATGCGCGGTGTTGAAGCACACAATGCATATCTTGCCCTGGAACGTGCCACACAGCTTGCCGTGGAACTCGGTGCAGGCAAAGTCATGGGTGATATCATAGACGTATGCCACACAGACACATCTCCTCGCATAATAAATGTGGATGTGCGCCATGTGAACCGCATAATAGGTTCAGACTTTACTGCCGAATACATGTCCGAGCTTCTCTCACAGATAAATATAGAAGCCGAGCCGCAAGGAGATACTCTGAAAGTACATGTTCCGCCACACAGAACAGATATTGAAGACGGAATAGAGTCGGATGCGGACATTGCAGAGGAAGTGGCAAGACTTCATGGCTATTACAGACTGGAAACAAAGCTCATGTACGGCGACACCTTCTCGGGTCACATACCCCAAAACTTCTTGGACGATGATAAAATCCACGACCTTTTGGCAGGCATGGGCTGTTATGAG
The DNA here is from genome assembly GCA_017440405.1 of Clostridia bacterium. Taxonomy (GTDB): domain Bacteria; phylum Bacillota; class Clostridia; order Christensenellales; family CAG-138; genus RGIG3141. The sequence goes on from JAFSHG010000026.1 coordinate 3,776, forward strand.
ATGTACAATTACAACTTCATGGCACCCTCACAACTGGATGCACTCCGTATCCCCGAAGGCGATGTGAAGCGTCAGGCTGTGCGCATATTAAATCCGTTTGGTGAGGATCAAAGCCTCATGCGTACCACGCTCATACCGGGAATTTTAGAATCTCTTGCACGCAACATAAAGCGAAAGACGGGTTACGGCAGGTTCTTTGAAGTGGGCAATGTTCATTTTGATAACAACGCCGATTTGCCCGAAGAACGCAAAATGATAGGCTTAGGCTACATAGGCGACGAGGACTTTTTCAGCATAAAGGGTACTTTGGAACAGCTCTTTGAAGCCATGAGCATAGAGAATATCACATACAAAACAGGCGGCGGCGAATACTTGTGCCCCGGCAAAAAAGCGGTTATATACGCAAACGGTGAACTCATAGGAGAAGTGGGTGCGCTTCATCCCGATGTACAGGAGCGTTTTGAAATCACACAGAATGCACTCGTGGCAGAAATAGACTTTGCAAAGATGCTCGCACAGAGGTCAGGCAAAAAGACTTTCAAGCCTCTCCCCAAATTCCCTGCTGCCGACCGTGATATTGCAATACTCGTACCTGAGAATACGCTCTCTGCTGATATTTGCGATGTGATATACGGAGCAAAGACGGATGTGCACATAGAAAATGTGCATCTGTTCGATGTATACAAGGGAAAAGGCATCCCCGAGGGAATGAAAAGCATGGCGTTCGGCTTCTCACTGCGCCGTGATGACAGAACTCTCACGGACGAGGATATAGCCTCAGCTATGAACCGCATAATAAAGACGGTGGAACACAAAACCGGTGCGAAATTACGTGGCGTGTGATGTGAGATTGTAAATGCACTAAAAAACGGCTGTGAAGCTTGCACAAGTTTCACAGCCGTTTATTATATCCCTGCATGTTGTTTTTATTTTTTGTTGTTTTCCTTGCTCATCAACAGTCTTTTTACATCTTGTGTTTCAGATAAAAGCTCCGCAAGAGCCATGAATATGAGCCTTAAAGTCTCGCACACCACATAGGCTACCACGGCAAGTGCCAGCATAACGAGAACACCTACAAACGGATTTTGCTTAGCAAGCGGATAAAAGTTTATTCCGATTATGACGGCACAGCCTATGAGCATAAGCCAAAAAATTATTTGTGCCATGAATTTAAGTTTGTGTGCAGTGTTGTTTTTCATAGTTTGTCAATCCTTTCTACGTTTTTACAGTATACACATACTATCGCCGAAAATCATGGGACGTGAGATCAGAACAAATCGCTGTGAGTTCCGGTACGGATAAGTTCCAACACAAGTCTGTCAGAGTAAATCTTATAAATCAGAAGCCAGTCCGGTTTAATGTGACATTCTCGTACATCTTTGAATCCGTGCGAGTTTACCAGAGCATGATCCCGATATTTTGCGGGTAGCGGCTGTTCGGAAGCAAGAAGAGTGATAACTGTTGTAAGTTCCTGTGGGTCACATCCCCTTTTCAACGCCGCCTTATAGTCTTTTTTGAATTGCCCTGTGAATTCGATTTTAAGCATTCAATGCCTCCATCAAATCACTTACACTGTCGAACGGGCCGTAGACATCCTCGGACTTTTCGGCTGAGGAAACGGCAGCAAGAGTTTTACTGTTCGGAACTTCCGTCGTAAGTTCAAACGGTATTCTCTGCTCACGCACAACTGTCTTTGCAAAAATATTGAACGCAGCGCTTACGGACAAACCTATATCCGAACAGAACTTATCGAACGCAATCTTTGTTTCTTCGTCCATTCTTATATTTACATTCGTCATAGCCATAATACACACCTCGCTTTCTTGATTATATTATATGCGAAGTGCGTGTGTTTGTCAATGAAAGCTATTGGAATTTATTTCAAAATACTATGAAAATCATAGAATTATGCAAGCATCACCAAACGAAAAGAATCTATACTTCTCGTCCACGGCGTGGGCATAGACCCTGAGCATTTCATCACGGCTTGCAAGTGCAGAAACCAGCATGAGCAATGTGGACTCGGGCAAGTGGAAGTTTGTTATGAGTGCGTCCACCGCCTTGAACCTGTACCCGGGTGTGATGAATATATCCGTCCAACCCATGCCCGAATGCACTACGCCGCTCTCGTCCGTCACACTTTCCAATGTTCTGCAACTCGTAGTACCCACTGCAAAAATCCTGCCGCCGTTTGCCCTTGCGTTATTTATGGTCTCGGCCGCTTTCTCCGTCACCTCGTAGTACTCCGAATGCATGTGATGCTCCGACACGTTTTCCACGGACACGGGGCGGAAAGTACCCAATCCCACATGCAGGAGTATATCCACTATTATGACACCCATGTTTTCAAGCTCGGATAAAAGCTCGTCCGTGAAGTGAAGTCCCGCCGTGGGAGCTGCTGCACTTCCGTTGTGCTTGGCATACACGGTTTGGTAACGGGTTTTGTCCTCTAATTTTTTTGTTATGTAAGGCGGAAGCGGCATGTTGCCCACCCTGTCTAATATTTCTTCCAAAACGCCGTCGTATATGAGTTCTACATTTCTGCCCTTTGCATCATTCGGCTCACAGACTCTCACCGAAAGTTCATCGCTCACCTTATAAATAAGCCCCTCTTTTGCACGCCTGCCCGGTTTCACCAATGCTTCATAGCGTGTATCACTCAACCTTTTCAGCAGTAAAAACTCCATTTCACCGCCTGTTTCTTCCCTTTTTCCGTATATGCGTGCAGGAATAACCCGAGTGTTATTGCGTACCAAAACATCCCCCGGTTGCAGCAACTGCTTTATATCGGGGAAATGTCCGTCTGTTATGCTCTTGTCACTTCTGTTATATATCAGGAGACGTGAATCAGTGCGCTTCTGTGCAGGCGACTGTGCAATAAGCTCGTGAGGCAGCTCAAAGTAGAAGTCATGCGTTTTAAGTTCCATTTTTATGAGCCTCTTTTTATCAACCGAAATCTATAATCTTTGTGTTGCGGAAAAAGCCGTGTTTTGAACCCTCGGCAACGTATACGCAAAAATCGCCGTACACCTCTTTATCCAAAGGATTGCCCTCTGCATCAGCATATATGAGGAATGAATTTCCCTCTTTTTGCAAGTCGATGGTGCGATATGCGGTAATCTCATTTATATCGCCCTTTACCACTATCATGTCAGAACCCGCTTGAAGTCCCGACCATTCCATGACAGAATCCAGATGCGCTGCGGTAAATGTCACCTGTGCTCCGTCTACATTAACCGTTACGGTGGTTTGGGAAAAAGTTTTCAAACTGCTCACGGTCACTTTTATTTCTGTGCCTGCCTCATCACGGAATATCACGCACGGTTCGTCCACGGGTTCGGGAGTTTGTGACTGTGCATCCTCGGAAGCGGAGTTTTGCACCTGTGCGTCTGTGGACAATGCATAATTTCCGTGTGGTGATACCACCGCCGTTGCAGCTAATATTACATAGAGTATTCCCGCTATACAGAGCGTTATATAAGATTTAGGTGTCATAAAAATTCTTCTCCTTGTAAAATGCATAAGCCGAGCCATTTTGGTACACGAAAAATCTGCCCCTCGCCTCTCTTGCACATATATATTGTAAATGCGTGCGGCTTGAAAATCAAGCATAAATTTGCTCCTCTGCGTATTTATCCACAGTCAAACAAGTATTTAATGCAAATTTATACTTAATTATGATGTCAACACCGAAATTAAGTGGTATAATATTCCTATCGCACAGATGTTTTTACGGAGGTTCATATGAAAACAAAACTTTTATGCCTTATATTAGTCCAAGCCATACTCATGGGAATATTTTCGGGTTGTATCAACACCGCAATACAACGGCGGCAGAAGCTCACGATACTTTCAAGCCGCTCTTAAACGAATAACCGCTGTTATGGGTGATAAGTTAGAACAGTTAGGTTAATACGTTTACAGCAAAAACTTTTCCGAGTCTCAGCAGCACA
>JAFSHG010000005.1 GCA_017440405.1 Clostridia bacterium
CGTGTGATTTACCGTGTGGAGTCCGAGTGCCTTTACTGTAGCCTGCTGATCCTTGAGTGCGCCGATGGTGCTCTTTTTCAGAGTTATTTTCAAATTTGCCATTCTAAAATACCTCCTCTGTATCAGTTCAGGATTTCTTCCACAGTCTTACCGCGCAAGCGAGCTACTTCCTCTGCTGTGCGAAGCTGCATAAGACCGTTTATGGTTGCCTTCACGCAGTTTGCAGGGTTGTTTGAACCGTAGCTCTTTGTACGAATATCTCTTACGCCTACTATTTCAAGTACCGCACGAGCAGGGCCGCCTGCTATAACGCCTGTACCTTCTTCAGCGGGGAGCATTCTTACATGACCCTTGCCGTATATTCCCTCAACAGCGTGAGGTATTGTACCGTTTACAATGGGAACTTTTACAAGGTGACGCTTTGCGTCCTCCACGCCCTTGCGTACTGCTTCGGGTATTTCCACTGCCTTGCCTGTGCCAACACCTACATGTCCGTTTCCATCGCCTACAACCATGAGAGCTGCAAAGCGGAAGTTTTTACCACCCTTTACAACCTTTGCAACACGGTTGACGTGAACCATTCTTTCTGTTAAATCCAATGTGGATGCGTCAATTCTTTCCTGCATTTTGTACCTCCATCAGAAATCAAGGCCTGCTTCACGGGCACCTTTTGCGAGTTCTTCCACTCTGCCCATGTAACGGTAACCGCCACGGTCGAATACCACTGTGGTGATTCCCTTTGCCTTTGCTCTTTCACCTATGGTCTTGCCAACGATGAAAGCTGCTTCTTTCTTAGACTTTCCGGTGAGCTGTGCCTTAACTTCTGCGTCAAGTGTTGATGCACAAGCAAGTGTTGTACCGGTTGCTGTCTCGTCATCTATTATCTGTGCGTAGATGTTATTCAAGCTGCGATACACATTGAGTCTGGGTCTTGCTGTGGTTCCTGCAAGCTCATTGCGCATACGGTCGTGACGCTTTTTACGAACAGCATTCTTATTCTGCTTTGTAATCATACTGTATCTCCTCTCTACGCATTATTTACCGGTCTTGCCTTCCTTACGACGAACATATTCGCCCTCATAGCGAACACCCTTTCCTTTGTAAGGTTCGGGACTGCGTACTGCACGTACTTCTGCTGCCGTCTGACCGACTACCTGCTTATTTATACCCTTTACTATTACCTTTGTGGGTGCGGGTACTTCAAACTCTATGCCTTCACGGGGAATCATCTCCACAGGGTGTGAGTAACCCAGATTCAAAACAAGGTTCTTGCCCTGCATCTGTGCCTTATAACCTGTTCCTACGATTTCCAAAGTCTTTGTATAGCCCGTTGTTACTCCAACAACCATGTTGTTGATAAGTGTACGGCTCAGACCGTGGAGCGCACGATGTTCCTTCACATCTGAAGGTCTTTCTACTGTGAGGATACTGCCGTCATTTTTTATGACCATATCCTGTGAGATCTTCTCGCTGAGTGAACCCTTGGGTCCCTTCACGCTGACGGTGTTGTCGTCAGAAACCGTGATTGTCACTCCGGCGGGAATTGTGATCGGAAGTTTTCCGATTCGTGACATACCTTTTACCTCCTGATTTTAATTACCAAATATATGCCAGAACCTCTCCGCCGATGCCCGACTTGCGAGCCTGACGGTCAGTCATAACACCCTGTGATGTGGACAGAATTGCAACGCCGAGTCCGTTGAGCACCTTGGGGATATTGTCCTTGCGTGCATATATACGCAGACCGGGTTTTGAAATTCTCTTTAAGCCTGTGATAACCTTCTGACGGTTGGGACCGTATTTCAGGGTTATAACGATATTCTTTACAAGGCCCTCTTCCACAACTTTATAGTTCTTTATGTAGCCTTCATCGAGCAGTATCTTTGCGATAGCAAGCTTCATGTTTGAGCCGGGAACTATAACCTCATCGTGCTTTGCGATGAGAGCATTACGAATACGAGTAAGCATATCTGCAATGGGATCTGTTGTCAACATTTCAATATTCCTCCTTGATACTCTTACCAGCTTGCTTTGCGTACGCCGGGTATTTCGCCCTTGTATGCCAATTCTCTGAAACAGATACGGCAGATACCGTACTTGCGAAGCACTGCATGGGGACGTCCGCAAATGCGGCATCTTGTGTAAGCACGTGTGCTGAACTTAGGTGCACGCTGCTGTTTGTTTTTCATGCTTGTTTTTGCCACTTTAATATCCTCCTATCAGTCACGAGCGAAAGGCATTCCGAGCAATTCGAGCAGAGCCTTTGCTTCTTCGTCAGTCTTTGCGGTGGTTACAAAAACTATATCCATACCACGGACTTTATCAACATCATCATAATTGATTTCCGGGAATATGAGCTGTTCTTTCAAGCCCATTGCATAGTTTCCTCTTCCGTCAAAGCTGGAATCCGACACACCGCGGAAGTCACGTACTCGGGGAAGTACGATGTTGATAAGCTTATCAGCAAAATAGAACATTCTGTCGCCGCGAAGAGTTACCTTTGCACCGATGTTCATGCCCTGGCGAACTTTGAAGTTTGCAACGGACTTCTTTGCCTTTGTGATTACGGGCTTCTGTCCTGCGATGATTGCGAGATCGCCTACTGCTGCTTCTATTCCCTTGGGGTTATCCTTATCTGCACCCAGACCCATGTTCATTACTATCTTCACGAGTTTGGGAACTTCCATCGGGTTCTTATAACCGAATCTCTCGATGAGCTGGGGAACTATTTCCTTATATTTGAGTTTCAGACGAGCGGGCTCTGTGAAAGCTGCGAGCTGTTCCTGAGTTTTCTTTGCCATTTTACTTTCCTCCCTCTCTATCAGTCTATTTTCTTTCCGCACTTCTTACATGCACGGAACTTCTTACCGGCCTCTATCATATGACCGATTCTTGTGGGCTTGTTGCAGCGGGGGCATACTATCATTACGTTTGATACGTTTATAGTGCCTTCCTTGCTCAGTCTGCCGCCTTCTTGACCTTGACGACGGGGCTTGGTGTGGCGTGTTACCATGTTCACATTCTGAACTACGATTCTTCCTGTTTCGGGGTTTACGCTCATTACCTTGCCGTCCTTGCCCTTATCGACACCTGTGATTACCTTTACCGTGTCGCCTGTTTTGATGTTAAGTTTACTCATTTTCTAAATCCTCCATCAAAGTACTTCGGGTGCCAGGGACACAATCTTCATGTATTCCTTCTCACGCAGTTCTCTTGCAACCGGCCCAAAGATACGTGTTCCCTTGGGGAGTTTCTGGTCATTTATGATTACTGCTGCGTTATCGTCAAAGCGGATAAAGCTTCCGTCCGGTCTGTGTATACCGCTTACGGTACGCACTACTACTGCACGAACTACATCCTTCTTCTTTACTGCACCACCGGGTGTTGCAGTCTTTACCGATGCTACGATAACGTCACCAACGCTTGCTGTTTTGCGGAATGAACCACCGAGAACACGGATACACATGATTTCCTTTGCACCGCTGTTGTCAGCTACCTTCAAACGAGTCTGTGGCTGTATCATGTCTTTCCCTCCTTACTTAGCCTTCTCGATGATTTCAACGAGACGCCAATTCTTGTCCTTGCTTATCGGGCGAGTTTCCATGATCTTCACCGTATCGCCGATACCGCATTCATTATTTTCGTCATGCACCTTGAACTTGCGTGTACGGCTTACCATCTTGTTGTACAGAGGATGACGTACCTTAGTTCTTATTGCAACAACGATTGTCTTATCCATCTTATCGCTTACAACAACACCTGTACGGGTCTTGCGATAATTACGCTTTAACATTTCCATAAGATTTACTCCTTTCAAGCATTTGCTGCACGCTCTGTGAGCAGTGTCTTAACTCTGGCGATGTCTTTTTTGCATGCGCTGATTTTTGTTGTATCAACGAGCTGACCTGTTGCCAGTTGGAAACGAAGGTTAAACAGTTCCTCTTTCAGCTTGCGCTCTTTTTCGAGGAGCTCTTCTGTGCTCAATTTTTTAAGTTCATTAGCCTTCATTGCTCTCACCACCTGCTTCTACAGTTTCTTTTCTTACGACCTTACATTTGAGCGGCAATTTGTGTGATGCCAGTCTCAATGCCTCTCGCATTGTGCCCTCATCAACGCCTGCAATCTCAAACATTACTCTGCCGGGCTTTACTACTGCTACCCAATATTCGGGTGAACCTTTACCTGAACCCATTCGTGTTTCTGCGGGCTTTTCGGTAATGGGCTTGTCGGGGAAAATCTTTATCCAAACTCGACCGCCACGCTTGATATAACGTGTCATTGCGATACGGGCTGCCTCTATCTGGTTGCTGGTAACCCATGCAGGTTCCACTGCTGCAAGACCGAGTTCGCCGTATGTCACTGTATTTCCACGGTGTGCTGCACCTTTCATGCGGCCACGATGTACTCTTCTGCGCTTAACTCTCTTTGGCATCAACATAGGTTATTTGCCTCCTTCCTTACGGGGTCTTCTGCCACCGGGTCTTCTTTCTCTCTTCTCACGGTTGTCACGGTTTTCACGGCGTGTATCTTCCTGTGCTCTGCCGCCTAAAACCTCGCCTCTGTAAATCCAAATCTTTACACCGATACGGCCGTATGTGGTGTGTGCCTCTGCAAAACCGTATTCGATGTCTGCACGGATTGTTTGAAGGGGTATCGAACCGTCGTGATAACCTTCACTTCTTGCGATTTCCGCACCGCCGAGTCTTCCTGAACAAAGGAGTTTTATTCCCTTTGCGCCTGCCTTCATGGCACGACCCATTGCCTGCTTCATCGCTCTGCGGTATGATGTACGCTTTTCAATCTGACCTGCTATATTCTCTGCTATGAGCTGTGCCGATGTGTCTGCGTTTCTTACCTCTATGATGTTTACCTTGATTGTGCTTACGGGCTTGCCTATAAGCTGTGCAACACCTGTCTTTATTGCCTCAACACCCACTGCATCTTTTCCGATGAGAACACCAGGGCGTGCTGTATGAATGTTTATAGCTACATCGGAAGAGTTATCTGCTATTGCACGCTCGATGTTTATCTTTGCGATACATGCGCTGTAATAAGTCTTTTTGATGTAATTACGAATCGTGTTGTCTTCTACCAAATAATCGGCAAAATCCTTCTTGGAAGCATACCAACGGGTATTCCAATCTCTGATGACACCGACTCTCAAGCCGTTAGGATGAACTTTCTGTCCCATTTGTTACCTCCGTATTATTTGTTTTTCTGATCAAGAATTATTGTAATATGGCTTGTGCGCTTGCGTATTCTGCTTGCTCTGCCCTGTGCTCTGGGTCTGAATCTCTTCAAGGTGGGACCCTGATCTGCAAACACTTCTGCTACATACAGGTCGTCTGCTGAGAGGTTCATATTGTTCTCTGCATTTGCGATTGCAGATTTGAGCAGCTTCAAAACGGGTTCTGCGGCAGCCTTGGGTGTGTACATGAGAATGCCGAGTGCTTCGTTTACGCTCTTACCGCGGATAAGGTCTATAACAACCTTCACCTTGCGGGATGAAATTCTGATGTAACGTGCAATAGCGCGGGGACGTCTGTCTGCGTTTTCACGACGACGCAATGCTTTTTCTCTTTGATTCTTTGCCATTATATCTCTCCTTATCTGCCACCTGAGGACTTTTCTGAGCCTCTGTGACCGCGGAATGTGCGTGTGGGAGCGAACTCGCCCAGCTTATGTCCGACCATTTCTTCTGTTATATATACCGGTACATGCTTTCTGCCGTCATGAACAGCTATTGTGTGGCTGACCATATCGGGGAATATTGTTGAAGCTCTTGACCATGTTCTTATAACTGTCTTTTTGCCGCTCTCATTCATGTCCTGAATTCTCTTGAGCAAACGCTCTTCGATGAACGGTCCTTTCTTTACTGACCTACTCATGAGTTATCTCCTTTCAGTTTACTTGCTTCTACGGCTTACGATAAATTTATCGTTAACATTCTTTGTCTTTCTGGTCTTATAGCCCAGTGCAGGTTTACCCCACGGAGTTACAGGACCCGGACGACCGATAGGGCTCTTACCCTCACCACCGCCGTGGGGGTGATCACAGGGGTTCATTACAGAACCTCTTACTGTGGGTCGGATACCCATGTGGCGTGTTCTGCCTGCCTTACCGATTTTTATGTTGTTGTGCTCAACATTGCCTACCTGACCTATGGTTGCTCTTGCCTCCATGGGCACCAGTCTTACTTCACCCGAGGGAAGTCTTACCTGTGCATATGCTGCCTTTTTGCCGCCCTTATCCATGAGCTGTGCTGCATTTCCTGCACTTCTTACGAGCTGTGCACCTCTGCCGGGCTTGAGCTCTATGCAATGAATGAGTGTACCAATCGGGATGTCCTTTATCTTCAAGGTGTTGCCAATCTTTATATCTGCGTTATCGCCCGATACAAGTGTGTCACCCACTTTGATTCCCAAAGGTGCGATGATGTATCTCTTTTCACCGTCTGCATAGTGCAAAAGTGCGATGTTTGCGGAACGGTTCGGGTCGTACTCTATGGTTGCAACCTTTGCGGGGATACCGTCCTTATTGCGCTTGAAGTCTATGATACGGTATTTACGCTTTGCACCGCCGCCGTGATGACGAACAGTGATTTTACCGGAAACATTACGTCCGCCCTTGCGTTTGAGATCCTCAAGCAGTGACTTTTCGGGAGTCGTGCAGGTTATCTCGTCAAATGCGGAAACCGTCATAAAACGCTGACCGGGAGTTGTAGGTTTAATCTTTCTGACTGCCATTTTTCATTCCTCCTCTTACTCAACGACCAGACTATCGAAAAACTCGATGCCCTTTGAGCCTTCTTTGAGCTGCACATATGCCTTCTTCACTGACGCTCTGCGGCCTTCATGCATACCCTGTCTCTTCATCTTTCCGTCCTGATTGAGTGTGTTTACTTTCTCCACCTGAACGCCGAATATCTCTTCGATTGCGAGCTTTATCTCCGTCTTGGTTGCTCTCTTATCCACGATGAACTCGTATCTTCTGAGAGATGAGAGATTGTCATAGCTCTTCTCTGTGAGAACCGGTCTTATAATGATATCATAAGCCTTTTTCATTATGCGAATACCTCCTCAATCTTTGCGAGTGCATCCTTTGTGAGGATGAGGTTCTTATGTTTGAGAATGTCATATACGCTGAGTGTTCCTACCATTGTGGTTTCCACGCCGGGGATATTTCCCGATGCTCTTGCCACCACGTTTTCACGCTCGGGCAGAACTATGAGTGCGTTCTTGGACTCAACTGCATTCAAAACCTTTATCATTTCCTTAGTCTTGGGAGCTGCAAGGTCGAGTTTGTCAATAACTATGAGCTCGCCGTCCTTAACCTTGGAAGAAAGTGCGCTGTAAAGTGCAAGGCGTCTTACTTTCTTATTTACGTCCATGTGATAGTCACGGGGCTTAGGAGCAAATACCACACCGCCGTGTGTCCACTGCGGAGATCTGGTGGAACCCTGACGGGCACGGCCTGTACCCTTCTGCTTCCACGGCTTTATTCCGCCGCCGCGAACTTCTGCACGTGTCTTTGCGCTCTGTGTACCCTGACGCATGTTTGCAAGGTGTGCCTTCACTACCAAATGCATTACATGTATATTGGGCTCTATACCGAAAAGCTTTTCGCTTAACTCGATATTGCCGATTGTTTTACCTTCTTTATTGAACAATGCAACTGTAGGCATTTCTGTATCCTCCTTTCAATCTTATTTAACGGTGTTCTTGACCGAAACAAGACCGTTCTTATGACCGGGAACTGCACCCTTTACGAGGAGCAGGTTACGTTCTGCATCCACACGAACAACTTCGAGGTTCTGAGTGGTGATTCTCTCTGAACCCATGTGTCCGGGCAAGTTCTTATGTTTGAAAACTTCTCCGGGGTATGAGCAAGCACCCATTGAACCAACACGTCTGTGATAACGTGAACCGTGTGTCATTCTGCCTCTGGACTGGTTCCAACGCTTTATAACGCCCTGGAAACCCTTGCCCTTGCTGGTGCCTGTAACATCAATTCTGTCGCCTGCTTCAAAGATGTCAACCTTTATCTCTGAACCCACTTCGTACTTCTCTGCATCATCAAGTCTGAACTCTTTGATGTAGCGGCAGGGAGCTACGCCTGCTTTTTTGAAGTGACCCATGAGGGGCTTGGTAACGAGCTTTTCACGGATGGGAGAAAATCCAACCTGAACTGCGCTGTATCCTTCATGTTCTACTGTCTTAACCTGTGTTACGGGGCAGGGACCTGCCTGAAGCACGGTTACGGGAATCATTGTACCGTCTTCACGGAACATCTGAATCATGCCGATTTTCTTTGCGAGTATAGCCTTTTTCATTTGAGCACCTCCAATTTGAGCTCAATATCAACACCGGCGGGAAGGTCTATCTTAGAAAGTGCTTCCACTGTCTTTGCTGAGGGGTGAAGAATGTCTATAAGACGCTTATGTGTGCGAATTTCAAACTGCTCACGGCTGTCTTTATACTTATGTGTCGCACGCAGAATAGTTACTATTTCCTTTTCTGTGGGCAACGGGATGGGGCCTGAAACTTCTGCGCCCGTTCTCTTGGCTGTTTCGACTATCTTAGCTGCGCTTGTGTCGATGAGGCCGTGCTCATACGCTTTGAGCTTTATGCGTATTCTCTGAGTTGCCATTTTTATTCCTCCTTAATTTTTTTCGGTGTACACCGTGCCGTGTGTTTCCTCTTCTGAAATTCACACGGGTGTTATACACCCGCCTGTATTGGGAATTACCCGGATGGCGACCGGCAACCTCCCATAGGACTGACTTTTTATGTGTGTTTCTGCGGTTCGTCTGAGTGGAATTTGAAGCGCACATAACACACCATTTCATATCTTACCACATATGTCAAGCCCTTGCAAGCGTCTTTTTGCTCTTTTTTGCATATTCGGAAAATATATTTTTCGGCAAATATTCTCTCATACAAGCGGTGTTGAGTAAAAAAAAGCCTCTGCCGAGATTTCGACAGAGACTCTGTTTATACGGCTCAATGCGCCGCTTTTTATTTTTGTCAACACCGTCTGTGCAAGACACGTCCTGCGAGTCGGTTTTGCGTGTCAATCAGCAGCAAGTGTTGCGCCGCGACGGTTCTTTATGAGGTCGGGGGCTTGAGCGTGACATGCACCGTTCATATCCCATGTTCCCTCGTCAAACTCATTCGGAAGCTCACCGCCGTTTATCGTGTAGGTCTCGTCGGCATACAATCCCGAATATGTGGGGGCATTGTACACATAGCCCACAATCGCTGCTCCGTCTGCCGTAACAAACCGAATGTTCCCCTCCGTATTTGCAACGTACAAATTCGTAAGAGTGCCGTAGCTTATCCAACCTATAAGTCCACCCACGCCTTGGTCGCCCGCTATGCAATTCGTGAGAAGAACATAACAGTCGGATACCTCTCCGTTCTGTGAACCGCCGCAAAGCCCGCCTATACGACTCACGGCATAATCTTCCAATATATCGTCCGGCACTTGTGAGTTTATGCCGCCTGCAAAATAACTCTCCGTCAACAAGCCCGTATTTTTGCCCACAAGTCCGCCTATGAAATAGAAGCCTTCCACGCCGCCTTCCATGCTGCATTCTCTGACTGTACCCGTATTCGTTCCCGTGATGCCGCCTGCTGCGCCTCGTTGAAATTCCACAAAGTCCATCGAACCTACATTGCCGTACACATGACAATTTAAGATGAGTCCCGAATTGCTGCCTGCAACAGCACCCACGCTCACATCACCGAAAACTCCGTATGTCGGGTCGTTTTCCTCATAGAGTTTGGTGTAGATGCAAAGGTTTCGTATAACTCCGTCGTTTATTGCAAAAAGTCCTACGTTCTCATAATAGGTATATTCCATGAAGCCGTCATAATCATTGGTATGGTCAATGTAAAGGCCTGTTACAGAATGCTCGTTGCCGTCAAAAATTCCCGTAAACGGTACATCTGCTTCGCCCGAACCTTGCTCTGCCCAGCCAAATGGGTATCTGTTTTCATCGCCCAAGTCAATATCATTTCCGAGTATGTAATTGCCGTCCATATCAAGATTTACCTTCTCAAATCCCGAAACTGTATAAATAACGGTATATTCTGCGCCGTCAATTATATCAACAGGATACACATCCACCAATACCGCATCGGGTGAGGGGATACCTTCCGTTACGGTGACTGTAACATTCAAGTCGGGGTTACAAAGTTTGTACCCCTGCGGTATATTAAAGTCCTCCGCCGTGAGAGTGTTCTCCCCTTCTTGCAAGTCAAAGTGCTCAACACCTTCCGTTACTTCCCGCTCATTAAAGTCATCGCAATACGTCACCGTTATATCGTTGATAATCGGTATTTCCGTGGGTTCTTCCGTAGGTGTTTCCGTGGGTTCTTCCGTAGGTATTTCCGTAGGTATTTCCGTGGGTGTTTCCGTGGGAATTTCCGTGGGTGTTTCCGTGGGTGTTTCCGTGGGAATTTCGATGTTTTCATCCCAAACTGCCGTGAGAACTATGTCCTGTTCAGGCATTACAAAGCTCTCGTCCAACTTGTATTTTTGCTCATTGAAATCTGCCTGCCATGCGGAGAATACGTGTTCATCGTGTTTTGCTTCTTCTTTCACAACGTAATCCGTACCCGCCCTGCATTTCGTGGGAGAGGGTACATAAAGCCCTGCATCCGATTCCACATTTCCCGAATGGAAATTCACATTATAATATCTGTGTTCCGCTGTGTGATACGGCATGAACTCAACCAGTCCCAAACAGCCCCTCAACACATATGTGGCATCCGCTGTATTTATTTCGCCGTTTCTGTCCGCATCGGCAAGTTCTTTATGCAAGTCATCGTAGAAATCCACTATTTGTCCTGCACAATACTTCAATATCCACGTGGCATCCGCTGTATTTACGATTCCGTCCACGTTTGCATCTCCGTAGTAGTAAGTTATCTTATTGTTCTCGTCCGCAAAAGTCATGACGGGCAGAACTGCCGCTATCATGCAGACTGCTGTGAAAATAGAGATAATACCCTTTACCTTCATGTTTTCTTCTCCTTTACTATGTGCTTTCTTTGAGGTTTACAACCTCTCTTGAATGTATTGTACACTCATTGTTCGTTTTTTTCAAGGGCTTTTTTATCGCAAGTTTTTCATTAAATGCCGCGCACGCCTTTTTAACGCAATAATAAATTCATATCTCATGCGGTACAAAGAAAAAGGCGACTTTCGCCGCCTTCTCTCTTTTTGGCTTCACCTGTCAGTCATCGTCTCTTTCGCTGTCATAGCTTATGACTTTTCCCGTTTCTGCATCAATCTCGTATTCGTACTCAACTCCGTTTGCATAGAAC
>JAFSHG010000006.1 GCA_017440405.1 Clostridia bacterium
CAGCGCAATGGGAACGAGCAGCAGCGGCTCAAACCCTTTCACGATTGCAAGGAAAAGCAATACACATGCTATGAGTATCATCACACAGTTCAGCAGATGATTCTCGCCGCACTTTGTCATTTGAGGAACTTGTTCGCCTTTTTCATTTTGTGCATATACTATGTTTCCGTCTGCGTCTGTCTCTGTTATGCTTGCGGAACAATCCGTGGAGAAAATATGCGCTGCACCCGTGCTGTTCATAAAGTTTTTCAACGCAACACCCAAAGGTACGTCTTTATCATCGGATTTCCCTTCAATAGACACCAATTCACCGTTTACGTCCGATTCCTGTTCCTGTACATCGTCCGAGGCAGTCTCTTCTCCTGCACCTGAAAGCTTATCATTCGGTTTTGCTTCACCCGACGGTACTGTAATCGGCTTTGATTCGGAAGCCGTTGCGTCAGAATGTTCGGGTTCTGCAAAGGACATGCTTGCAATGCACATACACATCGCAATCACAACACCTGCGATAAGCATGAAAAGTTTTTTCTTTTTCATACATAATCTCCTTTCTGAATATACTCAAATTCGGAATTATGCAATGGTGCAAAGTGAATCACCCGGGTTTACCATTGTACCCTCTGTGGTATCCACCGACGCTATCACGCCGTCACAGGGGGAGTAGATTTCATTTTCGAGTTTCATTGCTTCAAGTATGAAGAGAATATCATTCTTCTTTACTCTGTCACCGTTTTTAACAGCTATTTTCTTAATTGTTCCGGGCATGGGCGCACTTACTCGTGTGCCGCCTGCGGGTGCATTTTCAAGAGGTACCGTGGGGGCTTTCTCCGCCTTGGGTGCTTCCGCCTTTTTCTCTGGTGCAGGTGCTGCTGCGGGCTTGCTTGCAGCTGCCGGTGCAGATGTCATTTCTTCCACTTCTACTTCATAAGATGAACCGTTTACGTTTACAATAAACTTACGCATTTTTCGATTTTCCTCCAATTAAAACTTCATATTTTCTTTAATGATACTATGCGCAGACCTGCTGCATCTGTGTCTGTTGCCGCAGCTATGGCGGATGCAACCACCACGATAAGCTCATCGTGACTTATGCCGTCATCTGCTTGCACAACAGTATTCGTCGTGGGTGTCTTTTCTTCTTCCTTACCGCCAAACAGAGCAATCAAGCCGTTCATTACGGCTATTGCTATGATGAGCAGAATAAGTCCTGCAAAAACAACGCCCATTCCGATTAAAATTACCAAGCCGGGATTCATGCTTTTTATACACCTCCAAAATCTTGTCATCTTATTATAACACGCAAAACTGCCATTGTAAACAGATTTTACCTTCCAAAAAAATTATATTCCGAACCGCTTGTACAGTGGGTTTTGTGTAAAAAAATCCATAATGCGGTAATTAACCGCAAAACTCATTTTGCCCGTTCCATTTGTATTTTTTACGGTATATAATGCGGCTTTTCGGGGGATTCTATACCGTAGTACGAGGAGGTATGCTATGAGTATAGGTGTTTATCTTGCCGCAATATGTCTTTTGCTGAGCTTAGGAAGCTGGTTTGACAGTGTCTTTCCCATGTTCAGATTAAGAAAGAGTCACTTTATAATGCTTCTCCTATCGCTGCTCGTGCTGAACCGATTTATGTACACGCATCCGTCGGGATTTGATATAAGCCCTGCCGTTTTGCTCCTGTACATATTCATGTTCGTATGTTCGCTGCATTTGGGTGAGTATTCTTTTTTTTCGTCGCTCATAAGCATTTTAGGTTCGGTATGCGCCGCACTCGGCACAATGCTCATGTTCCCGAATGCTCCGCTGTATGCGGCGATGATACCCGTATCACTGTGCATTAGTATGCTTTTTATACGGCGACCCGTTTTTGCGGCAAAAATCTGTGTAAGCATTCCCATTGTGGTTTATACAGTATCGTTTTTTGCGGAAATACTGTTGTATGTGCCTTACACTCCGCCTCTTGCCTCCGATATTTTGGATGCGCAAATATTCTCGCTCGTGCTTGCAATGAGCGCATCATATGCACGGAGAATACTTCATAAAAAACTGCGAAAGGAATTGAATTGATATGACAGGAATTTATACCGACCTTGCCGCCGAAGCCCGTGAGTTGCATCCCGAACTTCCCGGCATATACGAACAAAACGAACAGTGCGGTAAAATCGCACTTTCCAGAATAAAGGTGGAAAACGAAGATTCGGCAAAAAAGATAGGCAAGCTTTGCGGTCGCTACATCACACTGGATTCTCCCGACCTTGCCTCTCGTGAATCCGACTCTTTTCATGAAATGGCAATGTGCCTTGCAACGGAATTGAAGTCGCTTTTGGGTGACTTGAAAGAAAATGCAACCGTTTTGGTGGCGGGACTCGGAAACAGATACATAACGCCCGATTCATTGGGGCCCAAGATTGCCGAAAAAGTTTTTGTAACACGCCACATCACCGAATACATGCCCGAAGCTCTCCAAACTCCGCTGCGTGCGGTATGTGCCGTAGCACCCGGAGTTCTCGGTATAACGGGTGTGGAAACATACGATGTTATAAGCGGTCTTGTGGAAAAATTAAAGCCCGATGCAGTCATAGTGACAGATGCCTTAGCTTCACGCCGTGCCGCACGCATAAGCACCACGGTACAGCTCACGGACACAGGGATAAGCCCGGGCTCGGGAGTGGGGAACACTCGCATGGGTCTCAACAGTCAAACGCTGGGCGTTCCCGTGATAGCACTGGGCGTTCCCATGGTGGTTTTCGCCTCCACCATTGCGCAGGATACCATAAGCCTCATTGCGGACAAAACAGGTTTGCACAACGATGAACAGAAACTCATAGAGCTTGCCGACGAAGTTATAAGCGAACACATGGGCCCCATGGTGGTAACTCCCAAGGATATCGACTGCATAGTGGAGGACATGGCAAAAGTGCTTTCGGAGGGCATAAACAGAGCATTGCACGGCGAACATTATGATGATGTGGAGGATATACTGGCATAGACTTTGTTTTTTCCTCAACACCGTGTGCACAGTCTGTCCCTTTTAAAACAAGCCGCATTCCGTTATAACGTGATGGTCTTAACGGAGAAGATTGAATTTCTGCATTTTTATGTGAACTGAATTTCGCATTATCAAAGCCTCCCTTTACACAAGGGAAGCCGTATCTTAGGTGCTTCTTCTGCTTGTAAATAAAGTTCCCACAAACCCTTTGTTTGGTCTGTGGAAACTTTTCATTTTGTGATTTCTCCGATAAGGACATCACCCATTACAAGTCTGCTGTTTTTTTCATGTTAATCAGCCGTTTAGTTTTGGACATTCTATAAAAGCGTGTTCGTCTATTCCTTCTGCACATTCCGATACGGTGACAGAGTGCAGATTAGCGCACCGACCGAATGCATATGCACCCA
>JAFSHG010000027.1 GCA_017440405.1 Clostridia bacterium
AAGACTCTCCGTGGACCCAGAGGCGGTCTTATCCTTTGCAAAGCGGAGATTCGTGATAAGAACAACCCCGATGAGATTATAAATCTGGCGAAGAAGATTGATTCGGGTATATTCCCCGGCACACAGGGCGGACCCCTCATGCACATCATAGCTGCAAAGGCTGTTTGTTTCGGTGAAGCATTGAAGCCCGAGTTCAAAGAATATCAGCGTCAGGTAGTTGCAAACGCAGCAGCACTTGCAAAGGGATTCAATGACAACGGCATTCGTCTCGTTTCGGGCGGTACGGATAATCACCTCATGTTGGTTGACCTCACAGACACGGGCAAGTCGGGCAAGGAAGTGGAAAAACTCTTGGACGCTGCAAACATCACGGTGAATAAGAACACTATCCCCAAAGAAACCAGAAGCCCCTTTGTTACCAGCGGTATCAGAATCGGCACACCCGCACTCACCACACGCGGATTCAAAGAGGATGAAATGATTCTCATTGCAAACCTCATCGCAAAGATTATCCGCAATGGCGAAGATGCAGTGGAAGAGGTAAAGGCAGAGGTTATAAAGCTCACAGGAAAGCACCCCCTTTACAATAAATAATTTTCATCAACACCTCACTTTTTTGAAGGTCGTCTCCGATTGAGGCGGCCTCTTTTTTATTCTGTGGTGAATATATGCTCTTTCGGCAGTATTTGTTCTTGTAATGGCAGTATGTAAATGTTATAATGCAACAGGAGGTAGGAATACATGCGTTATTTGTTGTATTTTGCGGCAATTTGCGGAGCACTCGTTGTGGGACTTGCAGTTGTTGTAAAATTTGATTCGGATTATGAGCCGCCCAAGAGGGAGCTTTTACGTATAGACTATGATGATTTGGCATCACAAGATGCAGAACTTTCAGCCACCACGGAAAGTGTTGAGAATGAAAAAACGGATTCAGTGCGTGTTGAGGAAAAAGACGCAGATAAAATCTCAGAATCCCTCGGTGAAGAAACCGAGAAAAACACAGTCGATAATAAATATGATGACAATTCGGACAGCAAAAGCGATTCCAAGGACTTTTTTATAGCAGATGCACCCTACACCCGCCTGAAAAAAGTGGATGACACCTCACTTGTAAATATAAATCACCGTCTCGGCAAGAGTTATGAGCCGAACGATTTGGTATGCGTATATGATTATGTGGATAGGGAGCTTGTGACACTTCACTCTGAACACACACTTGCAGATAAAGATGCTCTGCTTGCGTTCTGTGATATGATGAGTGCAGCGGAAAAAGACGGCGTAACGGGTTTTTATCTCCGAAATGTTTACAGGTCGTATGAAATGCAGGAAGGGCTTTGGGCAAAGCGAGTACGTGCGGATAAGTATTACGGCAGACGGTATAAAGTCCCCCTTGGCAGTGCGTACCCCGGGTCGAGCGAGCATCAAACGGGTCTTGCATTTGACATACTCTCGGTAACCTCCCCCGAAGCAACGGAAAACTTCAAAAAAACACCCAATTATAAGTGGCTTAGAGAAAACTCATATAAGTTTGGTTTCATACTCAGATATCCCGCCGATAAAACGGATATTACGGGCATAAAGTTTGAGCCGTATCATTATCGCTATGTGGGAATGACGCTTGCCAAGCATCTGTATGAGAATGGGATAACATTGGAGGAATATTACGACTCTCCCGTACACTGGAAATGATTATCTGTGTTTTTCGGACTTGTGTACAACACCGATAACGGACAGCGGATTTTTCTCATCAAACTCATAATCGGGATAAATTATTTTCATCGCCTCACACATTTCTTCCTCGCTCATGGTATTTTCATAATGAGGTATATCGCAAAACAGCATATCCTCTCGGGGATACCAGTACGTGTATAAGTCCGAATCAAATTCAATCGGACGGTAACGCTTGCGATGTGACTTTGCGTATTCAAGCCTCATATTAAGAAAATCAGATACGGAAAACCTATTGTGAAGCGGAGGCGTCAGAATGTCATCCCTAAGTTGGAGTTCATACATTCTGTTCATGATTGCAAGGCGCACGTTTGAGCTGTATCCGTCCAATTCGGGTTTCATGTCAAACTGGATTTTCAGAAACAGAAGTGCAAATGCGGCTGCATCCACCTGTGACGGTTGGAGTGCAAAGTCTTCGTCACTTATCTCACCCCTTTTTCTGTATGCGCACACAAGCGACGGCTCATGAAGCACCTGGTACAATCTTCTCAAAGCGCAAGCTGCCTCAAATACAAACCCTCTGCAATAGCTGCAATCCGAAATTTCAAGCACATAGTCATCAAAATTCATCACGCAAAGCGGTCTGTCCTTCTCATACGGTTTCATAACAACGGGAGGACAATTAGTTATGTTCAGAATTGCACATAACCTATAAAGTATTCTGAATATTGGTGCTGCATCTTTCATAAATTCATGAGAGTTTTTGCAGAATTTCTTTCACCGCTCCGTAACTGAGCGGTTTTTTGGTTTCTATCTGATAGTCCATACATGCATTTTTCACCGACTCTGCGCTCTCGTCGCTGAATGAAATGTCGCATATGTACTTTGTGAGCCCTGCAATGTCGGGCGGAACCAGTTTTATAACGCTGTCAAATGCTTCTGCTTGTGCCTCATCTGATGTGGCAGCAAAAAATACAACATTTTCGGGTTTCATGAGATGACCGAAGAACCGTGATATATCGCCGCACGCTTGTAAATCGTCCAAAATAATTGCAAACCTGAGCGGCTGCTTTCTCATCATCTCGAAAATCTCTGTAAAGTCAGGCAGCGAATATCCCGAAACAAAGATGAAACGCAGGTCGGATTCAACTTCCGTGAGCGAATTGAGCATGGTGGTCTTTCCCGAACCCGAAGCCCCCAAAAGCACTGTGTTTGAAACATTCTCGCCGTTTGCAAAGGCGACTGCAAGTTCTGCCAGTCTGTCGTGTTCCTCATGATACATGAAAGGAAGCAGATTCTGTTCGGGCAAAGGTTCCGAAATTGGCATGAAAGTATGACTTTCGTCTGACGCAAACAGCCTGTTTTTTATGAAAATCCCCGTACCCACGGTGTTGAAAAAATGCCAAAGCGCATCGGTAATTTCCGATGCGTCCGACGACAGTATGACGTCATACAGCTCCGACAAATCGTTTTCGCACGGATACACACGGTTCATGTCTGCATCGTCATAAACCCAGTCCCTGACGTGGTATTCAAGGTGTGATAAGACGTCATGAGAACCCACAGAATCGGTATCTATGCTGTTTCCGCCCCAAACGGCACTCGAAAGTGCAGAAATTCTGTCATTTGAGGATGTATGTATGCCTCTGATATATCCCTGCAAGTCCGAAGCGGAGAGTTTGGCAGCATCCAAAAGCGCATCTATGTCGCTCATCATAAGTGAAAAAATAAGTGGATCTGAAATTCCGCTTGCCGCATCCGCAGAAAACCTGTTTTCTTTCTCCACGATGCCCGCTATGATGTGGTCGGCAAACAGATTTCCGCTTACTCGTCGCGGATTTTCCGTAATAAGCTTGTGTACGAACTTATGACTTGCCTTCTCCGCCGTAATGGGGTCGCCGTTTGCTATGGCAGCAAAGGCAGAGAGCAACGACTTGAAAACGTCGTCATTGAGCATATCACGCAGCACGGTGAGGGAGTTCAGCCTCTTTATGTATTCAAGCACAATTCGTTCCGTATCGTTTTTCATGTCATGCCTCCGTCATATTCTTGTTCTTATAACTACTCATGAAGTATAACATGATTTGCATCTATGTTCAACCATAACTTTCCATATCTGACATGCACAGAGCTTCCCTATTCCGTCATTTGTGTGCCGTAAAGCAGTAAAATGCATCTGTGATTTGACTTTACGGCACAAAGGCTTTATCATATATAAAACGAAAAACGGAGGTATTGCCATGAAAAGACTTCTTGCGCTGATTCTTACGGCTGCAATTTTACTTTCAACACTTTCTCATATCCTTCCCTCGGTTGCAAATGCTGAGGAAAGTTTTGTCCATATAACAAGATTTGAGGTTTCCGACTATTCTGTTGTGATGGGCAAAAAGCAAGAGGTAACATTCACCGCATCCCTTTCAGACAAAACTGCATATCACGGACAAAAGGTATATGTGTCAGATGACGACGGAAACAGAATAAGCCGCATGTACGATGACGGCACGCACGGAGATGCGACAGCACATGACGGCACATACACCGTTCGGGTACTTCTCGCCTCGGACAGAAAACAGACCAAACTGTATCATGCAGAAACTTCATCTTCCGTGAGCATGTCACAGCCCGTTAAATTCCGCTCGGAACTCGGAAAAAGCGATGTGGAACAAGCAGAGGCACTGTGGGATGACTTAGAAGAATATAAGCGTGAACTTGCAAATGCAGGGCTTACTCCGCAACAAATAGCTGTATCTGCATTCGGTTATGTTGAGCGTATATATGGGGATGTTTTGGACAGCATTACATGGGAGAGTGATAAATCTTTCTCATTCACGCTGAAATCGGGCATCGAAAACTACTTTGAGCACATAGAGATGATAAAGCCTTCCGAGACGAAAAGTACAGCTACGGTACTCAGTACCACAAGCTATATCGGCAAAAGCGCAATAGGTGTGTGGTCACCCTTTTACGGCTTGGATGACAACTTCACTCAGAGTTACCTCGAAAGAGCACAAAAAATGGCGCAAACAGCAGGCTATGAGACGGTGGACGCATATTACGGAGCGGATGCAAACCTCGAAAGCTTCAAAAACTTCGATAATTACGGCATTGTAATGATAGACAGCCACGGCGCAGATTATGACGGCGGCGGCTACATCATGATACCTCGCCCGGGGAATTATGATGCACAGGATTTGGCGGACGGGCACATTGTACTCTCAGGAAATATGATGCTCATGCGCGGCACTTACATAGCAAAATACTGTGACATGCTTCCTCAGACCATTGTGTACACGGGGATTTGTCACGGAATGGCGGCAGAGAATTTTTATGCACCGCTCATAAATCACGGTGCAGCATTTGTGGCAGGTTATACGGATGCGGTTTCTTTCACATTCGACGGGCTTGTAATGAACGACTTTTGTCAACGCTTGGCGGAACAAAACCCGTCTACGGGAACACAGTACACCACGGGCGAAGCATATGAGAGCTGTGTCTCTCTGCACGGCGATACCGACCCTTATACTTCACACGATGCAAAATTCGTGTACCACGGAAATCCCGACACTGTGGCGGTTGCAAAATCCGTGGCGGTGGAGAGTGTAGAACTCACCGACGGTGATATCACGCTTTATCACAACAACACGTATGCCTTGAATCTCAGCGTAACTCCGCACGATGCAAACAGATATAAATCGCAATGGAGCTGTGACTCGCCGAATATTGTCACGGTGGATGAAAACGGTGTGTTGCATGCAGGACAGACGGACGGAACTTGCACCGTAACATGTACTGTTACCGACAATTATGACGAAAACTCGCCCGTAACATATACGGACAGCATACGAGTGACGGTAAACGGCAGTATGCCCGTATCGAGGCTTGAAATAGAGCGTTTTGCAATCACTCTGTACGAAAATTCGTCTGCAAGTCAAAAGATTTCGGCTCATGTTTTGCCCCAAAACGCTTCCAATCACACACTCTTATACGAAAGCTCGGATACGAGTATAGCAGAGGTGGATGCAGACGGAAATGTAATGCCCAAGGGAAAGGGAACAGCATTTATAACGGTAAAGACGCAGGACTCGGGATTTTCGGGTAAAGTTACCGTGTATGTGGTTTCGGGCGGCGTGAATGCTGCACTCAACAAGATAAACGGAGTTATAAACTTCAATGACGACAGCAAATATCCTTCAGAGTGTATTGCAAACGAAGGCAGATACTGTATAAAGACCACCAACGCCGGCAAGTCCAATTCATCCGCTTCCATATCGCTTGATTCACTTTTCCTTACGGCAGGTACGGTAATAAAGTTTGATTGGCGGGTTTCCAGCGAGGCACAGTATGACATATTCAAGTTCATGGTGAACAACTCGGTGAAGCACTCAATAAGCGGAAATCACAGGTGGGAAAGCGTGACATACACCGTTGAAGAGGATGGAGAATATTTCGTGCGCTGGGCATACATGAAGGATTATTCCACCGATATGGAAGATGACTGTGCCATGTTGGACGAGATAGACATCATTCGCCCGAATGAGATGCACACGGTAAACTTTGTGGACTTTGACGGCGTGACGCTGTTGGGGACACAGAGTGTACCTCACGGTGAAGCTGCACTTGCACCTGTTCTGCCCACACATGAGGGAGCATTTTTCAAAAGTTGGAGTGCAGATTTTTCACAGGTGCGCTCGTCCATGACGGTTCAGGCACTGTTTGATATCTCAGACGATGCGTGTGTGGTTACATTTCTCGGCAAAGACGGCAAACTGATAGCGCAAAGGACAGTTCTTTCGGGCAATGCAGTAACGCCGCCTCAAGCTCCGCACGAAGAAGGATTAGTCTTCTGCGGCTGGGATAAGGATATCACATGCGTGACAGAAGATTTAACTGTGCAGGCCGTCTATGGCGTAAAAGGTGATATAAATGCAGACGGAAATCTGAATACAGGCGATGCCGCATACATATTGCGGTGCAGTGCGGGCATCATTACTCCGAGCGATATACAGCTTGTGTTGGGAGACTTTAATTCAGACGGCAAAGTGAATACGGGCGATGCTGCCGTAATCCTCAGATGGGCAGCAGCACAAGCATAAAATTTTATGCACACAATTCCTCCTTTATGAGTAATATACAGTGTAGGATTCCTAAAAGAAAAACCTGCAAATAACGAAGAAGGAGGTACTGATTATGTGTAACAACAGCTGGTGGATTATCATTCTCTTGCTCCTCTTGGGTGAGAATGGCTCATGGGGCTGCAATTCCTGCAACACTTGCAACTCATGTAACAACAACTACTGGTGGATTATCATCCTTGCTATACTGTTCAGTGAAAACGGAACATGCGGTCTGGGAAATTCATGCCAGGATAACAACAATGACTGTGGTTGCGGTCGCGGCTGCTAACATCAGACGCCGTGGGAACGGTTACGACTTCCCGAATCTTAATGCAAATGCGCCGGGGTTATCCTCGGCGCATTACTATTGGAATTTATATTTAGTCAACACCGCATTCCCCATGCCGATATACTACGTTCACAGCTCACGCCCCCAAATAGCAGCTTCAACAGAAAATCTAACGACTACAACAAAAGGCTCCCTTGTGCAAAGGGAGCTGTCGCAAAGCGACTGAGGGATTGAGGTAGTATGTCCATTTCTTTTTTCAATCCCTCCGTCACGGCAAGTCATTCTTTTTTATGAGTATAAGTCAGTTTTTGTCTGCAAAAGTCACGACGCCATTATCATTCCTCACCTTTGGGCAGATAAATTTTCACATCGTCTCTGACCTCTTCTACCTCGCTCCCCTTTACACGTTTATAATCGTCATCGTCCTTATAAGGGTCTTTCGTGGGTATTTCCTCGGGGTTTGTGTCCACCAAATTTCCGTTCTCTATGGTGAACTCCACATAATATCCGTTTGCTTCCACCACATACTTTGTACCTTCGGGCTGTTCCGTTTTACCGTTTAACGATCGGTTTATGTTGTATGCCTTCTGGCTGTCCTTTGCCTTTGCCAATGCTCCAGATATACGTGACTCACGATTTTTTCCCTCGTTGTCATTTTCCAGTCCCGTCTTATCCAAGCCTTCTTGCAAAGCTCCGCCTACATCCAAATCCTTAAAAAAGGCCTCCACCTTTTGACATGAACACATGGGAATCACCATTGCCGCCAAGAGCAGAACTGCAAGCATCATTTTAATCGTCTTTCTCATCTTTCAAAACTCCTTTTTATAATTTTGATTACATCTTATCATGTTTTTGTTGTTTTTTCAAGTGCAAACATACAATAAATTATATTACGAATAAAACCCGTCATTCGGATGAACGACGGGTATACATAAATAGCTGCTGTTATAATCAGTTTTCCATGCTTGACTTTGCGGCGTTGAAAGCCTTTACTCGGGCTTCCTTTGTGAGCAGGCGTTTACGCATTCTTATACTCTTTGGCGTAACTTCCACCAGCTCATCGTCTGCTATAAATTCCAAGCACTGTTCCAAGCTGAGTATGGTGGCAGGAGTGAGTCTGAGTGCCTCGTCGCTGCCCGATGCACGCATATTGGTGACATGCTTTTTCTTACATACATTCACCACTATATCCTCATTACGTGAACATTCGCCGCAAATCTGTCCCTCATACACGGGTACGCCCGGCCCCATAAAGAGTTTGCCCCTGTCCTGCACATTGAAAAGTCCGTATGCGCA
Source organism: Clostridia bacterium (assembly GCA_017440405.1). Taxonomy (GTDB): domain Bacteria; phylum Bacillota; class Clostridia; order Christensenellales; family CAG-138; genus RGIG3141. The sequence goes on from JAFSHG010000027.1 coordinate 8,368, forward strand.
GGTTTCGCCCGTTTCATGCACCACCAGCGAACCACGAGTACGCTCCTCTATCTCACCCGCATAAGGTTCATATGAGTGGAATATGCTGTTCATGACACCGCAACCTCTTGTGTTGGTTAAAAACTCTGAGCGGAAGCCCAAAAGCCCTCTGGACGGGATGTGGTACATTATTCGGGTAGTTCCTACATCATTTGTGGACATATCGAGCATTTCGCCCTTGCGCCTTCCCAAACTCACCACCACGGAACCCACATACTCTTGCGGTACGTCAATCGTGAGTTCCTCCACGGGTTCTAATTTCTCACCGTTTTCGCCTGTTTTCATGATAACCTTCGGGCGGGATACTGCAAACTCATAGCCTTGACGGCGCATCTGTTCTATCAGTATGGACAAATGCAGTTCGCCTCTGCCGCTGACTTTGAATGCGTCGGTGGTGTCCGTGTCCTCCACGTGCATACTTACATTGGTCTGCACCTCTCTGTACAGACGTTCACGCAGGTTTCTGGATGTCACATACTTGCCCTCTTTCCCTGCAAAGGGACTGTCATTTACCATGAAAGTCATGGACATGGTGGGGTCGTCAATCTGTATGAACGGAAGCGGATTTACATGTTCCGTATCACATGCTGTTTCACCCACAGAAAGGTCCGCCACACCTGCTATGGCTATGATATCACCTGCACTGCACTGCTCTGTTTCTACTCTGTTTAAGCCTTCGTAGTGATACAGGCGTGAGAGTTTTACGTTTCTTGCAGGTATATCTCCGCCGCAAATGGTGACTACTTCATTCCTGTTCACTTTGCCGTGGAGTATTCTGCCTATGCCTATCCTGCCCACATATTCATCGTAATCTATGGTGGAGAACAGTATTTGCAGCGGCTTGTCCACATCACCTGAGGGTGCAGGAATCTTTGTTACAATGGTATCAAACACCGCTTGCATATTATTCTGCAAACAGTCAGGCTCATATCCCGACATTCCGTCTCTTGCAGATGCATACACGATGGGGAAGTCGCACTGGTCGTCGGATGCCCCGAGTTCCAAGAAAAGGTCGAATGTTTCGTCCACCACTTCCAAGGGGCGTGCCATGGGTCTGTCTATCTTATTTACTACCACGATGGCTTTTTTATTCAGCTCCAATGCCTTACGAAGCACAAATCGGGTTTGCGGCATACAGCCTTCAAAGGCATCTACCACCAAAAGCACACCGTCCACAAGCTGCAATATGCGCTCCACTTCACCGCCAAAGTCCGCATGACCCGGAGTATCTACAATATTTATTCTGTATCCGTTATAATTCACAGCGGTATTCTTTGAAAGAATAGTTATTCCTCTTTCTCTCTCCAAATCGCCCGAATCCATTACTCTGTCCTGAACCTGCTCATTTGCACGGAAAGTACCGCTCTGACGCAAAAGCTGGTCAACAAGCGTGGTCTTGCCGTGATCAACATGCGCAATTATAGCCACATTTCTTATCATTTTCTCATCCATAATTATCAACCCTTTGTCTATGTAATGTTTGCCAAATAGATATTATAAAACAATCGGGGAGCATCTGTAAAGTGAAAAAGAGTGTTGATTACAAATATATTCTGCTTAAAAACCGCATTTTCGGTGTGTTTTCGCTCATTTGAGCAACTTTTCCATTACAACATAATCTTCTTTTCTCAACACCGTATAAAACCCCGCATTCCCATACATATGCAATGCGGCATAATTATTCATATTCACTGCTATTTCAGCCTTTTTGAACCCGTTTTGGACTGCTTTTTTTGTAATCTCCGTCAACATGATTTTTCCGTAGCCCTTATGTTGATACCGTCGGTCAATCATTATCATGTCGATGCCGCATTTTTCCTTATCGCCCACATCAAGTACGGCAACACCCACTGCACGCTCTCCGTCCTCCAATACAAAACTGCGCTTGCGTGACTTATGCGCATACGCATAGCAAAGTGCGTGCGGCACGTCGCACACATACGCAAGCTGATATGTATCAGGAGTTATTTTCACTGCTCTGCCGGCATTTTTTCCACCGTATGGCACAAGACGGGGTTTGTGCGGATATACACACAGTTGTTCAGCAGCTTCCGAGAGTGAGTTCCTGTACAACTCGTTTTGTGCAGTCGGTGTTGACTCATGAATAAGAACAAATCCCATGTTTTTATCCGTCTCAATGTATATATTTTTAGTCTTTCCGTACAGCACCGTTTCCGTAATGCCGTTTTTATTCAAGCAGCCTATCCCCTTCATATCTTCATCAAAAGTCGTTATCTGCCGCCAATCACTGCCGCTTACAACACCGCCTTTCAACCATGCACGAGCAAAGCGTATGAGCAATTCGCCGCTTATTTCCAGATATTCGCCGCACTTTCTCACACCACCTGATTCAGATGCAAAGACATACTTTTTTATACATTCGCAAATCGTCTTTCCGCTCACACTTTCCGCCACGGCACACAAGAGGACGATTTCTGAACTGTTTTTTCCGTTTCTTTCATCCGTGGGAAGTTCGGACACAAGTGTGCAAATTCTTTCCGTATCCTGAAGGTGAATACTGCTGTCATAGAGCGTGTAATCGGGGATTCCGCTTTCTCCCCTCAGAAGCGATTGCACGCTGAGTTTATTTGCATAAGCATATCCCGTAACGTAGTCGGAAAGCGGTGCATGTAAATCTATCATTTTTGCCTTTGACATATTAAAAATGCACATCGCAACCAAAACGGGTGTAAAGCAAGACACCTTAAATTTACATCCCGTGACGCTGTCACAGGGTATTTTTTCATCAACACCGATATACACTTTCCCGTCTGCCGAATACTCTTTTTTCAAATCCTCCGACATGAAATTTAAGATATCCAATTTGCCCATGTTCTGTCCGTCCTTTTCATACTCACTACACCATTATAAACAGGTATGCTTCCATGAGCAAGGGGCATATTTTTAGTTTCGGCTTTTTAGATAAAAATAACAAAAACAGGGGGTTGACAAATATAATCGCATGTGATATCATTATTAAGTCGTCGCGGGGTAGAGCAGCCGGTAGCTCGTCGGGCTCATAACCCGGAGGTCGGGGGTTCAAGTCCCTCCCCCGCTACCATTTTTAATATGGCGCAGTAACTCAGTTGGCTAGAGTACTCGGTTCATACCCGGGCTGTCATCCGTTCGAATCGGATCTGCGCTACCACATGGGAGCAAGCTTTTATGGCTTGCTCCGTTTTATTTTTAGCACAAAACAGGCTCAGCACATGAGTCCGCATCCTAAATAACAGCTTCAACGGAAAATCTAACGCCCACAACCAAAAGGGGGCTGTGAAATAAGCCCCATATGCCGAATCTTTTTCATTCACGGTGAAAACTGCACCACTATCTGCACGGAGGATGCTCCTTCTAATTTCACTCCCGTTTCCTGCCTCTCCCTGTATGGCCTTATAAAATAGCTCACCGTCTTTCCCCTTGCGGCATCATCCGTGCATATCACAGGTTGCCCCTCTCTGCCCGAGTATGTTCCCACAAGTTTCTCTGCCCCGTCCACTCGTCTGTACAGTTCGTACACTATGTCATCCCCACCTGAGGTGAAGCTGAAAGTCACCACGCCGTCCGTGTAACCCGTACACATAAAGTCGTTTGGCGGCACCGGCGGACTCCAATACCTGCTCACCATGTCGGGCTCAGTTCCCGATGCAAAATACTCATAGAATACGCTCTCCTCGGGCGTTATAAGCGTTGCAAGTGCTGCCACGGCATCCTCCTCCACAGAATGTACATCCAGTTTTGTGCGCACCACGCTGTCGGGCTTTACAAATTCGGGTGCGTTCTCCTCATACACCTTTTCAAAGAGTTTTTTTACTATATCTGCCGGGTAACTACCACCCGTTACGGAGCTTTCCATCACTCCGTCTTTTGCGCTGTCGTAACCTATCCAGACCGCCACCGCATGTTCTCTGGTATAGGCTGCAATCCATGCATCCCTGTTTGTTGCATCATCCACGGATACCGTTCCCGTCTTGCAGGCTACGTCAAAGCCTAAGTCGGAAAGTCGTCTGCCAGTTCCGTCCGATGCCACGGAACAGAGCATGTTGGTTAAAATATAAGCATTTGCTTCGCTCAAAACCCGTGTCTGTTCTGCACTGTGAGTATAAAGCACATTCCCATACTTGTCCTCCACGGACGCAATGGCGGAACTTTCCGTATACAGCCCGTCACAAACTGCACCGTATGCATTTGCTATTTGAAGCGGCGACACTCCCTTTGTGAAGCCCCCCAATGCAAGCGAAAGTCCGTTGTCTCCGCTTTCAAACTCTATTCCCACCTGTGATGCAAACTTCTTCCCACTCTCCACGCCTATGTCATTCAGAACCGTGACGGCAGGGATATTCAAAGACCCCTTTATGGCACGGCGCAAAGTCACATTTCCATAGTATTTGTTCCCCGAATTTTTCGGGGTATATGCACCAAAGCTTCTGGGTTCATCCGCAATCACGGACGCTGCCGTATAACCGTAATACTCCATTGCAGGAGCATACACAATTAGCGGTTTTATCACAGACCCGGGTTGTCTGCGTATGTTTACCGCCCTGTTATAGCAGGCAGCACTGTATTTGCCCCGTCCACCTATGAGTGCATCTATCTCACCCGTTTCAGTATCCACCACGGCAATGGCAGACTGCACATCCTTTGCAGGGAACATATCATCGTCCGAGTATATTCGGTCGCAAATATCTTGAATATCGCTATCCTGTGCCGTATATATCCTGTAACCGCCACGCAAAAGTTCATCGTTTGAAATTCCAAGAATCCTGCACGCCTCATCAATAGCATAATCTATGTAATAGCTCCTGTCCGCTTCTTCCGTCATGTGGAGTTCTATTTCCTCTGCACATGCACTTGCATATTCAGAGTCGGTGAGATGTCCGTATTCGTGCATGAGAGAGAGTATGTTATCTTTCCTGCCCATCGACGCTTCAAAATCCAAATGCGGCGCATATGCCGACGGCGATTTTAATATCCCTGCAAGTACCGCACCTTGGGCAGTGGAAAGTTCGCTTGCATGTATACCGAAGTACCCCCTTGCCGCTGCCTCTATGCCGTAAAAACCACCGCCAAAGTACACATAATTCAAATACATACCTAGTATCTCATCTTTTGTAAATTCCTTCTCCATGAGGTATGCAAGTACCGCTTCTTCCGCTTTTCGTTGCATTGTTTTTTCCGATGAAAGATGACTCAGTTTTATAAGCTGCTGTGTTATGGTGGACGCCCCCTGAACATATCCGCCACTTTTTATATCTTCCAAAGCTGCACCTGCAATTCTTATTATATCAATGCCTATATGTTCATAAAATCTCGCATCCTCCGCTGAGATAAATGCCTTTTGAACATGCTTCGGAACAGACGATAAGGGGACAGTTATCCTGTCCTCCTTTAAGTGAAGTGTACATATCTCCTCCGAGTCGGAATTATAAAGAATGAGTGTTTCGTCTGCGTTCAGAATCTTATTGGGGTCAAACTCATGCCATGCGTCCAATTCACAGACCTTTATGCCCACAAAGAATATAAAGCTCATTCCCATGAGTAATATTCCAAGCAACAAGTGTCTTATCGTATGCTTCTTTTTTACAGTCTTTACTTTCTTCTTTCTCATGCACAATCACCCGTTTTTTTATGATTATGCCCTGTATTCAAAAAATAAATACCTGTAAATTTAATTTATATCATGTATCCTGTGCCACCTGCTTTTGCACACCGTTCACATCTATTATGGTTTCGCCGTCCAATAAAAGTTCAGATACGGTTACAAACTCATAGCCTTGCGCCTGTGCTTTCTCTATGAGCTGTGGGAGATACGTTTTAATTTGAAAGCCGTTGTTGTGGCAGAGAATAATTGCGCCGTCTTTCAGCTTCCCCATAACTGTTTCTATTATGGTATCTGCACTGCGCTCCTCACGCCAGTCAATGGTATCTATCGACCACTGAATTACTTCATAGCCCATTTCACGCACCGTATTTACCACATTGTCATTGTACTCACCGTACGGTGCTCTGAAAAGTACACTGCGTTTTCCGGTTATCTTCTCCAATTTGTCGTCATACTCACGAAGCTCCGTCTGTATCTGTTCGCTGCAAAGCGAATTCATGTGCGGATGCGTGGAGCTGTGATTCCCTATCTCATGCCCTGCCGTATCAATGTTTTTCACCATATCGGGATACTTATCCACCCAGAATCCGCACAGGAAAAATGTGGCACGGACATCATATTTTTTGAGCGTTTCCAAAATAAACGGAGTCTTATCGTCCTCCCATGCTGCATCTATGGTGAGAGCAATTTTTTTATCCGTTCTGTTCACGCTGTACACGGGCAGGACTTTCTTATTTGCCGTGGAAACCGTGAGTTCGTATGCTTCCACCATCCGAAAGTCTGCCGAAACCTGCGCTGTTTCATCCTTTCCCGATGAAACCAGCACTATTATGAGCGTCACCAGTGCAATAAGGATACATATCCCCGTTATAAGTCCCTTTTTGGTAATCATAATTACTCGCATTGCCATGCCCTCCATTGACACATTTCTTATTGCATGTTTATGCGGTGAGAATTTAAAAAATGACGATAAAAGAAAGTGCATCACGCTTTTTCTCCGTTGTTATTAACGAAGAAAACAAAAATCGCATACTGAATTTCTGCGTTTTTTTGTGATATAGCATGAGCATCCCTTGTGTAAAGGGAGCCGTATCTTAGGTGCTTCTTCCGGCTATGAAATAAAGTTCCCACAAACTGTTTGTTTGATCTGTGGGAACTTTTCATTTTGTGATTTCTCCGATAAGAACATCAAGCTTTTTCTCATGTGCGCTTTTTATGCAAATAAAAACCGAATTTCCGTTTTCGTTTATGCATTTTTACGGAATCATTCTTCACTATAAGCGTCGTCCACGCCTCTTGTGTCCGAAAGATTTACCTCTACGGGCGAAAACCCAATATGATCAGCCGAGCACAGCGTATATCTCACATTGCGTAGGTCGCCGTTAAACCCCAATGCGGCGGATGCTCCGTGCAGATGTCCGTACACCACGTTATTCACTCCGTGCTTTTCAATTAAGTCCGTAAAACCCGTGGGGCAATTCTTGTCTGCCATGGGCGGAAAATGCATGAGCAAAATCCGAGGGCATCCCAATGGTAATGTGTTCAGCGACATTTCAAGCCGCAAAATTTCACGGGAATAAATGGGTTCGTCCTTTTGTTTTTTATACTCGCTGCTCTGAGGACACAGCCAGCCTCGTGTTCCTGCAAAAGCTATGCCATCTATGAGTACCGAGTCGTTTTGGAGAAAATATGTGTTTGGGAACTCGGAAAATGCGTTGCGTACCTTGCTTATGGAACTCCACCAGTAATCGTGATTGCCACGTACGAAAACTTTTTTCCCGGGCAGACACATGATATCGTGCAGGTCAAAATACGCTTCTTCCAATCGCATTGCCCACGACAAATCACCCGGAACAAGCACTATGTCATCATCGGTGACACGCTCTTTCCAGTTTTCACATATCCGTTCTGCATGATTATGCCATGCAGCCCCGAATATGTCCATGGGTTTTTCACCCGACTTTGAAAGGTGCAAATCCCCCACAGCAAAAATCTTCATGGCAAACCTCACTCATTTGCATCTGCCGATTCGTTGCGCTCTTTCACGTCTGAAAGTATGCTGCCTATGCGGGCTATGACTTCTTCTTTTCCGAGTTTTGACTCCGAAGAAAAAGCTATTGCAAAGGGAGGCGCACCCACTTGTTTTGCCACTTTGTTTGCCTCCTGCTTCTGTTTTGAGCGTGGGAGTTTGTCCGCTTTTGTGGCTATCACGGTGAAAGGTATTCCGAAATACACTATCCACTCGAACATCTGCTTGTCCTCTGCCGTGGGCTCATGGCGTATATCGAGCAAAAGAAAAATGTGCGTAAGTCGCCCCGACGCCAAATAACTCTCCATGAGTTCGCCCCAAGCCGCTTTTTCACTCTTTGGTGCCTTTGCAAAGCCGTAACCCGGCAAGTCCACCAGATAAAAATCGCCTTTATTCACTGAAAAGAAGTTGATTTGTCGTGTTTTCCCGGGTGTGGAAGACGTGCGTGCCAGTTTACTATTGTTGCAAATACAGTTTATGAGGGATGATTTCCCCACATTTGACCTGCCCACCATTGCAATTTCCATGGTGGTCTGCTCAGGCGGCCTCTCTTTATTTGCGTAGCTCATCACAAAGCTTGCGTTTTTTATGGTAAAATCGCTCATTTACTCCTCCGTTTCAGGGTTAATCAACACCGTTTGCACAGTCCCGTCATCTTCACCGGGCAGAACTTGCGCATGTGAAAAT
>JAFSHG010000028.1 GCA_017440405.1 Clostridia bacterium
ATTGCCCTCCACCGTGGTTACAGCACCGTCCGATGCAGTTATTTTTATCCTTACATGATTTGGATGCGCCGCTTCGTCATCGCTGTATATGAAGCGTATATCTATCCCTGCTTCTTCCGCCAGAAGTATTGAAAATCTAAGCCTGTTATCATCCGATGCTATTCCGAGGAGTCCTGCGCACAGGGCTTTGTCCGTGCCGTGTCCCTTACCCGTTTCTGCAAAAGAGCCATACAGAGTAATCTCCGCCGACGCCACGTCCGTACCTGCTATCTTCCTTGCAAGCCCCGACAGTCTTGCCGCCCCTGCCGTGTGCGAACTGGACGGACCTATCATGCGAGGGCCTATTATATCAAATGCGCTGAATCTTCCCATATGAAACTGTACCTGCCTTTCGATTTTCTCCATTATATCACCCTACATATGCATTACACAAGCACACTTTTCCCATTTCCCCATGCAGTCGTTATTCCATCCCGTGCAGTTGCGTACACAATTCCATCTGCACAAAAAAAATATATTTTGGAAAACGATGTGGCATTTTGCCAAAACCGGGGATATATATAGTGAGAGGGATAAAACTATACCTTGAACAACTGATAGGAGATGAAAAAATGGACGATACTTTAATCACACAGCAGGACAATAATACAGATGCGTCCGATGCGGACAAGAAAAGAGACGAATTGATTGAATATTTCAAGAGTCTGACTTACGAGCAGAGAATGCGCTTTTACGATTTCTGTGACAGAGAATTGGAAAAGCAGAGGTTACGTAAGCTTGCGAGGGCAAAACGTTCAAAAAGAGTGGTTATCATCATAGAGGACGACTGAAAATCTTTTCGGTACGAACCATCATTGCACGGTATCCTGCATATTAAACTTTGAAATGGCACGGTCTATTATTTCACGTGTCTTTTCGTTTATGCATGTAAAGAGTGAATCGGCTGCTTCCTTTGCACATATGAGTGTTTCCATGTCACAGGCAAGTGAGAGCATGGCAAGCTCCGATTCGCCATGTTGTTGCGAGCCTAAAAATTCACCGGGACCTCTGAGTGCCAAGTCTTTTTCTGCTATTTCAAATCCGTCGGAAGTTTTCACGAGTGCTTCCAGCCTTTCGCATTCACTCCCTCTGTCAGACACCAAAAAACAGTACCCCGCCATACTTCCTCTGCCTATTCTGCCACGAAGCTGATGAAGCTGAGAAAGCCCGAATCTGTCTGCATTTTCTATCGCCATGTTTGCAGCGGCAGGTATGTCCACTCCCACTTCTATTACCGTGGTAGATACCAAAATCCTGATATCGCCGTCCCTGAAACGCCGCACCGTTTCTTCCTTTTCTGAGGACTTCATTTTACCGTGTAAAAGACCCACCTCTACACTGAGTTTTGAGCGCAATTCGTCATACACATCCTTCACGCTCACGGATTTAAATTCATCATCATCATTATCTATTTGCGGACACACCAAATATGCCTGTTTACCGTTTTTTGCTTCATTTTAAAGATACGTATACATATCAGAACGCCTTTGTGTGGGTACAATTCGTGTACGCACAGGCTGTCTGCCCTTTGGCATACCCTTTATTTTTGAAACTTCCACATCGCCGTACATCACGTGGGCAAGCGTACGGGGGATAGGCGTCGCACTCATTATGAGCACATCTGTTGCCCTGCCCTTCTTCTTCAATGCCTCACGCTGTTCCACACCGAATCTTTGCTGTTCATCGCATATTATAAGCCCCAGCGAATGAAAATCCAATCCTTCCTGTAAGAGCGCATGTGTTCCCACCACATACAGGCATTCACCGTTTTTGATTCTGTTATACGCCGTTTCTTTTTGCTTCTTTGTCATGGCACCTGTGAGCAGACATACATCTTTTTCTGCCGCAACACCGCAAAGCGATTTGTAGTGTTGACTTGCCAAAATTTCCGTGGGTGCAAGCAGTGCCGACTGCATGTGGTTGTTTGCCGCCACCTTCATGGCATAAAAAGCGACTGCCGTTTTCCCCGAACCCACGTCGCCCTGAACCAGTCTGTTCATGGCATAATCCGATGACATATCCTTTTGTATATCTGCTATTGTTTCCAGTTGTCCTTCTGTAAGCTCAAACGGCAATATTTTCTTATACTGCTCCAAAACACCGTCTGTATTAAATTTTATTCCCGCCGTCTTTTTTCGCACGAGCCGTATATAGTTCATGGCTATGCGAAACAGCATCATATCTTCAAATGCAAGTCGCCGCTTCGCCTCCGCCAAACTCCGCATATCCTGCGGAAAATGAAGCGCAAAGAGCGCATCTTCAAGCCCCATAAGAGAATATTTTTCCAAAATGCTCCGTGGGAGGGTTTCGGATATATTGCCGCGTGACTGATAGAGCAGCCCTTTTACCGCATTTTGAATCATCGACTGAGTTATGCCCTTTTTCAGCGGATACACGGGTACTATAACGGGATTTTCAGTGTAAACCGACGGCGATGATATTTTTATAGTCTTTCCGTGTACATCAACCCTGCCGTATATATACAGTGTGTCACCTGTTCTGTATGCTCCTGCCCTGTAAGGCTGATTGAACCAAGTGAGTTGGGCTTTTCCTGTTGCGTCTGCTACCGTGCAAGTCACAATCTGCATTCCCTTTGCTCTGAAAAGGCACGACGACGAAGTTACACGCACGCAAAATGCAGCAACTGTACCATGTAAAACTTCACCCAGTTGCTTTATATCGGTAAAGTCCATATATCTGCGCGGCATGTAATGCATAAGGTCCCTCGGAATATATATTCCGAGGGAATTAAAAAGCTGCGCCCGTTTCTCACCTATTCCCTTTATTTCAGTCAGTTTTTCAATCATTTTCGCCCTACATATGGCAAAAGGGCATCACTGCGTATGCAGCCCATGCCCTTCTCCGATTTTCGCTATAAAAATTACTCCTCTTCAGGTGCGCCAACAGGACATACACCTGCACAAGCACCACAGCCTATGCACTTTTCTGCATCGATAACATAGATACCATCGCCTTCGCTGATAGCCTCAACGGGACATGCGCCTGCACAAGCACCGCAACCGATACATGCATCCTTGATTACATATGCCATTACACAATACCTCCATAGTTATTTTGCACATTTATTATATCACTTGTTTTATCAAAAATCAAGTGCATTGAGTCAATATTACAATCTTTTAATCCTCAAAATACGAGCCGATTATTTCCATTGCAATTCTCATACCACGGGGCAGACTCTCTCTTTCTATGTATTCCTCTCTCGTATGTTCGCCGCCACCGTCAAACACGCCTATCGCCACGGCAGGTATTCCCATGGAAAGCGGTATATTGCAGTCGGTAGATCCTGCAACGGTATCGCAAGGCAGACCCGAATATTTTTCCTGTATCTGTCTGCACATTCTGCTCATTTCTTTTTGCGTCTTTTCATCCACGCCTTTCATGCAGGGACGTTCACCCAAAAGCTTTGTGCTCACCCTACAATTTTCGGGTGCAGACGCAAGCACTCTTATAAGCTTTTCTTTCATGACATCCATGCACATGTAGTTATCACTCCTGTACTCATACTTGAAACTACAACTCTGGGCTATGGTGTTGACTGACGTACCGCCTGCAATCGTACCCACATTGTATGTGGTTATGCTGTCACCGAACTTCGGCACTTGCGTCTCATAAAGTTTTGCGATAAGTGTTGAGGCAATATGAATGGCGTTTGCTTTGCCGAACCCAGAAAAGGAATGACCTCCTTCTGTTTCCACCGTAATCTCATACCGATATGAACCCACACACCTGTCCACCACATGCCTGTATGTACTGTCGAGCGAATAGTGCGCTTTTACCCTTTTACCGTACGTTTCCATAATCTTGCGAATGCCTTTCAGGTTTCCCAAGCCCTCCTCGCATGAATTCGCAACAAAAAGTATTCCGTTTTTCGGTTTTGCACCGTTTTGAATAAAATATCTTGCACACAACATGAGTATGGCAAGACATGCCGTGTCGTCCCCAACAGACGGCGAATACATTAGTTTTTCATCCTTTTCAAACGGCATGGCAGCAAGGTCGGGGAACACCGTGTCCGTATGTGCAGAAAACACCACAAGGTCGCCTATTCCGTCATCTGCCACGGGGCATATTACATTGAGCGCATCGTCTGTGTATGCGCTGCAACCGTTTTCTTCAAACCATTTTCTGCAAAACTCCGCTCTCGCCTGCTCATGATGCGACGGTGCAGGTATTCTGCATATTTTTTCTATGAGTTCTTCAAGCTCTGAAATTACACTGTCACAGTATTTTTCCTCATCAACACCGTTTTTCATATGGATACATCCCCTCACTCTTAAAGGCTTTTTCTTACGGGTATCAGTACGCAGTCCCAAAACATGAGTTTTCCCTCATGCTTTTGCGCAATCGTTATTATTCTGGTGGTGGCGTCGTCCATATCGGGCTTATTGAGTGCAAGCATCTTATATACCACAACACCGTATGCCGTTTCTTTTTCGGGCGAATACTCCGGCTCACCAATGGCATATCCCGATAGCCTCGCCTGCTCCTCAAAGAGTATTCGCAAAGGTTCCGACGGGAATGCGACATGGAAATTCACACGCCTTGCAGCAGTCATGCAGTCGCCGTTTTTTTCAAACATGCGCAGGTGTTCTCTGTTCTCCTCGGTGTACAGTTTTGCCGCATCGGGTATGAGAGTATTCCTGTACATATCCTTTTCACGGTCATATCTGCAATCGTATGAAACCCTGTCCTCCATGTGCCTTATGATTTTATCTATGCACGCTGTCACATCGTGGCTTTCCGTATAAAAGAAAAAGTAGACGGCCTCACGGGTTTCTATCAATCCCACATACACAAGTGCGCATTTTTTTATGAGCTTGTCACGCAATTTCTCATAACGCCTGTATCCCGACTCGGTAAGACCTTTCTTGCCGCCCTTGCACCTCATGCTGAGCAGCACTTGGGGAAGTTCATCCTCCCTGCCGTCGTATGACAAGTCCACGCAATATTCTGCGTCAACACCGTTGTACCGCCAATCATACTCGTACCAATTGGAGTCACCGTTTCCGTACTTGTTTCTGCTCATAATGCTCCTTTCCCATATAAGGCATACGCTGTTTTATCAGCGATGTTTGTAATTTGTGAGTATCTTTTGTTTCATCTCGTACAGCTCATCCGATAAATCCACCTTGTACACATGGGGATTCAAAAGTCGCATGTATTCGTTCCAGAAGCTGTCTTTTTCTTTCTGTGCATATGCGCATATTTCTTTCACGGAAGGCAATGTGTACACCTGTTTTCCGTCCTTGAACAGCGGAACCAAAAGTTCACGCACAGAGTAATCCGTAACCGTCATCTTCTTATATCTGTACACGGGATGACACAGGGTAAGCGGTTTTTTTGTATCTATCTTTTCATGGTCAAGCGATATGAGGTCTGCAACCGCCATACCGTTTTTATTGTATATGCGTGTCACCTTCTTATACCCCGGGTTAGTGGTCTTTATGGGGTTTTCGCTTATCTTTATTTTAGGTACAATCTCGCCGTTTATTACTTCTGCCGCCAGCTTGTACACACCCCCGAGTGCCGAAAGGTCGTTTGACGTTATGAGCCGTGTTCCCACGCCCCAAAGGTTTATACATGCACCCTCGGTTTTCAGTTCCCTTATAACCCATTCGTCCAAATCGCTTGACGCACAAATTTTGGCATCCTCATATCCTGCCGCATCGAGCATTTTTCGGGCTTCCTTTGTAAGATATGCAAGGTCGCCGCTATCCACCCTTATTCCGAGCGGCTTATGTCCCTTTTCTTTCAGTTCATCAAAAACCTTTATGGCATTCGGTACGCCGCTCTTCAATGTATCGTATGTATCCACCAAGAGGAGACAACTGTCGGGGAAACATCTTGCATATGCTCTGAACGCGTCAATCTCACTCGGAAAACTCATTATCCAGCTATGTGCATGAGTACCCGATACGGGTAAATCAAAAAGTTTTCCTGCTGCCACATTGCTTGTGCTGGTGCAGCCGCCTATGACGGCAGCCCTTGCACCCAATGTTCCCGCATCGGGACCTTGTGCCCTTCGCAAACCAAACTCCATGACGGCATCATCACCTGCTGCATACTTCACACGGCTTGCTTTGGTGGCAATAAGCGTTTGGTGATTTACAAGATTCAAAAGTGTAGTTTCCACGAGTTGTGCCTGTATTATGGGAGCTTTCACACGCAAAAGCGGCTCTCTGGGAAATACCATAGTCCCCTCGGGCATCGCATAAATCTCACCCGTAAACCTGAAATCGGACAAATACTTCAAGAATTCTTCATCGAAAAGATTGAGCGAGCGCAAATACTCAATATCATCCTGTTCAAACTTCAAATTCTTTATGTAATCTACCACCGACTCCGTACCCGCCATTATGGCATACTCACGCACACCGTTGAGTTCTCGGAAAAACAGGTCGAACACAGCTTCCGTCTCCGTCATGTTTTCCTTAAAATAGCCGTACATCATGGTGAGCTGATAAAGGTCTGTCATCAGCGTCAGATTTCTTGATTTATATTCCATATTTACACCTTTTTCAGTCTTGCGAATCTGTGTCAGTCACTGTTGAGTCTTCATTCTCAATTTCAGAGTCTGTATGAACACCGTCGCCGTCCTCCACATCTTCAAAGAACTCTGTCTCATCTTCATCATCGTCGGAATCTGAGTGTTCCAAATCCTCTTCGGCTGTTACTTCTTCCACATTCTTTGAATCATCGGGGATGTAGTACTCATCATAATCCATTGCACACAGCACATGACCTGCACGCTTTTCCAATATTGCTCTTATCACGATTATAAGAACGACCGTCACGAAAATTACAGCGCACAGAAGTTGAGTCACTCGTATATGTTCGCCCAACATGAGGCTGTCGGTTCTGAAACCCTCTATTACTCCTCGTCCCAGCGAATACAAAAGTGCATACACCAAGAAGATATCGCCGTTATGCTTCATCTTTTTTCTCACAGTCAAAAACATGAGAACGGCAAATATTATGAGACAGAACATGGATTCATAAAAGAAAGTAGCCAAATGCCCGTGTTGTGCCACTGTGCATTCGCATCCGTCCAGTGCACAGTTTTCAATTCTCACTGCAAACGGGAAAAAGAGAAGTTTAGGATTTGTGACAGCAACACCATACGCTTCCTGATTGAAGAAGTTACCCCATCTGCCTATTGCCTGAGCAAGTGCTAACCCGGGTGCTATGATGTCGGCATATCCCATGACACGCTTTTTCTTTATGAGCGAATATATGCATACACCCAAAAAGCCGCCTATTATGCCGCCGGGTATGGCAAGACCGCCCGAACGCACATTTATGATATCGGCAAATGTGGTGAACGATTCCAATTCAAAAAGGACGTAGTAAAGCCTTGCAAATATAAGACCCAAAGGCACGGCTGCAAGACAAAGGTCAATCGCTGTATCCTTAGGCATACGGCGTATCTTTGCACATAATCCCGCAATCACCACCGCAGCTATAATTCCAAGCGTTATAAGAATGGCATACCAGTATACGGCAAACTCCGTTCCCGGGATTGTAAACGCAATTCTGTCGGGTAAATTCATAAAAAGCCTCCGTTTGTTTGCAGCTATGCAAATAGCATAAACCGCTTCATTCTTTTGCCATTATACTCCATTTTCATCATGTGTTCAAGTGTTATTTGATATACACAGTTGCCATAGCTTGCATAAAGAGGATTTGCATGTTATAATCTATACGGCGTGTTGGTTCTATACTTTTTGCGTCTGTTGTTATCAAACAATGAAAGGAATCACGACAATGGAAAATAAAGAAAAACTTTTATCACTCGTTGTACCTGTTTTCAATGAGGAAAGTGTTATAGACGAGTCTTTTGCACAGATGGATAAGGCTATGTCCGATATAGGTTATCCATATGAAATCATATATGTGAATGACGGCAGCAGAGATACCACCATGAAACATCTCCGTGCCATAGCAAAGGAGAACAGTCATGTAAAGGTACTGTCGTTTTCACGTAATTTTGGGCATCAGCTCGCTGTTACATGCGGAATGGATGCGGCACGGGGCGATGCTCTCATCATAATTGATGTTGACCTGCAAGACCCGCCCGAGACCATTGCAGAACTCGTAAAGGCATGGGAAAACGGTGCAGATATTGCATACGGCAAACGCTTAAAACGTGAAGGTGAAACCGTTTTCAAGAAATTCACCGCATTCTGTTATTACAGACTTTTAAGCTCCATGAGTGCATACCCCATCCCCCTTGATACGGGCGATTTCAGGCTCCTCGACAGAAAGGTTGCCGATGTATTCCTGCAAATGCGTGAACACAACCGTTTCCTCAGAGGAATGAGCGGCTGGATGGGTTTTGAGGCGGTTCCCGTGGAATATGTAAGGCACGAACGCTTTGCGGGACAAACCAAATACACTCTCAAAAAAATGCTCAAACTCGCAATGGACGGCATCATCGGTTTCTCGGATAAACCGCTTACACTTTCGGGTTATTTCGGAATATTTGTATGCGTACTCTCCGTCCTTGGACTTATAGCATCCGTGATATGTGCATGTACATGCGGACTGCCTGCTTGGATTTGGGGACTGTGCGGCGTGGTATTTCTCATCGGAATGCTTTTCATTGCACTGGGTGTGCAGGGTGCGTACATGAACAGAATGTACGATGAAATAAAGGGTCGTCCGCTTTACATTGTGGGTGAGAAAATCAATCTTGACTGATAAACAGTGTATTTGATTCGGCGGAAAGGAGGATTGCAATGCTTTTGAGTCCATTGCAGGCTTTGGCAATATTCATATCTTTGTTCATATCATCATACCTGCTTTCGCTCATGGTGGATTTTAAGCGGAGCAAACTTGCAATACAGCTCTCGCCGTTTTGGGCTGCCGTACTCTTTCCTTTCACGAGGCTCAGCGAATACAATGTGACGTCTGTATGTTTGCAGGTTAGCAATTATCTGCACTTACTGTTATACTTTGTTTGTGTGCTCGTGAAGTTTGAAAACGAGCTTTTGCAGTTTGCAGTTGTTGCGCTGCTTCCGATTATAACTTTGTTTGCAATAATTATTTCAGCTATTGTTGTAAAAAAACTCAATAAAAAGGAGGATAACATAAATGACAGACCCGAGGATTAAGAAATTGGCATACAATTTGGTTAATTACTCATGCACTCTCAAAAAGGGTGAAAAGATGCTTATTGATTCCAAAGGCGATAACGACGAGTTGGTTCGCGAATTGGTGAAGGCTGTATACGAAGCGGGAGGAATGCCTTTCGTGTGGTATAACCACGAGTCCGTAACCCGTGAACTCGCAATGGGCTACTGTGAGGAGCAGTTAAAGCTCATGATGGAAGTTGATGCAAAACTCATGGAAAATATGGATGCGTACGTTTCCATAAGAGGCGGAGCAAACAGCGCAGAGATGAGCGATGTTCCCTCAGAGAGAATGCAGCTTTACTCCAAAATTTACAGCGAAAGAGTCCACAGCGACCTCAGAGTGGACCACACAAAATGGGTGGTTATTCGCTACCCCTCACCCTCCATGTCACAGATGGCAAACATGAGCACGGCAGCATTTGAAGATTACTTCTTTAATGTGTGCTGTTTGGACTATTCCAAGATGGATAAGGCTATGGATGCGCTCAAAAATCTCATGGAAAAGACGGATAAGGTTCGTCTGACGGGTAAAGGCACAGACATCACTTTCTCCATAAAGGGACTTCCCGCAATAAAGTGTGCAGGTGCAAATAACATTCCCGACGGCGAGATATACTCTGCTCCCGTGAAAGACTCCATAAACGGTGTTATTTCATACAACACACCTTCTCTCCGTGAGGGATTTACCTTTGAAAATGTAGTGTTGAAGTTCAAAAACGGAAGAATAGTGGAAGCCACCGCAAACGATACAGAACGTATAAACAAAATTTTCGATATGGACGAGGGCGCAAGAGGCGTGGGCGAATTTGCAATAGGCATTAACCCCTTCATCACCGACCCCATGAAAGACACTCTGTTCGATGAGAAGATTTGCGGTTCAATCCACTTCACACCGGGAAACAGTTATACCGATTGCGATAACGGAAACCACTCCGCATTGCACTGGGATATGGTTCTCATTCAGCGTCCCGAATACGGCGGCGGTGAGATTTACTTTGACGATGTTCTCATCAGAAAAGACGGAAGATTCACACTCCCTGAACTGGAATGTTTGAACCCCGAAAACCTCATGTAATTTTTCTTGGAATACAAAAAGGGAAAGTCTTATACGGCTTTTCCTTTTTTTATGTTTGCCAAAAATTTCAACGGATAAGTTTTACCATACTTCCAATACTATAATTGTAAATCGAACTTTGAAGGAGATTCCGTAAATGAAAGCAACAGGAATAGTTAGACGCATTGACGAACTCGGAAGAGTCGTAATTCCAAAGGAAATACGCAGAACGCTTCGCATACGTGAGGGCGACCCGCTCGAGATTTTCACAGACCGTGAGGGTGAGGTCATACTCAAAAAGTATTCACCCATAGGTGAATTGGGCGATTTTGCAAAAGAGTACGCAGAATCACTGCATCAGACGCTGAGCTACACAGTGGCTATATGTGATAAGGATACCGTAATAGCAGTTTCAGGCAGCAAGGCAAAAGAACTGATGGACAGACCCCTCCATGATGACATAGAAAACATAATGGAGAACCGTGAAAGAGTGCTGAAAAACCGTAAAAACGGAGACACCATGCTGTCGGTCACATTGGCAGACACAGACCCTCAGCAAGTTTACAGTTCACAAGTGGTAGTCCCCATTGTTTCTGCGGGCGATGCCATAGGTGCCGTGGTGCTTTTGGGCAGAGATGAAAACGCCCCCATGCAAGGCACGGAGATGAAAGTTTGCGAAACCGCAGCTTGCTTCCTCGGAAAACAAATGGAGAACTAAGGGAAAGCATCATTTCCCCCGATATTTTACTGCAAAGAAAGCACAGGACCGCTTGTGCTTTTTTTATCTTTGATTTTACATTGCCGAATATTTTTGATATAATCCCGGTATAAACTATCCGGAGGCAATTTATGAAACATCCCGAAAAATGGAAAGAAACAATAAATCCATAAGTGAAATATCGCTGTTTTTGGACGGGTATCGCTCCGTATGCGACTGCAACACCGATTTTATCCGATATTACATGATTTTAATTTATGCATATTTTTTCAGAATAGGAAAAGACATACCCGAATACACGGAATATGTCTCAGATATTTTCAGACAGTTTTGCTTATAAATCAGCCCCTTATAACAGCCGCTTCAGCTTCGGTAAGGTTTATTTCCGCCCTGAGGCTTTCAATCATTTCTTCCTTTATGCTGCTTGATGTCACGTAATCTCTCATGCGTTGCACTGAATCTTCCCAAGACGTCACCGTGGCTGCACCGTCATGCGTCCACCTCTTTCTTTCCCGCTGAATCTCGGGCTTTATCAAATCATAAAACGTATTTATTTGCCTCAACACCGCATCGTCTGTCAATACGGTATTCAGCACTTTTCCCGTGCGACTTATAAACCGCGCCCTAAACCCGTCATTTTTCAGAAGCTCTCGGAGTATGATTCCGTACTGCTCATCATCATTTATTATTTTGAATCTGTTTTCCCTGTGGTAAAATGCCCAGTCCAGGTCGTAAAAAGCCAGTTTTATCCTGTCACTCGACTCATCATGTATATATCTCAAATTTCCTGCGGCATCTCTGTTATGGGTGTACGCCTGAAAGACAAACCAATCCGTGAGACAGTCTAAATCCAATCTTTTTTCCACGTATTTGTAATGCTCATCCTCTCGCATATCATGTGAAAGAGAATATTCAATAAGCTTTCCCATATGGCTTGAAACCGAAACGGGGGCATCTTCCACCGTGACTCCCGCTGCATCCACGTTGAAATGCTCTGCATAGTAATCCTCCGAAAACCTTTCGCACAGGCAAAATATCCCAAAATACTCACCGTTTACATACAGTATGCAAAACTTATTGTTCTGTGTCAATAAATTCGTATCCTTCGCAAGGGTTGTGAACACCTCGCTTCTGAACACGGAAAACGGAGCGTCCTCCCCTGCCCGCAACACAAGCGATTTGTAATCTGTAATGCCGTCGGAAAATACATCGCAATCCAGTTTAGACACACCGTATTTGGACTTAAAGTTCACTCGCAAAGATTTCTTCTCGCAAGTTTCACGGCTTCCCGACCCAAACATGCAAAGTCCGCAATCTTCTGAAAAAACACTGTCACCCTCACATAACAGTGAAATATGAGCTGCCTTTTCCCAGTCCATGTAGTAGTTATCATGATTTCCCTTCACATAAATTCCCGTTTCGGGGTCAAAGAGGTCTTCGGGATTTGCAGCAAGGCTCAGAACAGGCAGCGTGTGTCCCTCGTTTACTATGTAGCTTGCAGTAAGTGCGCTGCTGTTCAGCTTCCCCTCACAAACGGATATTGCACGAATCACCGTGGTTTTTGTCACACTTATGGGTTCTGTATACTGAGCAGATGCTTCTGTGGGACAACTGCCGTCTAATGTATAAAACACCTTGCCTTCGCCACTAAGTTCCACCTCGGGTAACGGTTTATGGTCATACACGCCCTGCGGCACTGACACTTCGGGCGTTCTTGCAATCATTAAAATGCCTTTTCCGTTACCCGCATTGGGAGTCGGTGTTGATGAAAAAGCAAAGCCTGTCCCGTCATCACTCCTCGCATATGAACACGGATACGGTATTCGTGAAAGTGCAACAAAATCGCATATGCTGCCATCTTTTGAAAGATAGAGTGCATCGTTGCTACCCAATGAAAATCCGCTCACAGGCACTTTGGCGTCCCTGTCGTCGCTGCAATACACCGTGTAATACCCGTTTGGAGGTATTTCTGCATCTATGACGAACTTTGTGGGGTTTTCAGAATCATCAGACAACGCATACTCGCCCTTCTTCACTGTTTGTGAAGAATTATTATAAAGCTCTACCCAGTCATATGTTTCACCGTCTGAGGTAATGAGATACTCCGAGTTTGCCGTCATCACTTCGCTTATTATGAGTCCGTTTGCGTACTCACCCGCACGGAAAGCAGCATAACCTGCATCATCATTTGAAAACATAGGCGTGGCAAACTGCGTAACTTTGCCGTCATTGCACACGGACATATCACTCTGCATATTCTCATATGAAAGGGTGCTGACCAGAGTACCGTCATTACGAGTAATAAATACGGTTTCACCCTCCTTGGACAGTTTGAAAGGAAGATGAATTTCATCACCGTTCACACATTCCGTGTCGGATGCAAACAAAATTGCATACTCCCCCGAATCAAGCGTAATTTCAGGGAGTTTCGCCTTTTGCATATTTTCAATGTCGTCTGTTATGTAAAAATCGGAGAGAACAGCCGGAATACTCCCCGTGTTTTGAATTTCTATCCAATCCGAAAAATTGCCGAATGAGTCCATTATCGTTGCCTTATTGGACGGCATTATTTCTGTTATTTCCAAAGTGGACGCTGTTTGTTCTCCGTCCCATCCCGTCACAGTTTCCGATGGTGGCGAAGCGGGCGTTTGGGTAGATGTATTTTCCCCACATGCTGCAAGCAAAAAGAAAATCGTCAGCGCATAAAATATCAATGCATAGCGTTTCATTCCACAGTCCCCTTGTAATTACGGCTTCCGGTTTTTCTCTTTCCAATTTTTGAGCCTTTGCTTATGTATTCCGGCTGCGTTTTTCACCGATGTTATGAGTGCGAATATGCAAAATATCGTGAGCAAAAACTGCCCCTCGGAGCTGCTCACAAAGTTCATTGCAGGGTTTATCATATCCAATCTGACAAGTACAAGAAATACGATGCCCAAAACTATGGAACCGTGTGTAGTCACTATATCAAAAAGTTCTTTCTTGCTCATTGTGCACCTCCAAAGAAGCAAATTATATCACTGCTTCTTCTTCCGCCCTCACACGGAGAGTTTATTATCTGACCTTGGAAAATCATGGTTGCGGTTTGCCCGCCGTCCAAATTATATGCTGTCTTGCATCCCTTTGCTGCGTATATTGCAGACAATTCTTCCAGCGTCATGCCGTCGGAATAACCTTCCTGCCGTCCGTCAACCACTATGAAGCAGTAATGCCCCGGCTCATAATATCCCATGGAACAGCGAGGATTTTCACCACGCAACGGACTTGTAAAATCGGTAATAGCCTTCCCGTCACGCAAAAGTTCAGGGCCGAAATTCCACCCCTGCCATATTCCTCTTTTAACGGCTTCATCCAAATTCAAATTGCCGCTTTCATGTGTTTCCATAGAGCCATCTGCATATATTACACATGTGTCACCCGTAAGACTGCTCCTGTAAAGGGTACCGTTTCGTATGACAAGCCCCTCATTCCTTGCACCGTAATAGTCGCCCGTGACTGCAAATACGGCGTTTACGGAATTTGCCGTTTGGAGCGGCCATTCTGTTATGCCTGTGCCATACCTGTCACCTGCAAAAGCTGTACCGAAATTTTTTATATTTCTCACCCACACATCGGCAACAAGATATGCAGAATTTGTGCCGTAGCCTTTTGTTATCGCCACTTTCAAGTCGTCCGACTGGTAACTGTAAATCGCACCGACTCCCGTATCGTAGTTTGGAAAAGTCCCCGTGAAGTCACCCACCGCATATGTGGGGGCAGGTGTAGCCGCAGAAGATGGCATCACATCCGCAGTACCGTAAGGCTGCACGGTGGACATGGTGTATGTGGGGGCAGGTGTCTGTACTGTGCCCATGGTACTGCCGAGCGGCCGTCCCGCATGCGGTATCACATGATGAAACAGCGCAAAAATAACAAGGACAAGCCCCGTTATAAGGATATCAACTGCCGTTATGGCGTACCAAGGCAGCGGTTTTTTCTCGCATAAACTTTTCCATTTTTCAAGCATACATTTCACTCCCGATGCGACTGTTTTTAGCATAGCAGTTTTTTTTGCTTCGGTCAATAGAAAACCGTAATTTTTCTTTATTTTCCACATTATTATTTTATCTGCACGTTTCCTGTTTGTCATAGAAAAAAGGGAGTCCCGTATTTGGAACTCCCCTTAGGTTTAAATGTTTATCCGAGATTATTTGCGTGTGGTTTCCACAACGATTTCACCCTCTACGATGAGCGCTTTAATCTCTTCAATCTTTTCCTTTATATCATCGGGAACCTGCTGCTTTGAGCCTTCTTCGCCGTAACCTACATCAATGTAGCCCTGAGCCATGTTTGTTACAATTGTCTCGCCGCCACGGAATGTGCCGTTCTCCATAAATTCAACCACTGCATCATAAATGGAGTTACCTACTTCTTTTTTCATAGAGCAGATAATTACATCATCATTTATGTACTTCTGGTCTGCATCAACACCGATTGCATAATTGCCTGTTTCCTCAGCTGCATCAAACACGCCTTCGCCTGTCTTGCCTGCTACCTGGAATATGACGTCTGCACCCTTGTCATACAGAGAGAGAGCACACTCTTTTCCCTTTGCGGGATCACCGAAATCGCCTGCATATGCTTTGAGAACCTTAATCTTTTTCTTTGCATATTTTGCGCCCTGCTCAAAACCTGTGAGGAAGTCGTTTATGGTGTCATTGTCCATGCCGCCCACAGCACCTACTTTGCCTGTCTCGCTCATCTTTGCAGCAATGTAGCCTACGAGGAATGAACCTTCGTTCTGAGCATACTTGATATTCATGATGTTGTCCTTGCCCTCTATAGCTTCATCAACATAGATGAACTTCGTATCGGGATACTCATCTGCTGTTTCGGGAAGTGCATCACAGAACTCCCAACCTACTGCTACTACGAAATCGCTTGTTTCAGCAGCGTTTACGAGCTGTGTCTTGTACATGGAAGCATCGTTCTGGCACTCTAAAACATTTGTGATAACGCCATGATCCTTGTTCAGCTTTTCAAGGCCCTCTGCTGCGCTGTCATAGAAAGAACGGTCGCCCAATGTACCTGCAACAACAGCTGTTACACTCAGCTTTTCTTCTGCTTCTGACTTTCCTGTGTCAGTGTCTGCGGGTTTGTCTGTGTTGTCCTTTGTGCAGCTCATTACTGAAAGTACACAAGCCAAGCACAGGATGAGGCATAAAAACTTCTTCATCTTGAAATCTCCTTCAACGATTATTTTTTTACATGACCACTTGCCATGTACAACCTTATTATAATACTTGTCCATTTATTTTCAAGGCTTATTTTAATATATATTTTTTATTTGTCGGTTGACAACATAATATTATATGGTAAGATAAAACCTAACCGATTAGGAGGACTTGTACATGTGGAATAAGCTGAAAAACTTTTTACTTATGACGGGCGGTACGCTCTTATTTGTTGTGGGCATTTACTTTTTTAAGTTTCCCAATCATTTCTCAACAGGCGGTGTGAGCGGTATGTCAGTGATACTCAGTGCCGTAACTAAATTTTCACCCGGAACATACACCCTCATCATAAATATGGCACTCATGTTGGTGGGTTTTGTTTTTGTGGGCAAAGGATTCGGAGTAAAAACCGTATATTGCTGCACTCTGCAATCGGTTTTAACCTACCTTTTAGAGTTCGTCTATCCCATGAAAAGCCCGCTTACAGATGAACCTTTTCTGGAGCTTTTGATTGCCATATTCCTCACAGCGGCAGGCAGTGCAATACTTTTCAATGTGGACGCTTCCACAGGCGGCACGGACATTATCGCTATGATAATAAAAAAATATGTAAATGTAAATATTTCCCGTGCACTTTTTATAGCGGACTGTGCGATAGTCGGAGCTGCCTTTTTCGTATTCGGTATAGAGACATGGCTTTTCTGTGTGGTGGGTTTTGTGGCAAAAGTATTCTTTGTAAACACCATACTCGAAAGTATAAACCTTTCCAAATGTTGTACTGTCATCATAAAGCCCGAACACGAACAAATAATATGCGATTTCATAACACATACGTTAAACAGAAGCGCAACAGTCAGTCATTCGTTCAAAGGTGCATATAACGATGAGGAAAAACTCTTTATGATATTGGTTTTGAACAGACACCAGACCATGTTGCTTAAAAAATTCGTAAAGGAATTGGACAGCAAGGCTTTCGTAGTTGTTACCAACACGAGCGACATTTGCGGCAAGGGCTTCAAGGAGGCTGTATGACCGTAAACGATGTGGCAGAGAAGATTGCTCATAAATACGGTTTTGAGGACATATATTTCATACCGTCAGAAATGCCGGGTGAGGCGGTAGCAATACTCGTGTATCCGTATGCGCCGTTTGATGACAGCGAATACATACCTGCTTATTATCTGGCGTCCAATGCGAGTTATCATGCACTTTCGGACTTCACACGTGAACTTTGTGCACAGGGCATACATGCGGAAAATATCTTTATACA
>JAFSHG010000029.1 GCA_017440405.1 Clostridia bacterium
AGACCGCCGACACGAAGGGCAATTCACAGCCCGAGCAGCAGCCTGACACAGAGCTGAAAAAGCCTACACCGAAAAAGACGGCAGCGGTCGCAGAGGAGAAGCCTGTACAGTCGCAAAACACCGCTGATAACGGCCTCCGTGAGGAGAATGTGAGGTTGCAGGAACAGATTGCAAGGGTGATATTGGCATACCTAATTCTTACCTACTCTTTTTCACGTTTCCATACTCTCAATATAGGAGTTTATCTCCTCTAATGAATCAAATATAATGCCCTGTTTTAATCGCATGTACTCATTTTCCGATATCACTGAGGTTTCAAATACTATCTCCATAATCTGTGCATCAGCAAGAGGCTTCTTATCCGTGGAGAATATGGCAAGCGTGTTTTCCGCTGCAAGCATGAGCAAGAAATGATTTTCGCAACACTTTTCGGTGGAAAACTCCATCGTTACCTTATCAATCGAAAAGCATGTAATCTTGCAATTTGCAATTTGTCTCAACATATCTTCCGTATAACCCGTATACTCACTCGTAGTATACTGTGCCATGTGTCCGCACGAGTATTTCGTCACGACGCATACATTTGTATCTGCCGTTATGCGCAATACATCATCCGTTGTTTTACTGTTGTTTTTGTGCGTCAACACCACGAGCACAACACATATGCACAATATGCTCATTGCGACGCAACACAGGATTATAATTACGGGTTTTGTGTAAAAAAATCTATACTTCATAAGGGTATTATTCCCTTATTTGCCTTTGTTATTCGGGAATAACAAAAGGGTGATGTTCTTAGAGCTTTTCACCGCCCCGTCCGAAAGGTGAGTAAATAATTTTCAGTCAGTATTATCAAGAAATAGGACAGAGAGCATAAAATATTCTCTGTCCTTTCCCGTCGGTAGGTTACGTATTCTGTTGAATTTCAAAAACTGTCATTGAGGGAACTGAGCATTCTCTCTCATTTTTCGAGTTTTATCCTACATATCTGAAAAATGAATTGTCGCCAATGGTTTTGTAAAACTGCTTTTCACTTCCCCAGTTTCTGCCCAGATAGGAGGCATGGAAGAAAAGTACATTGAACGGCAAAGGTCTTATTCCTCCATTGAGGACATCCTTTGTGGCTTCATATGCCTCGGAGCTCGGTGTTGTTCTGTCAAACTTGGAACTCCATGTAACGGAAAACTGACCGGACTGGAATACCACGCCTTTTACGGTGTTGGGGAACCTGTGGCTCTTTACACGGTTATATATGACATTTGCCACTGCTCTGTACGCTTCCGTGCCATAGCCCCTTGCTTCCAAATAAACCACCTTGGCTGCAAGTGCTATTTCGGCAGATGTAAATTCATTTGTTTTTTTACCGCCGTTTACAGTGGTATCGCTCAGATAGTCGCTGCGGATATAACCCGTATTATGGTTTACCACGCCTTTTAGCCACTCACCGCTGCTGCCTATTATCTCAAACTTGCTGTTTTGTCTCACCTTTGTGAGAAGGTCAGTATTCGTTCCGGGGCCTGCTCTGAGGTTCACATCCTGACCTGTTACATACACAATCAGTCTGCCCTTTTCTACAAAGTCACGGCTTACATAGCCTTCTTTTTCATTGTACAGAACCCTGTACCATTCGTCCGTTTCACCCGTAATGTACACAGGTGCAAACTTTGCGAGCTTTCCGAGCGAAAGGCATTCGGTGGACGGACCTTCACGGAAGTTCACGCCGTTTTCCAGAAGGTATCCGCGCTCTTTATCCACTTTCTTTACACTGGGCGAATACTCAATGTAATCTTTGGACATATAGCCCGTGTATTCTCCCACGGTTACTTTATACCAACCGTTGTATTCGGTTATTATGGAAACTTTCTTGCCCTGCTCTATTCGGGTTTTGGTCTCACATTCGGTGTTTGGCGCCTCTCTCAGTCTCACATCGTCTGCTGTTATGTATCCGTTAAAGTAGGAAACATAATCTATATGCACATACCCTTCTTGCATATCACCCGTAAGGACTACTTTATACCAGTCATCCGAGCGACTTATTATCACGAGTTCCGTCTGCTGTGCCATTTCGGACTTCACATCGGATGATGTGCTTGCCTTTGCACGGAGTCTTACTTCGTCAGCATTTATATAGCCCTTTGCGATAGCTATTTCGCTGCGCTTTATGAATCCTTGCAATCCGTCCGCTTCCACCATGTACCATCCGTCACCTGCATTGCCCGTCATGTGCAATTCGGTGCCCACTTCAAGTTCCTTGTGTACAAAGCCGTCGTCACGAGGTTCATTTTTCAGCTGTACCTTTTCAGAGTATGTAAAGCCGTAGTTATCATACTCTTTTATATCATCTGTGGGATACGGTGTGGGAGTGGGTGCCGCTGTGGGTTCTTCCGTCTCCGTTATTACCGCTTCAAAGGAAGCTGTGCCTTCCCCGTAATTAAAATCTGTGTCTGAATTAGTGTCCTTTACTGTTGATTCTAAGCTGTCGTCACTTTTTGACTGTTCGTTCGGCTTATCTCCCTTTCCGCACGCTGAAAGTACTATCAGCAACAGAGCAAGGATAAGCAGTAAGGATTTTCTCATTTCTACCTCCGTGATACAGGAAAACCCGTATCGTGTTTTATTTACTACACAATGTATTTGTCAGGCTGCATTGCACCAAAGTCACCTGACACATGCTCCTTCACATATTCGCCCGTTATATGAAGATTCAGCGGTTTATCTGCATTTTCGCCTGCGCAAAACAACACATCGTCCAGCAGTTTTTCAAGTACAGAGTGAAGTCGTCTGGCACCTATGTCTTCACAACTGTCATTGAATTCCGCAGCATACTTTGCAATGAGGGATATGGCCTCATCATCAAAATCTATAAATACATTATCAGCAGCTAAAAGTGCAGTATACTGCTTTATTACTGCATTTTGCGGCTGTGTGAGTATCAGTTTGTAATCTTCCTCCGTAAGTGAGGAAAGCTCCACACGTATGGGAAATCTGCCTTGAAGCTCCGGTATGAGGTCGGAAACTTTGGATAGGTGGAAAGCACCTGCTGCAATGAACAGTATGTGATGTGTTTTCACAAAACCGTACTTTGTCTTTACACTGCACCCCTCCACCACGGGCAAAATATCCCTCTGCACACCCTCACGGGATACATCATGGTCGTTTGCATTGCTTTTTCCTGCGATTTTATCAATCTCATCTATAAATACAATGCCTTTTTCCTCTGCAAGCTCTATGGCAGCGGATATGGTATCCTCACTGCTTGCTGCATTTTCCGAATACTCATCTATGAGTATTTTGCGTGCTTCTTTCACCGTGACCTGCATTTTCCTGCGTTGTTTCGGCAAAAGACTTCCGAACAGACCGCCTGCATCTATGTCCAAGCCCACCGCCATTACGGTATCACCGCCCGGCAACTGCGATTTTTCGGTTACAAGTTCCACTATCTTATCTTCCAACAGTCCTGCCCTGTAATCCGCTTCAATCTTCCGCAAGTGCTCGTCAATTCGCTTTTCCCTTTCTGCGGCATCTCGTATTATCTCCTCGCCGTCGGATGATACGAGTTCACGGCTTTTTCCCTCTTCCTGTCTGAATCGTTCAATCAATTCCGTCAGGCTTGTAATCTCGGGAGTGAGGAACGGTTCTTCTTCCTCCGAGTTTTGAAGCAACTTTATTATCTTCCTGTCTGCATCCTCGCAAGCTGCCTCATACACCTCTTTCTTTTTCAGTTCCGTCGTCATCTTCACGGAGGCCTCAACCAAATCACGTATCATGGAGTCCACATCACGGCCCACATATCCGACCTCGGTAAACTTGGTGGCTTCCACCTTTACAAAGGGTGCTTCCGCTATCTTTGCAAGCCGTCTTGCTATCTCTGTCTTTCCCACGCCTGTGGGTCCCATCATGATGATGTTATTCGGGAAGATCTCGTCACGCATACCGTCTGCAACGCATAAGCGTCTGTACCTGTTGCGCAGAGCTATGGCAACGGCACGCTTTGCATTGTCCTGTCCCACTATGTATTTATCCAACTCTGCAACTGTTTCACGAGGTGTCAACATATCAAACTTCCTCCACACTTATATTAGAGTTGGTATAAACGCATATATCCGACGCAATGAGCAGCGACTCACGCGCAATCTCAGATGCAGAAAGCGTACTGTGCTTCATGAGAGCCCTTGCAGCGGCCAGTGCGTACATGGACCCCGAACCTATGGCGGCAACACCGTCGTCGGGTTCTATCACTTCTCCGCTTCCCGAGATTATGAGCGTGTCCTTATCGTCCGCCACAATGAGCAGAGCATCCAAAGTTCTCAACACTTTATCTGCCCTCCACTCCCGTGCAAGTGCCACGGCAGAGCGTTTTAAGTTTCCGCCATGCTTTGAAAGTTTGGCTTCAAACCTATCCTCCAAAGCAAAGGCATCCGCCACTGTCCCGGCAAAACCTACTACTACCTTTCCGTCATGTATCCGACGTACTTTCCGAGCCTTGTGTTTCATGACGGTAGATTCGCCCAGCGTGACCTGTCCGTCACCTGCTACTGCGCACTTTCCGTCCCGTCTCACGGCAAGTATGGTGGTACCTTTGAATTCAACCATTTTCTACCTCCGTGTATGCCTTTACAAATGCATAAAAGCATACTCTAAATCATATCATTTTACGCTGTGTCTATAAACCTTAAAGATTCACATTTTACGCTTTTTACAAAACTTTAATATTCAGTTCAGGAGAATTTTTCCAATACTTTCTATTTTTTCCAAAGAACGGTCTGCTATCGCCCTGTATCTCTCCTGTTTATTTCTTATTTTTCTTTCGAGCGAATCAATGAGACCGAAATTTATATTTTGGGGTTGGAAGTCATGCCCTGCATATTCGCCCACATAGTGTGAGAGTGCACCCAGAGCAGTTTGTGTGGTAAAATCTATCTCCGCTCTACCCAGAAGTTTCAGGGCGGCATTCACACCTGCTACAAAACCGCTTGCCGTACTCTCCACATACCCCTCTACTCCCGTTATCTGACCTGCAAAATAAAGTCCGGGAGTATTTAACGCCTCGTATGTTGCGGGATTTAATTTTCTCGGTGAATCCAGGAAAGTATTTCTGTGCATCACGCCGTATCTTAAAAATTCCGCATTTGCAAGACCGGGTATGAGAGAAAAAACTCTTTTCTGCTCATGAAATTTCAGATTGGTTTGGAAACCCACTATGTTGTATGCCCTGCCCTCTTTATCCTCACGGCGCAACTGAACCACCGCAAAGGGGCGTTTTCCCGTACGCTCGTCCACAAGTCCCACGGGTTTGAGAGGCCCGAATGCCAGTGTCATCTCACCGCGCTTTGCCATGGTTTCCACGGGCATACACCCTTCAAAAACGGACTTGTCCTCAAAACCGTGCAACACTGCAGTCTCGGCATTTATAAGCTCATGTACGAAGTTAAAGTATTCATCCCTGTCCATGGGGCAGTTTAAGTAATCGCTCCCACGCTCATAACGTGATGCCTCAAACACTATGTCCATGTCAAGCGACTCACCGCTTATAATGGGTGCTGCCGCATCAAAAAAATGCAGTCCTTCTCCCATCACATTTTCAATGGAGTCAAGGAGTGCACCCTCTGTCAGAGGGCCTGTGGCTATAATCATGGGTTCATCTTCCGTATAGACTATATCACTCACTTCATGCTCAATCACATTTATATGTTTATCGGAGCGGATAATATTTGTGACCAGTGTTGAGAAAGAAACTCTGTCCACCGCCAAAGCACCGCCTGCGGGCACACATGTCATGTCCGCCGCACGCATTATGAGAGAATCCAGTCTCCGTAATTCCTCTTTCAAAAGCCCTGCACCGTTTTCCAATCGGTTGCTTCGCAGTGAGTTTGAGCAGACCAGTTCGCACAACAAATCGGACTTATGTGCCGGAGTACGCTTTGCAGGCTTCATCTCATATAAGTCAACGTCAATTCCCCGTTTTGCAATCTGATACGCCGCCTCACAGCCTGCAAGACCTGCTCCTACTACCTTAATCCGCATTCTTTTCCGTTTCTCCCTTTGATTCATTGCGCTTCTTATGCGATGCACAGTCCTTGTTTGAGCAGAGTTTGAACCTGCTTCTTCCAAACACTTTCTGAACCATGTATGCGCCGCAAACACTGCATTTTTCAATAAGCGGCATATCCCATGAAGTGAAGTCACATTCGGGATATTTTTCGCAACCGAAGAAAGTTTTGCCCTTGCCCTTTGTGGTACGCTTTATGAGGGCTGCACCACACTTGGGACAGGGAGTATCTATCTTGACCACGATGGGTTTTGTGTTTTTACATTCGGGATAGTTCGGACACGCAAGAAACTTTCCGAACCTTCCCATCTTATACACCATCATTTCACCGCATTTATCGCACGGCACGTCTGAAACTTCATCCTCCAGTTTCACCTTTTCAATGGACGCTTCCGCCACCTTCAACGTCTTTTCAAACGGCTCGTAAAACTCTCCCACCAACTTGTTCCATGCAATCTCGCCCTCTGCCACATGGTCCAATTTTTCTTCCATATCGGCAGTGAACTCATAGCTCACTATATCGCTGAAATTGGCTTTCATGATATCGGTAACTATCATTCCAAGCTCTGTGGGATAGAGTATTCTCTTTTCTCGCTTTATATAGTTTCGTGCGATTATAGTGGATATTGTGGGGGCATAGGTGCTCGGTCTGCCTATTCCCAAATCATCCATTGCCTTTACAAGTGTTGCGTCATTGTACCGTGCGGGGGGCTGAGTGAAGTGCTGTTCACCCTTTACCTCTGTGGGAGTCAACACTTCGCCTACCTCCAGTGCAGGCAGTGCAACATCCCGTGTTTCATCTGCATTATCGTTATATACCGCCAAGAAGCCGTCGAACACCGTTCTCTGACCTGCCGTACGGAAAGTGAGCGAATCCACATCATACACCACCGTTGTACTGTCTATCTGAGCGTCCGACATCTGGCTTGCCACAAAACGTTCGTATATGAGCTTATACAGCTTATACTGTTGAGCCGTGAGTTTATCTTTTATGAGCTGCGGCGTGTTTTTCAGATTAGTGGGGCGAATGGCCTCGTGAGCATCCTGTGCATTGCTCTTGCCCTTGTAAAAATTAGGCTTCTGGGGGGCATAGTTCTCACCATACTTGCTTCTTATGAGTTCAAGTGCTGCCGTCTGTGCTTCTGTGGAAACTCGCACCGAGTCCGTTCTCATGTATGTTATAAGACCTGCATCAAAAGACGCTCCTTCATACAAATCCTGTGCCACTTTCATGGTAACTTCCGATGTAAAGCCCAATTTCCTGGATGCTTCCTGTTGCATTATACTTGTGGTAAACGGAGCGGGAGCATGTTTGGACTTTCTGGTGGTTTTTATATCCGTAATGTTGAACTTGCCGCTGCGGGCAATGCTTACTATCTCATCTGCTTCCTGCTGAGTTTTAATATCCTGTTTTTTGTTGTTTTTACCGTAATACTTTGCCTGTATAGGCTTTTTTGAGTTCAAAGAATCCAAAAGTGCAGTCACCGTCCAGTATTCTTCGGGAACAAAGGCTGCTATCTCATCTTCCCTGTCGCAAATCATTCTTGTTGCCACCGACTGCACTCTGCCCGCAGAAAGTCCCCATTTCACCTTATGCCAAAGTATGGGGCTTATCTTATAGCCCACAAGTCTGTCAAGCACTCGTCTTGCCTGTTGTGCGTCCACAAGGCTCATGTTTATGGCACGTGGATTTTTTATGGCGGCTTTCACTGCTGTTTCTGTTATTTCGTTAAACTCTATTCTGCATTTTGACGCATCATCCAATCCGAGTATGGCAGCTAAATGCCATGATATTGCTTCTCCCTCTCTGTCAGGGTCGGTAGCAAGATATACATGTTTTGCCGTCTTTGCACTCTTTCTTATCTTATCCAAAAGCTCGCCCCTGCCTCTTACCGTGATGTATTTGGGGGCAAAACCGTTTTCGGGGTCTATACCTATATTGCTCTTTGGCAAATCCCGCACATGTCCGTTTGATGCGATTACGGTGTACTTACCCTTAAAAAACTTGGATATTTTCTTCGCCTTTGTAGGGGACTCCACTATTATAAGGTCTGCACCGCTCTTTACGCTGCTCTTTGCCGCTGTCTTTGCAGCAGTTTTTTTAACGGTCTTTTTTGCCGTTGACTTTTTTGACGCATCGGATTTAATACTTTCCATTATACCTCCGTCATGCAGTTTATTGCATGTATTACAATATTATATGTGCAGTTTATAGATTCTTCCCGGCATCTGCACTATGATTCCCGAAAGCTCCATCATAGTGAGTTTCAAGTTCATTTGCGGTGCAGATATATCTATAATTGAGCAGAGTTCTTCAAAGCTCTTTTCGCCCTGCTTCAATGCATTATAAATTTTTTCCTCCGCCTCGTCAAGTCCCGTTTTAGACATTTGTTCTTTTTCGGCACTGACTTTCGGCTTATTTTCGCTTGAAATTACTGTTCTCCGTTCATCAAAGAGTGTATTCTGTGTGCCTTCTTTTCCCAAAAAGACTTTTCTGTAAAAGTTCTCCACATCGGGGATATGTTCTGCCTCACGGTTTTGAAGCAAAGCGTTTGAACCCGCATACGACGCATCAACCATTCTGCCGGGGACACAGTACACCTTGCGGTTATAATTTATGGCAGCCCGTGCAGTAATGAGCGCACCGCTTCTTTCGCCTGCTTCCGTCACAATGAGTACTTCCGACATGCCTGCAATGACTTTATTTCGCATGGGGTATGTGTATCTTGTGGCATGAACCCCGGGGGCAAACTGTGATACCACGGCACCACGCTCTATGACGCTGTAATACAGTTTTGCATTATCGTCGGGGGTGGGAATATCTATGCCGCTGCCTAAAACCGCCACGGTTGCACATTCATTATCGGAAGCACGCAATGAACTTTTGGCTACCACGGTATCTATACCCATGGCGAGTCCCGAAACGGTAACTCCGCCGTATTTACATATGCTGTGTGCATATGCGTCCGTAACTTCCGCACCGTATGAGGAATAATTGCGTGTACCCACTATGCCCACGGTATGCACGTCATCTTTGGGCAATCTGCCTCGCACAAAGAGTACGCTTGGTGAGTCATCACACTGCTTCAAGAGTTTCGGATATTCAGCATGTGATT
Source organism: Clostridia bacterium (assembly GCA_017440405.1). Classification (GTDB taxonomy): domain Bacteria; phylum Bacillota; class Clostridia; order Christensenellales; family CAG-138; genus RGIG3141. The sequence goes on from JAFSHG010000029.1 coordinate 9,166, forward strand.
TCATGATGACATCTATTTTAAGTTTGACAACACTCCTGCGCAAACGCTCGTGCAAAGCCTCGGGAGTTTCGCTGCAAAGCGAATCATACACCGTATCCGTAATAATATTTCTGTGCGATGCTCTCACGCTTTCTATATTCTCAAAAACAGTCTTTGCATTCCCGTATTCCCCAATGAGCTGCGTGCAACGCCTTGCAGACGAGAGTTTCAATCCCAGCCACAATTCATATATATCTATGCTGTCATAGTTCATTCTCTTACTCACCCCAATACTTGTTTATTACACTTCTGTACTGTAATGCTTCCGCTACATGTTCGGGACGGATTTTTTCCTCTCCGTCCATGTCTGCAATGGTTCTTGTCACTTTTAAGAGTCTGTTATATGCTCTTGCACTCAGATTTTGTCTGCTGAAAACCATTTCTATGAGTTTTTCGGCTTCGGACGTGAGAGTGCAAAAGTCACGCAACATTTCATTCGTCATCTGTGCGTTTGCATACACTCCCGTACCCTCAAACCGAGTGAGCTGTGCATATCTGGCACTGTTTATGCGTTTTTTTATACTGTCGCTGCTCTCCTCATGCGCTTTACTGCGCAATTCCGAAAATTCAACTTCGTTCATCTCCACATGTATATCTATTCTGTCGAGCATGGGACCCGATATGCGCTGCAAATATTTTTTTATCTCGGAACGGGTACATCTGCACGGCGTATGTTTTGAGCCGTAATTTCCGCACGGACAAGGGTTCATGGCAGCAATGAGCATGAAATCCGCAGGGTATGTTGCCTTTCCTGCCGCCCTCGATATCGTTATCTCTCCGTCCTCCAACGGCTGACGCATTGCTTCCAGCACATCACGCTTGAACTCGGGGAACTCGTCCAAAAACAATACCCCGTAATGGGCAAGACTTATCTCACCCGGCACCGCCTTTGTACCGCCGCCCACAAGTGACGGCGCAGATGCGGTGTGATGCGGACTCCGAAACGGCCTTTCTTTTACCAGTCCGTCCCAACTTTTCAAAGCACCTGCTGCTGAATGTATTTTTGTAATTTCTATTGATTCCTGTTTTGTGAGGTCGGGCATTATGGACGGAATACTCTTTGCAAGCATGGTTTTACCCGAACCCGGAGTGCCCACAAGCAACATATTATGCGAACCTGCAACTGCAATTTCCGCTGCTCTCTTTGCCCCCGTCTGTCCATGTATGAGAGAAAAATCGTTCTTGGAAAATCCGCCCGTTTCCAATGTCCAATGTCGAAGCGGCATGGGTTCTATGTCTTTTCTGTCGTTCAAAAAATCTGCCGTCTGTTTCAAGCTCCCCACAGGATACACGTTTATTCCCTCCATGTATGCAACCTCGTTTGCATTTTCCTGCGGCAGAATGAAGTTTGAAACTCCGCACTGATATGCGTCTATAACCATGGGCAATACACCGTTTACGGGTCTCACCGTTCCGTCCAGCGCAAGTTCGCCCAGTATGACAAAACTCTCATGCCTGTCACTTCTGAGCTGCTCTGTAGCACGTAAGATGCCCAATGCAATGGCAAGGTCATACAACGACCCTTCCTTACGCATATCGGCAGGCGCAAGATTTATGACCACACGCTCATACGGGTATGCAAATCCGCTGTTTTTTATGGCTGACTGTACTCTTTCTCTGGACTCTCTGACTGCCGCATCGGGAAGTCCCACCGTGCTGTACATGGGCATTCCGTGCGACACATCCACCTCTATGTTTACGGGAAATCCCTCTATTCCACGCAAACCGTGGCTTCTTACTTTTGCAAACATATTATATCCCTTTGCTGTTATTTCATCATGATGATATTGAGGCGATTTTACTCATCGTGAAATCAGTTCCGCTCTCGCCCCATTCATAATATCACAGAAATGCCCAGATTGCAAATGTAAAGTCGCATTGTGCAGACATGTATGCAAAGCGGTGTTGAGTAAAAAAAGAAGCAGATTTTTAATCCGCTCCTCTTTTTTTGCTGTATATACTTTTACTTTTACTTTTTCATTTTGCGTCTGCTCTCATAGTCATGCACGGGCGGCAATACGGCATTTCCCTCATCCGTATTCTCCCAGAAAGTGTCTGAAAGCACTTCTATGAAGCCCACTGCCTGTGAGTTTGTGGTAGTGCCCAAGTCCATGCTTATGAGTCCGTCTATCTCGTATCCGCCGTATTCGTAATTTTCCGCATCGTAAACAAATGTTATCTTCACATTGCGCGACTTGCAGTTGTCCACAACACCCGTTTCCGTGTTGTATGCGCATATACCGCCTGCATAGCCGTGACAAACTTTCAGCGTGAGTTCATCCACATTACAGTTTGCAATAGTACCCGTATTTATGGCAGCCACGCCGCCTACACGTGCATCATTTTCTATGTCAAACGATGTTATGTCGGCATTTACATCCGTTGCATAATGATAACCCGTGCGCCTGTACCAAGTGACATCCACATTTCGTATAACGCCCATATTTGTACATGCTATACCTGCCATGAGCCTGCCCGTAGCATACAACTGATTCAACTTGAATGTGAAGTTTGATACCGTTCCTTGGTTTATATAGAAGAAAGCGGAACATATCTCACTGTTTGCATACTCACATGTGAGATTATAAATGGTAAAGCCTGCACCCTCAAATTTTCCCGTGAAAGGTCCGTCGTACAGTATGTTATTGTACGTACTTCCGTCACTGTCAAAACCTATGGGGTAAAAGTATTCGGTATTGTAATAGGCGAGCACGATATCCTGACAAAGTGCAACCTTGTTATCCAAGTCATCAAAAACATATCGTTCAATGTCGGACGCATCTGCAAGGACTCTGTAACCGTTTTCCCAGTTTGCTGTAAGCGTTATCTCGTCTATTTCCGCCACATGTATTATATCTCCCGGGTAGTACACATTCCCGTCTTCATCCGTCCAATGTGTGAATACGTATGCGTCCTCTTCCCCCTCCACAAGCGTTACGGAATGAGGTATTTTATCCTTGTATATTATGCCGTAATCTCCTGCTATAACCTGTATGTCAGGCATATATCCGTCATCCTTTATGCCGCCGCCGTTTTCTTCATCACTGCCGGGCAGGTAATGTATGTACGCCGTATGGTCGGGTGTGGGGGTCACGTTCGGAGTAGCCGTAGGCAATGGTGCCGTAGGAGTTACCACGGGGTCATCCGTAGGATTTATTGGGTCGTCCGTAGGATTTATCGGGTCGTCCGTGGGATTTATCGGGTCGTTCGTGGGATTTATTGGGTCGTCCGTAGGTTCTGCCGTGGGAGCATCCGAAGGTATTATGGGATTGTTAGACTCTGGCGGTGTATCTCCTGAGTATGTGAAGTTTGCAACCAGTATAACATCATGGGCGGGCATCACGAATGACTGCCCAACCAGATAGTTGCGCCAAACATTGCTGCCGTCTTCCTGCATGAGCCAACCGCAAAAAGTGTAATCCTGCGCTATTGCCCCCTCCTCAATGGTGTAATTCACACCGGGTTCTGCCACATCTGCCTCGGGCAATATGCACTGCACGCCGTCCGGAAGCGAATGTGTGTATGTAACCGTAAATTCGGTGGGTTCGCCGCCTAATATTATGACTTCTTCAAGCCCCGCCGCCACACGCAAGATATATGTGGCATCAGATGTATTCACTTGTCCGTCATTGTTTGCATCTGCTGCCTGCATATGCTCCGCATCAATGATACCGTTTCCCGAACAATGACGCAACAATATGGTAGCATCGCCCGTATTTACCTTTTCGTCCGCATTTACATCACCCAGTATAACGACATCCTCGGCTTCAACTGCAAACACAGCAGAAAATACCATACATGCCATGAGAATTGCCATGGTGAAAGCAATAAATCTACGCATTATAACCATTCCTCCGTTTTATATGGATTTCTGAGTTTTGACCCTTTACAAACATTTTTGCATGAAATCATTATTAAGTTTAATACTAACTTTTGGAACTGTCAAGCAAACATTTTATTTATAATTTCATCGGGCTGCACCCAAATCAGACTTCCTTATACATCTGCAAATATTCCAGAAAATTAAACCCCATACGCTTATAAAGTGCAATGGCACGTGGGTTTTCCTCCTCCACTTCCAGTCTCAATCTTTTTACATCGGGTTCGTCACGCATAAGATATGAGAAAAACTCCGAGCCGAACCCCATAGACCTGTACTCGGGCAGCACAAAGACTTCCTCCACAAACACGCATAATCCACCTGCTTCCTGCGAAAATGTACGGGCAGTGAGGGCATATCCCGCTGTTTTTCCTTCATGTTCAAAGATATAGCAGCGTGCAAATGTATCGCATCGCATGAGTTCTTGAAATGTATCTGTGATGTATTTCTCGGGGATAGGATGCATCACTGCATCTGTATCGTAAAAAGTTTTTACGAGCGATATGTAGTCTTCCCTGTCGTTTTCTCGTATTCGTCTTATCTGCATGGCGTTATCACCTTTCCGTCCGACATGAAACAAGCATCTCCGTTTGATGTGAAAAATGCCTCAACACCGTATTCTGCCAGCGTTTTGAGCAGTTTCTTTTCCACTGTTTCATGCGATTTATCTGCGCACACAACACCGTATTTTGCCCCCGATTTTTCCAGCATTTCTGCCAGTTTTTTATTATAGTCGCCGTGATGCGGCAGTTTTATGAGGTCAAAATCTTCATCTGCACTTTTCATGTAGTCGCCGAGCCTGGACTTTAATGCATCACCCGTAAGCAACACGGATGTTTCGCCGTACTGTATTCTCGTTATCACGGAGTTGTTGTTGTCATCGTCGTAAAGTCCGTATTCGGGAGGATTCATGAGTATTTCACCGTGTGTTGTCTTTATCTTAACATCTTCGTTCATGATACAAATCTCCGTATCTGTATCACGGACGGCTGCCATGAGTGCTTCGTATTCTCGGGAATCCTCGTGATAATCGGGTGCATAGACTTTTTTTACCTCAAAACCGTGTATTATATCTGCTGCACTTCCTATGTGGTCACGGTCGTAATGCGAAATTATCAGGTAATCTATGCTCTCTATACCCAAATCTTTCAGATGACGGCTTATGTATTCACCGTCGTCTGCTTCTGCCGTATCACACATTATGCACAGACCGTCCATGCGTATTACGGAACAGTCTGACTTCCCGGTGTTGAGAAAATCTATGTACATGAGTTCAGTCTCCTGCATAGTGCGTTCTTCGCACCCCTGACAAAGAAACATTGCACATAACAACAGTGCAAGTACCATAACCGCTTTCATGATTTTCCCTCTTTTCCTTATACTCGTTAATGTTTTTTGCTTTATCGCTTTATTTTAACATAAAAGTGTGCTAAAATCAATGCGGAGATGATTTCAAGGAGGTACCAAAAATGCTGAATATACTCGTTGTTGAAGATAATGCGAGTCTGCGCAATCTCATGTGCGTTTACCTCAAACGTGCAGGCTATAATGCACTGGAAGCCGAAAACGGTCAACAGGCTTTGGATATCATGGATGTTAAACACGTTCATCTTCTCATCGTGGATGTGATGATGCCCGTGATGGACGGTTATGAACTTACTGCTGCGCTGCGTGAGGCTGATTACGACCAGCCCATACTTATGGCAACTGCAAAGGAAGCCTTTGAAGATAAGCGCACGGGATTCAAACACGGTGCAGACGATTACATGGTAAAGCCCATAGATATGGAAGAACTTCTCCTGCGTGTGGAAGCACTCCTGAGACGAGCAAACATCACCGATAGGAACATACTGAAAATAGGCGATTGCATCTTGGATGAAACGTCGCTCACCGTTTCTTATCAGGGAATCAGCATAATTCTCAGGCAGAAAGAATTCAGGCTTTTACACAAGCTGGTAACTTACCCCGGGAAAATATTTACAAGACAAATGCTCATGGATGAAATCTGGGGTTATGATTCCGAAACAAACCAAAGGAGCGTGGATGTGCACGTAAAACGAGTGCGTGAAAAACTCTCCATGATTCCCACCATAGATCTCATAACAGTGAGAGGTTTGGGTTACAAGGCGGTGATTCACGAGTGAGAAAAATGAGTTCACAGCTCATTTCGTTGGTGGTGATGATCGCCTTGATATCCTCTATGCTTGCGCTTGTAATTTCCGACCAACTCGTAAAGCTCATATTCATAGGGTTTCCCGAAGAAGACATGATAATACTGGGGTTAGCAGCTAAAGAGATTCTTTCTCCGTTTATCGTTTGTTTGCTCTCTTGGATACAGATAAGCTTGTACTCCAAGAGTATAACCAGCCCGTTAAACGATTTGATACAAGCTACAATACGCATATCAAGCGGCGATTTTGAGACGCAAATACAATCTCGCACCAAGATAAAAGAGATGAACACGCTGCAAAACAACTTCAATATAATGGCGCGTGAGTTGAGAAATACGGAAACGCTGAAAAAAGACTTCGTATCCAACGTATCCCATGAATTCAAAACTCCGCTTGCCGTCATAAAGGGATATGCGGATTTGCTCTGCGATGAAAACCTACCCGTTGAAGAACGCATGGAATATGCGCACGTGATATCGGAAGAAGCATCAAGGCTTTCCAATCTCACATCGAACATGCTCAAAATGTCTAAGCTCAACAGCCAGGAAATACTTGTATCCCCCAAGTCATTTCAATTGGATGAGCAGATTCGCCGTTGCGTGCTGCTCGTCATGCAAAAACTGAATGATAAGAATATGGATATAGACATAGACCTTGAACCCGTAACATATACAGGTGATGAGGATCTTCTTTCACAGGTGTGGCTGAACTTACTTGATAATGCCATTAAATATACAAACAACGGTGGTAAAATCAATGTTGAAATGCTGCAAAAGCCAAACCATGACATCGTGGTAACCATATCGGACAACGGCATAGGTATGAGCGAAAAAACCCGATGCAAGATTTTTGAGCAGTTCTTTCAAGCTGATAAATCTCACGGTAAAGACGGCAACGGTCTCGGACTTTCAATAGTGAGCCGAATAATAAGACTCCACGGCGGAAGTATAAACGTAAAGAGCGTGGAAAACGAAGGCTCGGAGTTCAAGATAACATTGCCCGTTCAAACGGCAGGCAGCAAGAATAATTAAGTTTTGAGGTGTAATTTTATGCAGCAGAAATTATTGCAGTTCCTACAAGGCAGATACATAGTTTATGCCCGAGGTTCGGATTCTTTGAATAAGTTTCTAACCGTTGCAGGATTCATACTGCTTATTTTATCTTTCATACTAAACGCTTTTAAGGCAACCGCCGTTGCAGGGCTTATTTTGAGTTTTGCAGCCATGGGAGTGTTTGGCTTTGCCATATTCAGGATGCTTTCAAGAAGTATAAGCAGAAGGCAGTCGGAGAACATGCGTTACATACGAATGAAGGATAAATTTATTTCTTTTTTCAAAAACGGATTTAAGACGGATAAGGAGCACAAGATTTTCCGTTGTCCCTCATGCCGCACCAGAGTAAGAGTTCCCAGAGGCAGGGGAAAAATCAAAATCACCT